>JANWLS010000084.1 GCA_025450765.1 Vicinamibacterales bacterium | reverse complement strand
TCTCCCGGCTTCGACGTCTTCACGTGGCCGATCTTCTCGATCACGTCCATGCCCTGGTCGACTTCCCCGAACACGGTGTGGTGATCGTCCAGCCAGGGCGTGGCGGCCAGCGTGATGAAGAACTGGCTGCCGTTCGTGTTCGGCCCACGGTTGGCCATCGAGAGGATGCCGGCGCGGTTGTGCCGCAGGGTCGGCGCGAACTCGTCGGCGAAGTTGTAGCCGGGACCGCCGGTGCCGTTGCCGAGCGGATCGCCACCCTGGATCATGAAGCCGTCGATCACGCGATGAAAGATCGTCCCGTCGTAGAGCGGGCGCTGCACCTTCTGGCGCGTCTTCGGATCGGTCCATTCCTTCGAGCCGCTGGCGAGCTCGACGAAATTGGCGACCGTCTTGGGCGCGTGCTCCTCGAACAGCTTCACGCGGAAGTCGCCGTCCGAGGTGGAAAAACGGGCGTAGGTCACGGGGAATCCTTTCTAGTCCGTCAGCTTGAGCGTTTTCTCCAGGTCCGGATTCATCGTATGCCATTTCGTCGCCTGCTCGTAGGCCAGGCCGGCGCGCAAGAGCGTGGCCTCGTCGTAGAGCCGTCCCGTGAGCATGATCGCCTGCGGCATGCCGGCGTCGAAGCCGCACTTGAGCGCGAGGGCCGGATGACCGGTGAAGTTGGTGATCGTCAGGCTCGCGCTGCGCATGGGCGAGATGAAGACGTCGTAGGTCGACATCAGCTGATCCATCTGCTGCATGAGCAGCCGCCGCGCGCGCTGGCCGCGGATGTACTCGACGGCGGGAATGAATCGCGACGAGCGGAACGTGTTCGGCCAGGCGTTCGGTCCCTGCTGCACCATCTGGTCGACGCCGTGGCTGCGCGTGAGATCGTCGAACGCCGCGCCTGCTTCCGCATCGAGACAGTAGGTGAGCGCGCGCGCCGGGAAGTCGGGCAGCGTGATCGGCTCGAGCTTCGCGCCGGCCTTGCGGAACACGTCCAGCGCCGCCTTCTCCAGCACCATCTGTTGTTCGAAGGCCGCCCGCCGCGCCTCGGGCAGGTTCGCCGGCGCCCGTTCGAACTCGCTCTGCACGTAGCCGATGCGGAGCGATGAGAGCGGCACGTCCGGGTTCCAGTGGAACGGCGCGTCCATCACCGACGTGTCGCGCCCGTCCGATCCGTAGATCGCGTTGAACACGAGCGCGCAGTCTTCCACGCCGCGCGCCATCGGTCCCAGCTTGTCCATCGTCCAGCTGAGCGCCATCGCGCCGTAGCGGCTCACGCGGCCGTAGGTCGGGCGGAGCCCGGTGACGCCGCACGTGCTCGACGGCGACATGATCGAGCCGAGTGTTTCGGTGCCGATCGCGAAGCCGACCAGGCCGCCGCCCGTCGCCGCACCGGGGCCCGCCGACGACCCGCTCGATCCTTTCTCGATGTCCCACGGGTTTCGCGTTTTCCCGCCGTACCAGACGTCGCCCTGCGCGAGCGCGCCCATCGACAGCTTGGCCACGAGCACGGCACCGGCGTCGCGCAGCCGTTCGACCACCGTCGCGTCGACGTCGGGAACCTGGTTCTCGTAGGGCTTCGCGCCCCACGTGGTGCGGATGCCCCTGGTGGAGAGCAGATCCTTGCCGCCCCACGGGATCCCGTGCAGCGGGCCGCGATACTGGCCGGCGCGGATTTCCCGATCGGCCTGCGCCGCCTGCTCGAGCGCGAGATTCTCGGTGAGGGTGATGACGCAGTTCATCGGCGGCCCGTACTTCTTCAGCCGCGCGAGATACATCTTCGTGAGCTCGGTCGAGCTCACCTGCTTCGATTCGAGGAGGGGCGCGAGCGCGATGACCGGTGCGAAGGCGATCGAGTCGAGCGAGGAGCCCGGATGTACCGCCGGACGCGAGACCTTCAGCGTCGCGTTGCGCGTCGAGGCGCCGGTCGGCTTCTTGCCGGCCATGTACGGACGGAACGTGAACGCCGGCTCGGTGCCGAGCGGCACGTCCACCTTGCGCAGCGTGTCGTACGACTCGAGATTGTCGTTCACGTTGCGCAGCGCCATCTGCGCCTCGGCGTCCGTGTAGTGCATGCCGTCGATCGCTTCGGCATCCTTGAGCACCGATGTCGTGATCGGCCCCGATGCGGGCGGCGGACCGGCCGGCTGCTGGCGCGCGAAGGCCGGCGTGGCCAGGCCGGCGGCCATCGCGACCGGAACAGTCTTCAGAAAACGGCGGCGGCCGCGGTTGGGAGCGGTGGCATCGGTGTCGATCTCGTGGCTCATGGGGAATCCTCCGCCGCACACGCTAACACAAACCCGGCCGGCCGGCAGCGCTGCGGACCGTGGCCTGTGGCCTGCGTGTTTGTGTCACACTGGATCCATGACCCCGCCCACCTTTGCCGAGCCGCAGGCGCGCGATCTGGACGAGCTTGTCGAGGGCCGCTGCCGCGATCCGTTCGCCCTGCTCGGGCCCCATGCCGGACGGGCGGGCCGCTTCATCATCCGGACGTTCCAGCCGGCCGCGAAAGCCGTGGAGGTCCGGCTGGTCGGCGCGCCGGCGCTGCAGCCGGACGGCACGCGGTCGGTGCCGCTCGTGCCGATGACCCGGCGTGTGCCGGAAGGGCTCTACGAAGCCGAGGTGCCGGCCTCGTCGGGCGGGGACGCGCCGGACTACCGCTTCCAGATCACCTGGCAGGACGACGTGGTCACGACGATCGACGATCCGTATCGCTACGGCCGCGTGCTGAGCGATTTCGATCTGCACCTGCTCGGCGAAGGGACCCATCACGATGCGCACGAGCGGCTCGGCGCGCATCTCGTCAAGATCGGCGACGCCGTCGGCGTCCACTTCGCGGTCTGGGCGCCCAACGCGGAACGGGTGAGCCTCGTCGGGGATTTCAACGGCTGGGACGGCCACGTGCACCCGATGCGCGTGCTCGTGCCGAACGGCATCTGGGAGATCTTCGTCCCCGGGCTCGGGCCCGGCGAGAAGTACAAGTTCGAGGTCCGCTCACGCGACGGCCACCTGCAGCAGAAAGTCGATCCGTTCGCGCGTTATTTCGAGGTGCCGCCGCGCTCGGCGTGCATCGTGTGGGACGGCGCGGCGTACGCCTGGCAGGACGACACGTGGATGCGCGATCGGCGATCGAACAATCACTGGCTCGATCGGCCGATGTCCGTGTACGAAGTCCATCTCGGATCGTGGGCGCGGAAGCCGGAGGAGGGCGATCGTCCGCTCACGTATCGTGAGCTCGCCGCCGAGCTGATTCCGTACGTGCAGGCGCTCGGCTTCACGCACATCGAGCTGCTGCCCGTGATGGAGCACCCCTTTTCGGGCTCGTGGGGCTACCAGGTGATCGGCTTCTTTGCGCCGACCAGCCGCTTCGGCTCGCCCGACGACTTCAAGTTCTTCGTCGACGCCTGCCACCAGGCCGGCCTGGGCGTGATCCTCGACTGGGTCCCCGGCCATTTTCCGAAGGATGCGCACGGCCTGGCGCGCTACGACGGGACCGCGCTCTACGAGCACGCCGATCCGCGGCAGGGCGAGCACCGCGAGTGGGGGACGCTCGTCTTCAACTACAGCCGCAACGAGGTGCGGAATTTCCTGCTCTCGAGCGCGCTCGCGTGGCTGGACGAGTATCACGCCGACGGCCTGCGCGTCGTCGCGGTCGCGTCGATGCTCTATCTCGATTACTCCCGTGCCGAGGGCGAGTGGATTCC
Source organism: Vicinamibacterales bacterium (assembly GCA_025450765.1). GTDB lineage: Bacteria > Acidobacteriota > Vicinamibacteria > Vicinamibacterales > CAVVIG01 > JAGWRA01. The sequence goes on along the minus strand of JANWLS010000084.1, from coordinate 1,563 downwards.
CAACGAGCACGGCGGGCGCGAGAACCTCGCCGCCATCGACTTTCTCCATCAGCTCAACGAGCTGACGCACGCCGGCTTCCCCGGCTCGATCACCGTGGCGGAGGAGTCCACTTCCTTTACGGGCGTGAGCCGTCCCGTGTATCTCGGCGGCCTCGGCTTCACCTACAAGTGGAACATGGGCTGGATGCACGACATCCTGGAGTACATGGGCCAGGATCCGGTCTATCGCCGATGGGGCCACAACCACCTGACGTTCGCGATGCTGTACGCCTACACGGAGAACTTCATCCTGCCGTTCTCGCACGATGAAGTCGTCCACGGGAAGCGCGCGATGCTCGACAAGATGCCCGGCGACTGGTGGCAGAAAGCGGCGAACCTGCGCGTGCTCTACGGCTTCATGTTCACCCACCCCGGCAAGAAGCTGCTCTTCATGGGCGACGAGTTCGGCCAGTGGCGCGAGTGGAATGCCGAAGAGAGCCTCGACTGGCACGTCGCCGGCATGCCGCCGCACGCCGGCATCCGGCAGCTCGTGCGCGATCTCAATGCGGTCTATCGCCGCGAGCCGTCGCTCCATCAGATCGATTTCGACCCGACCGGCTTCCAGTGGATCGACTGCTGCGACTTCGAGAACAGCGTGATCGCATTCGTCCGGCGAGGAATCGACGCGCGGGACTTCACGCTCGTCGTCTGCAACTTCACGCCCGTCCCGCGCCATCCATACCGGATTGGCGTGCCCGAGGCCGGCTGGTACGCGGAGCTCCTGAACAGCGACAGCGCCGCGTATGGCGGGAGCAACGTCGGCAACGGCGGCGGGCTCGGCAGCGAACCGATCGCGGCGCACGGCTATCCGCAGTCGCTCTCTCTCTCGCTGCCGCCGCTCGGCTGCCTCGTTCTCAAGCCGGCGCGATGAGCGGCCGGTTCGCGCAGGTCCGCCGATCGCGCGCGGCGGCCGTCACGCTGGTCACCGCGGCTGCCTTCATCGATCTCGTGGCCTATTCGGCCGCAGTCCCAGTCCTTCCCGACTACGCGCGGCGCCTCGGCGCGAGCCCGACCATCATCGGCCTCCTCTTCGCCTCTTTCGGGGTGACGCTGCTCGCCGTCTCGCTGCCGATGGGCGCCATCTCCGATCGCGCCGGGCGCAAGCTGCCGCTCATCGGCGGCCTGGTGATCCTCGGCGCGGCCAGCCTCCTGTTCGCCTTCGCGCGGACACTGCCTCTCCTGTTCTGTGCGCGGCTGCTCCAGGGCGTCGGCGATGCGATCACGTGGGTCGTCGGCCTCGCGCTGGTGGCCGACCTCTACGAGCCGGAGCGGCGAGGGCGCGTGATCGGCCTCGTGATGTCAGGCACCAGCTTCGGCGTCATGATCGGACCCTCGATCGGCGGCTGGCTGTACCAGATCGGCGGCATCGAGCTGCCGTTCCTCGTTGTCGCTGGCGCCGCCGGGCTCGACGCCGTGGCGTTCCTCTTTCTGCACGTGCCGCAGCCGGCCGGCCAGGCCTCTCGCGGTCCGATCCTCACGGTGCTGCGGACGCCGGCCGTCGCCGCCTGTGCGGCCGCCGTCGTC
>JANWLS010000083.1 GCA_025450765.1 Vicinamibacterales bacterium | reverse complement strand
TACACGTTGTAGTGCGGCACCGAACCGTTGAGCACCGTCGCGCCGCGCTCCGGCGATTTGCCGCCGGCGAGCACGCTGCCGGCGACGCTCGCCAGCAGGTACATCACGCCGTCCGACATCGCGATGTCGACGTACTGCCCGCACGCGGTCCGCTCGCGCGCGATCAGCGCCGCCAGGATCCCGTACGCCGCGTGCATGCCGCCGCCCGCGAAGTCCGCGATGATATTCATCGGGATCGCCGGCGGCTCGTCCGGCCAGCCGATCATCCCCAGCGCCCCGCCGACCGAGATGTAGTTGATGTCGTGGCCGACCATCTGGCTGTACGGGCCGGTCTGCCCGTAGCCGGAGAGCGAGCAGTACACGAGGCGCGGGTTGCGCTGCTTCAGCGTGTCATAGTCGACGCCGAGCCGCTTCACCACGCCCGGCCGGAAGCCCTCGAGCACGACGTCCGCCGTATCCGCGAGCTTGTAGAAGATCTCGCGCGCGTCGGGCTCCCGGAGGTTCAGCACGATGCTGCGCTTGTTGCGCCCCATCATGTTGTACGCCGCCGCCTTCTCCATGTCGCCGCCGCGGCCGCCGAGCGCCGGCGCCAGCTTGCCGTCGGCCGGCGCTTCGATGAGCAGCACATCGGCGCCGAGATCGCCGAGCATCATCGAACAGAACGGCCCTGGCGCCAGCCGCGACAGGTCGAGAATCTTAATGCCTTCCAGCGGCAGCATGAGGTTCCTTTCGAACGAGCGAGTGCGATCCAGTTTCGGCGAAAGCGTGTCGCCTCCACCCATGTGGGTCAAGCCAACCGCGGATCGAAACGCCCAAGCTACGTGAGCCGGTTAATGAACAGGGTGGCGAGCCCAAGGAAGATGAAGAACCCCATGATGTCCGTAAGCATCGTGTCGAAGACTCCGGCCGCCGTCGCCGGGTCGATCTTCAGACCGTAACGTAGGGTCATGGGAATGAGCACGCCGCCGACGCCGGCGACGATCATGTTTAGGAACATGGCGACCCCGGCAAGCACGCCGAGTGTCGGGTTGTGCTTCCAGCCGAAGGCGATGAGCCCGAGCACCAGGCCGAAGATCGCGCCCTTCACCGTCCCGAGCGCGACTTCCTTCGTGAGCACTCGGCCGAGATCGCTGCGCCGCAGCTCATCGAGTGCCAGGCCGCGCACGACGATGGTGGCGGTTTGGACGCCGGCGTTGCCACCTTGCCCCGCGATCACCGGCATGAACACCGCAAGTGCTGCGACCTGCGCGATCGTGTGGTCAAACTGATTCACAACGAGCGCTGCGCACAGTGCGACCACCATGTTCACGCCCAGCCAGGGAAGCCGCCGGCGCATCGATTCCGCGAGCGGCCCAAGCGCGCGCTCATCGACGCCGACGCCCGCGAACTTCAGGAAGTCTTCCGTGGCCTCTTCCTGCACGACATCGAGCACGTCGTCTACGGTGACCACGCCGGCGAGCCTGCCGGCTGCATCGACAATCGGCAGCGCGAAGAGGTCGTACCGCTGGACCGTGCGAGCCATCTCCTCCTGATCCATATCCGTATGGCCGCTGATCACGTTTGCGTGCATGACATCCCTGATGAGCGCAGCGGGCTCGGCGATGATCAACTCCTTCAGGCTGAGCACGCCCTCGAGCCGGGCGTTCGCGTCAACCACGTAGAGGTCGCGGCCGTAGACATCGCCCCGCAGTACACGGCGGACATAGGCCACGGCGTCGGCGACGGAGGTCTCGGCGCGGAGGGACACGAAGGCGCGCGTCATGTGACCGCCGGCCGTCTCCTCAGCCTCTTCGAGCAGCGGCGCCACCGCGGACGCGCGCGACATCATCCGCAGTACTGCCGCCGCGCGGTCGCGCGAAAGATCGCGGAGAACGCTCGCGACGACATCGTCGTCCGCGGCGTCGAGTACGGCCGCGAGGTGGCCGGGAGGAAGCTGTTCGAGCGTCTCGGTCCGCACGTCGTCCGGCAGCTCGGCGGCAATCCGTGCCATCTCCTGCCGCGGCAACAGCATCGCCACCTGGAGCCGCTCCCTGTCGGGGAGACGCGCGAGCACGTCCGCAGCGTCAGCGGCAAATGCGGCGAGAAGGCGCTCGGCGGCGAGCGCGAAGCGGCCAGCTTGTACGAGCGCGACGACTTCGTCGTGCAACGCGAGTTCACGCTGCTCCATCACGACCCCCTTCGCAGGCTTACCCCAGGAATGGACGCGTGGCCGTCAGCGCGACGAGCACGACAGACAGTGCGATGACGATCACAACGGTGACGACACCGATCATATTGAAGACTGTGGTGTTCGCCCGGTTGCCCATCAGTTCTCGGTCGTTCGTGAGTTGAAGCAAGCTCACGAGGACAACGGGCAGCACGAGCCCGTTGATGATCTGAATGATCAGCAGCGCGCTTGTAAACGGTATGCCGGGCACGAGCGCGAAGCCCGCGGCGAACAGGATCATGCCTGTGAATACGCCCATGAACGCAGGCGCGCGGCCGAACTCCTGGGAGACGCCCTTCTCGAGCCCGAGCGCCTCGGCGACGCTATACGCGCTGGTGAGCGCGAGCACCGGCGCCGCGAGCAGGCAGGCGCCGAGCAATCCGACCGCGAACAGCGTCTCGGCCAGCGAGCCCGCAACCGGTTGCAGCGCCTTCGCGGCGTCCGCGGCGCTGTGTACATCGGTCCCACCGTGGACGAAGAGCGCGGCGCCGGCGGCAATGATGATCGCGGCCGAGACGATGTTGCCGAAGAGCGAGCCGCCCACTACGTCCACTTGCTCGTAGATGTAATCCTCCGTTCTGATGCCTTTCTCGGCGACGGATGACTGCAGGTAGAGTTGCATGTACGGCGTGATCGTCGTGCCGATGAGCGCCATGACGACGACGGCACCGCCGAACGACGGCGGCACTGCCGGCACGACGAAACCACGCGCGACGCTGCCCCATGCAGGGTGCGCGAGGAGCGCCGCGACGAGGTAGGACAGGAACGCGAGGCTCATCACGAGGAACGTCCGTTCCACCATCTTGTACGAGCCGAACACGACGAGCATCCACAGCAGCACCGCCGCCATCGGCACCGCGGCGACCCGAGGAAAGTGCAGGAGCCCCGCTGCCGCGCCAATGCCGACGAACTCAGAGAACGCGGTGCCGAAGTTCGCGATGAGCAACGCCACGACGACCGCCGCGGTCCAGCGAACGCCGAAGTGTTCGCGTACGAGGTCCGTGAACCCCATCCCGGTGACGGCACCCAGTCGCGCGCACATCTCCTGCACGACGATCAGCGAGATCGTGATCGGTATGAGCGTCCAGAGGAGCGAGTAGCCGTACCGGGCGCCGGCTGCCGAATACGTCGCGATGCCGCCGGCGTCGTTGCCGGCGTTCGCTGCGATCAGCCCAGGCCCAAGGATCGCGAGGAGAAGGAAGACACGGGGAAATCGGCGGGCGAGCGGTGACAGCCGCGAGGCTTTCTCAGCCTGCGACGGGGCATGCTTCTCCTCGGTGCCGATCCCCGCGTCTGTGATAACAATCGCCCATCTCTGATCAGCCGCCGAACGTGCGGCTTCGTCCCCGTCTCCACGATTCCTTCAACAGCCGTTCCAGCACGTCATCCACCGTGATCGCACCCAGAAACCGACCATCGTCCGCTACGACTGGAATCGCCAGAAGATTATATTCCGCCGTCGCCTCAGCGACCTCCTGCGGCTCAGCATCGGGCCCGACGGTCTCCGGCTCGCGCGTCATCACGTCCCGCACCACGGCGTTCGGCGGTGCCACGAGCACCTGTCGCAGGCTCAGGACGCCCTGCAGCTGCTCATCGGCATCGACCACGAAGAAGTAGTACGCGAAGTCGGGCGCGTCCTCCGACTCCTCGAACATCTTCAGCGCGTCGCTCACCGGCTGCTCCGGCCCGATGCGAAAGACGTTGTTCGTCATCGCACCGCCGGCCGTGTCCGGGTCGTACGTCAGCAGCTGCCGCACGGCCGTCGACTCGTACTCCTCCATCTCTTCGAGCAGCGCTTCCGCCTGCGCCGGCGGAACCTTCGCGAGGATGTCCGCCGCCTCGTCCGGCTCCATCTCCTCGATCAGGTCCGCCGCCTGCTCGACGGGCAACGCGCTCAGGAAGTGCGCCTGCTGCTCGGTAGACATCTCTTCGAGCGTATCCGCCGCCTGCTCCTCATCGAGCGACGACAGGATCTCCGCGCCCTCCTGCCGGCTCAGCCCGGCGAGAATGCGCGCCAACTGCTGCGGCCGCAGCTTCCGCAACTGCAGGTGCCCGGTCCGCAGCCGCACCGTCGGCGTATCCGACGCGAGGTACTCCACCTCGTGCCAGTCGATCAGCGACCGTCCTTCGAAGCGGCCACGCAGCCCGCCCGGCATCAGGCGCCGCAGGATCGCGTGCCCTCCGGTATCGAGCGCCACCACGCGATAGACGCTGCCGATCCGCGACAGATAGAGGTCGTTCACGCGCACGACGCGCGTGCCCTTCACATCGATCACCTGCCGGTCGAGGACGTCGTTCACCAGCAGCAACTCGCCGTCGCGCCGGCTGAAGCGCTGCACATCGACGGCGCCGGACGACAGCCGCACCAGCCCGGGCTTCAGCTCGGCCACGCGCCCGATCGGAATGAAGAACGCCGGCCCGGCCGCGCGCGATACCAGCCCGACGACCTGCGGATAGCGGCCTTCGAGCATCCGCACGACGACGTCTTTGACGCGCGCGATCCGCTCGCCGCCGCCTGGCTCCGTGATAGGCGAAGCGATAATCTCCGAGAGCGGCATCAGCTCGGCCTTCTGTTCGTCAAGCGCTGGTTGCGCCATCGCATCCTCCATCGCGAGGGTACGCCCGCCCACCCCGCGCGGCAAGCGCTGCGGCGCGTGGCGCGCCCGGCGCCTGGTCGGCGGTCGGTGGATCGATGGGGTCCGTCGTCGTGGTTCGTGGTCGAACGTCGTTGGTCGCTGCTCAACGACCACCAACGAGCGACTATCGACCAGACGACGCAGTCGCGTATTGGCTCAGAAACTCCATGACCCGCTGCTCGACCTCCGCGGCATGCGGCCCCTGTAGCAGGTCAGTGCCGTGCGCATTGCCGTCGTAGACGCTCTCGTCCTTCGGCTCGGGCGCCTCGGCGACCATCGTCGCCTGGTCGTGCGCCTGCGGTACGTCGTCCTTGCTCACGATGAATAGCTTCGGCGTATGGAGCTGCTGTACGGCCGCCTCTGCATCCAGTGGTGGAAGTTCTCCGGGCGACGATATCGATACGACGCCGGCTACGGCCACGCGCGTGCCCACGACGAGCGCCGCCGTCCCACCCGTGCTCGCTCCGACGAGGAACACGGTGCGTTTGTTCAGCACACCACGCATGTAGTCGTATGCCGACATCAGGTCGACATCGACGACATCGAAGTCTTTATCGCCGCTCGAATCTCCGAAACCACGGAAGTCGAACGTCAGTACCGTGTAGCTCCCCGTCGCCGCCAGCTGCGTCGCAAATGGGAACCACGCCGTCTGATCAGCGAGCCGCGTGTGCACGAGGATCACGCCGGTCGGCCCGGAGCCGAAGACGCGGCCGCTGAGCATCACGTCGTCGTCGGCGCCGCCCGCCTCCGGCGTCTTCCCCGACGGCCCGGTGATCGACACGACGCGCGACGCCGACTCCGCCGTCGCGATCGCGGCCGGCGATGGCTCCGCGCCCTTCGTCTCGCCGCAGGCGATGGCCAGCGGGATCACCGCCAGCGCCATGAGCCCCGCGAGCAAGCGGCGCATCGTGTTGGGTCGCCGCGGCATCACGCGCTCGGCTCGGCGGGCGCTCCTTCCGATGTCCCGAGCTGGAACGGCGCTTCGCCCTCCGCGAGCAACTGCGTCCGCGCCTGCTGCGCGACCGG
>JANWLS010000082.1 GCA_025450765.1 Vicinamibacterales bacterium | reverse complement strand
CCGGCGCAGGCAAGCGGCTGGTGGCATGGCCTCCGGCTGATGGGGACCAATATGCCTGGTCTGCTCGCAGCCGGCACCTTCTACACCCATGGCGAACTCGTCTTCTGGGATGTGCACGATCCGGCCAAGACGATCATCGTGTCGCTGTCTCATGAGCGGTACCGCAAGCTGATTCTGGAGGTCGCCGATCCCTCGGCATCGGCTGCGGAGCTGCGTAAGGCGATGGGGAAATGTTCGTGATTTGCATCGCGGTAGCCACGAGCTGATCTGAATCAACGGGCCTCGCCAGTTACCAGGGACTCGTTAAAACCGGCGTCACGAGCTTCACTGGCACATCAGCTGGAGACAGTAACCAGACACCCTGGGAGTCCCTTTCCCCTGAATACCGGTGGCAGCGGTTCCCGTCAGGCAGGCTGACGTCGGAAACGAGCGGCGGAACCGTCGAATGCGGTGTCGGCCGTTCCGCCGCCAATATGCGTGCACCGGTCCTCTCGGCAGCCTGGGTCTGCACTGGTCGTGGAATCGAGCAAGTTGCTGAAAATCGACCCCCATTTCGGCGGACAGGCCGGTGACGAGATCGCCGGCCGGGCACATCAGCGGTTGGTCCGCCGTCATCTGTTCTTGATTTCCTGCCTGAGGAGTATCTGTCTCTGAACTGGCCTGGCAACAAAACGGTCGCTGGCGGACGGCTCTGCGTCCGTAGTGGCGTCCCGGACTGTGCTTCGCCATCGAATCAGCGCAAAATCCAACTGAATGAATAAATCCAAATACTTAGATCCTACACCGTGAACTTCACGTGAGAATATTTCTCGTGCGCTAAAAATTGCCCGAATTTTGTCGCGTCTCACGTCGACGCCTTGCCGGCGGATTCGGCATTCTAAATGCTTACCGGCCACCGTCGTTCCGATCAGCGAGCCGTTCCATTCAATCGAGTTAGCCGTCGCTTGCGGCTGTCCCCTCTGGCGTGCGCGATCTCGGCTTTCGTCAGGCCAGTTTCTCGTCTTCGGGCCCCTTGCAAGTTGTCCGTTGAGAGCATCCGTGGCGCGGGAGAATCCGCGCAGGAGGACGATATGCAGCGTTGTCGATACCTTGGGCTGATCCTGATGACCACGGCCCTGATGGCCGGCTCAGCATTCGCCCAGAACGTGACGAGTCACTTAACAGGGACGGTTAAGGATGCGCAAGGCGCCGTGCTGCCAGGCGTGACGGTCACGGCGACCTCACCCGCGCTGATCGGCACACAGGTCGCCGTCTCGGAGTCAAACGGCACCTATTTGTTTGCCTCGCTGCCTTCGGGCACCTACAGTCTAAAGTTCGAATTGCAGGGTTTTCAGACCTACACACGCCAGAATATCGTGCTGGCGCTGAGCCAGACGTTGACGGTCGATGCGCAACTGCAGGTGGCTTCGCTGAAAGAGAATGTGACGGTCACGGCCGAGTCCCCGGTGGTCGATACGCAATCGACATCAGTGGGGTCGACCATGGACACCACGAAGCTAATCGGCGTGCCGACCTCGACCGATCTGTGGGGCGCAATCGCGCAGGCGCCCGGCGTGCGCATGGAAGGGTTCGATGTGGGAGGCAGCCACAAGAGCCAGCAATCCGGCTATCAAGCCTTTGGTATCGGTGATCAGACGCGCGTCGTCACCGAGGGTGTCGACACCACGGAAGGCACCGGCGGCGCCGGTTTCTATCAAGACTACTTCTCGCAGAATGAAGTTGCGGTGACCGGCGCTGGCCAGGACGTCTCGATGAACACGCCAGGGGCGGCCGTCATATCGACGATCAAGGGCGGTGGCAATCAGTTCAAGTCGCTCATCAATCAGACCTACGAAGGTCAGAGCTTCGTTGGCAACAACGCCAGCAGCGCGGATCAGGCGCGCGGCGGTTCCGCGCAACCTAACCTGCTCTTCTGGGAAAATCACGACGATCTGGGCGGCCCCGTCAAGAAAGATCGCCTCTGGTTCTTCGCCGCGTTCAACCACTTCAAGATCAATAAGCAGATCTCTGGTGTCAATCCGAATCTCGCGACCGATCTGGGGATTTTCAACAACTTCACGACGAAGGAAACCTACAAGATGTCCTCCAAGGACACCTTGATCGGCTACTACCAATGGGGCAAGAAGCAGAAGCCGCTCCGTGGTCTCTCGACCACGCGTGGTCCGTCCTCCACATTGGCGCAGACCAGTCCCAGTTGGATGTTTAACGGCAAGTGGGGGCGGGTCTGGTCGAACCGGCTGTTCAGCGAATTCAATGTCGGCAACTTTGGCTACGATTTTCCGGAGCGGCCCTCTGTCGATTTCAAGACCAATCCACCGCGAACCGACCTGGCAACGGGGGTGGACACTGGCGCCGGTTTTACGCAGGGCGGCACGTATGGCCCCTTCGAGCTCGAGCGCGCCAAGCCGCAGGTCTACGGCAATGCGACGTATTATTTGCCGACGAAGAGCAGTGGGAGCCACGACCTGAAATTCGGCTTCGAGTGGATCAACGATATGTCCAATTTCGGGAGCATCGGCACATCGGGTCCGATCCTGTACCTCGATAGCAATAACGTGCCGGATGAAATTCGGCTGACGAATCTCGGCGACCCATCCAAACTGGGGAGCACGTGGACGATCCCCAGCAACGACAACAAGCGCGAAGCGTTTTACGCACAGGACCGCTGGTCCATGAGCAGCAAAATCACGGTGACGGCCGGACTCCGGTACGACCGGCAGGCGCCGTACTACATCACCGGCAAAACGGACCCGCTCCTGACGCAATTCTTCACGGCGCAAACGGTGCCTGGGCAGACACTGTTCACGCACAGCAACGTCGCCCCGCGCGTGGGGGTCGTGTTCGACCCCGCGGGCAACGGGAAGACCGCCGTCAAGGCGTTCTACGGCCGCTACTACTTCAACTTCGCCGACAGTCTCTCGGCGGTGAATCCGACGGGTGCGAGTTCGGCGACGTACAAATTCCTCAACACGGAACACGACGGGCTGTACCATGGGCCACAGGATATCGGTCAGCTCATCCAATCGACGGGCGGCGCCAGCACGACGCTAGACCCGAACCTCAAGACCCCCCACACAGACGAAGTCGATTTCTCCGTGCAACGACAGTTCTGGGGTGAATCCTCGGGCCGCATCGCCTACGTGCGCAAGATGCGGCGCGATCAATTCTCGACGTTCAATACGGCCTGGGCCGGCAACTTCAACGTGCCGATCACGGTGCCCGTCACGCTGCAGAGCTTCAATGGAGGGGTGGCCGGGGTGCAGAACTTCAATGTGTTCGACATTCCCGACGCACTCGCCAATGAGGCGCCGAACGTGATAGCCCAGATTCCGGGCGATGGCGGCACTTGGAACTACGACACGATCGAATTCGCCTTCAACAAGCGGTTCCAGAAGGGGCTCTTCCTGGACTTGAGCTACGATTGGACGCGTTACAACGACCTTGAAACGCCGTACAACCTCTCCAATAGTCCTCTCCAGCAGTCGGACGTCATATCGCCGCCCGACTACTTTGAAAATCCTTATCCGACGATTTCGAACCGACAGACCACGACCGGATCGGAGTTCCACTTGTCGAGCCGGTACGAGTTACCTTACGAGATCGGTATCGGCGCGAACTTCCAAATCCAGAGCGGGTGGAACTACGCCCGCGTGATCACCGTCTCCCTGCCGAACGCCGGCACCCAGCGCTTCTGGATGGAAAACCTCGACAACAACCGGTCGGACACTGTCCCCTTGCTGAATGTCCGGATCGACAAGTCCGTCTCGTTCGCGGGGCACCGCCTGACGGGCATGCTGGATCTGTTCAATATCACCAACGCGAACCCGGTAGTGAACTTCAACCTCCGGAACGGTTCGCGGTTCAATCAGATTAACGGCCTCCTCGACCCGCGCACGCTGCAACTGGGCGTACGGTTCGAGTTCTGAAGATGTAAGGGTCGTTCGTCATGTGAAAGAGGACCTGTGAACATGTGGGTTTGAAGCGTGCCGAAGATCTCCAAACGCCGCATGTTCACAGGCTCTACCGCTGCTTTGTTAAGTTCAACGGCTCGTACTGCACGATTCAAGATTTCGCACTCGTACGAATGCTGAGGATTTCGTACGCTTCGTCGCGTGACGGCCGCCGAGGCACGCGCGCTGCTCCAACGGTTCGGCGCCTTCGCCGATCAGTTCGCGGCGTGCTTCTCGCGCCGGCCGCAGCGCGAAGCGGCGACGCACTATCTCGACGGGCTGTTCAACGACAGCGAGCGCAAGTCCATGCAGGCGATGCATGGGCGACGGAAGCAACCTGCCCCTGCTGCTGACGGCCGACGAGGCTGCGCAGCTCCTACGGACGACACGCGCGGCGATCTACGCGATGATCGAGCGCCGGCAGCTGCCGGGCATCGTGCGGCTTGGCCGTCGAGTCCTCATTCGGTCGGCCGACCTCCTAGACTGGCTGGACCAGAAGCGCGCGCCATCGGCCGAGGAGTAATCGGCGATGAGCGTCACAATCCGTCCGTATCGCACAGGCGGTTGGGAAGTGGACATCCGGGTCATCACGCCCGACGGCGCGCGGCAGGCGCGACAGCGTCTCCGGGCGCCGGTGTCGTCCCGATCGGCCGCCCTCCGGTGGGCCGAAGGGCGCGAGCGGCTGCTGTTTCAGCGGCTGATGAGCCCCGAAGCCCACCGCCCGCCCAAAGAGGTCCCAACCCTCCGAGCCTTCGCCCCGCGATTCCTCGATGGCCATGCGCGAGCCTATCGCCAGAAGCCGAGCGGCATCGCGGCGAAGGAAGCCATCCTGCGCGTGTACCTGCTGCCGGCGTTCGGTCACCGGCGGCTCGACACGATCAGGACCGAAGACGTGCAGCGGCTGAAGGGCCGCCTCCAGACGAAGTCCCCGAAGACCGTCAACAACATCCTGGCCGTGCTGAGCGTGTTGTTGAAGAAGGCGGTCGAATGGGACGTCCTCGACCGGATGCCCCGCACCATCAAGCTCTTGCCCGTGGACAAGGGATCAACCCTCTTCTACGACTTCGCCGAGTACGAGCGACTCGTCGAAGCCGCGCGCACAATCGATCCCCGGACGCACCTCATCGTGCTCCTGGGCGGGGAAGCGGGGCTCCGATGCGGCGAAATGATCGCGCTGGAGTGGACGGACGTGGATCTGGCCAAACGCCAGGTCTGCGTCTTACGCTCCGACTGGTGTGGACAGGTGACCGCCCCCAAGGGCGGCCGCCTCCGGTAGGTGCCGCTCACCAAGCGCCTCGCGGCGGCGCTGAGCAGCCATAGGCATCTGCGGAGTCCGCGCGTGCTCTGTCAGGACGATGCGACGCCGTTCACCCGGCAGATCGTGCAGTGGCGGGCGAAGCGGGCGGCCCGGAGGGCAGGTCTGGCGCATCAGGGCGTCCACATCCTGCGCCACACGTTCTGCTCGCATCTGGCGATGCGCGGGGCGCCGGTCCGGGCGATTCAGGAGCTCGCCGGGCACCAGGATCTCTCGATGACGCAGCGCTACATGCACCTGAGTCCGGCCGCGCTCGACGCGGCGATCAGACTACTGGACGAGCCGGTGGGACCGACGCCGGCCGTACAAAGTTGTGGAGATATTTTGGAGACGCGTGCCTGAGGTCAAAAACGATCAATAAAACCGGGCATGAAACTGGCGGTGAGGCAGGGATTCGAACCCTGGATACAGGTTTTGGCCCGTATAACGGTTTAGCAAACCGCCGCCTTCAGCCTCTCGGCCACCTCACCGCGCTGGAAAGCTAAGTATACGACAGGCATCGATTTGCGCGGAACGGATTGTCCCCATTACTGTCCCTGAAATTGTCCCTGCCAGCGATCAGAGTTGGCTCCCGCTCGATGCCAAACGGCTCGAAACGCGGCGAGAAAAACGCAACGGTTTTTCTCTGAAGGATGCATCCCGCCAACCCGCGGCACACCTGAGGTTTGCTCGCCTGAGCCGGCTGCGTGTTCACCGAAGACCGTCGGGTTGGCGTCGCTGAAGCCAGCCTCCGCGGCGAGAGCGCCGGCGGCGGCGTGTGCAGCGGTCTCTTGAACCGCCGCCTTGCTCTCCCACGCAGACCGGTAAACCCTTGGCGACTCGTTGTTACTAAGGGTGCTCGCAGGGCGCTGCCCCAATCGTGCCGTCACATTCTTGTGCATTGCCAGACTGCCGCATCCGGCGCTCGGAGCTCGGCAATCAGTACGGGCGCTGGCTGACGAGCAGTGGCCACTTGACAATCACAATTCAGCCGTTCGGATCCATTGACGGAGATGCTCGTCAAAAAGCGTCGGCCTACATCTCGCGATGCACGCGCAGAACCTCGGTCGTCACTTGTATTGACCCGGTGACCGTCACGACCGAGGCGCGTAAACACTCGCCGACCTGACATTTACGCAGCGGGTGTTTGTCCGGTATCCTGCCGACCGGTCATGGGCATGGCGCGAGCCGGCATCCGGCGAGTCCAGGACTAGTCGGCGAGTCGTCTCTGGCTGCGCCAGACCCTGATACCGCCCGTTCAAAAGGGAGAACCAACGATGAATCTACGCATGAAGGTGTGCTGGCTCGTTTCAGTGGTCGCACCGGTCCCGATGGCGAGCGCTCAGACGCCCGCGGCGCCGAGCCCGTTTACTTGTACGATGCCCGCCGCTCAGCGCACGCAGGAAGTCGGGTGCTACATCGTCGGGTCAGAAACGCTGGCCAGCCTGCCGGAGGGCCCGCTGTTCTGGCACCTGTACACGTACCCCTCGCTCGATGCCGCGAAGCAGGCCAAGGGAACGTCGACAGGAGTGGCCGTGGAATCGCTCGGCAAGGCCTGGCTTTTCAAGATCGCACCGGCAGGTTGGCGCCCGCCGAGCGGCGAGCGCGTCTCCATGATCGGACCTCTGCCTGTTCCTCAAGCAAAGCGGTACGAGGTCCGGTACTTGGAGACGGTGCAGGCAGCTCATCCCACCGGCCACACGCCGGTTCACCGTCATCCCGGCGTGGAGGCCTGGTACGTCGAGAAGGGTCAGCATTGCATGCAGACGCCGACAACGACCAGAGTGATCCACGCTGGCGAAACCGACATCGTGCCGCCCGGCGTACCAATGATGCTGACGCCAGGTGACGCCGAACGGCACGTGACGCTGGTCTTGTTCGACGCGGACCAACCGTGGATGACGAGAGCGGCGGATTGGAGCCCAAACACGTCCTGCACCAAGTGATCGATGAGGCGACAGCGCAAGACAGCCGACTGGCGAATTGGGCCTTCGACGCCAGCTGCGCCACGTGTTCCAGGTCCAGGTGCGACGCCGTGAAATGCGCCGCCATCGTCTGCGTGTGCTGCGGGTCCCAGTGGTTCTGTTCGGCGGGACGCTTGAGAGACGCCACTTCCTCCGCATAGTTCTCGATGGTCGACTCGGCGACGAGAACATCGGTGCCTTTTGCCAACTGTGCGACGGCGTCGCTTGGGCCGGTGTCTCCGGTAAACACGACGACCCCGTCAGGCGTTTCGATCCGAACGGCGTAGGACTTCATCTCCTGCCGAGACTCCGCAGACATCAACGTGTAATGCGAATTCTCCGCGGCAGTCACGCGAATCCTGTCGTCCTGGAAGACGAATCCCTGTTGCGGAATCTCATGGACATGGAAGGGGTTGGCCGGTTGCGTCGGCGCGAGCTGTTCGGCGGCAAACACACGGTGCGGGATGCTGACGTACCAAAAAGCGGCATCAACGAATTCCGCGGTATGTGGCGCCCCGTAGACGTCGAAAACAGCCGATCCTCCGGCCATCAGCCCGACACGCGAGTGCTCGTAGTCATTGGCCATCACATCGGCCAGACCGAGTTCGTGGTCGGGATGCAGATGGGTGAAAAAGATCATCTTGATCGTCTCTGACGGAACACCCGCCTTTACGAGGCGTCGCACGGTTCCGATGCCGCAGTCGATCAGATACGAACGGCCATTCACGATCAGCAGCCTGGCGGGCTCGGAGCGGTCGGCGTGGAGCGGCGAGCCTCCCCTTGTACCGAGGAACAAAAGCTGCGTTCCGCTTGGCCGCTGTTCATTTGAGCGCTGAGCGAAGCCAGTGGTCCCGATTGCAGACGCGACCAGAATGGCCGTGGCCGTGAACAGCCCGACCGAGCGTCGAATGGGTGGCCCTGACACGAATCGGTCCGGCCGCACAGCGCGTCGCTCTGATCCAAACCGCGCCTGCGCCGCCGGCGCGTTCCAGATCGAACGGGCTGTCGCCCACGAGCTCACCGGGTCCGCTGATGTGGAATTGGACCGTGCCACCAGTGAAGGGCCCGCAACGCACCAAACCGGTCTGCGGCCTTGAATTCCAGCCGGACAGCGTCCGAGCAATCTCCCTGAGTCTCCGCGGCGTCCGCCGTCATCACGAGGCGGTCGCGTGATCGATCGGCTGAAAAGCTCCGGAGACGATCTTGCGGCCCTCGATCAAGCCATCGATCCGAAGTTCCCCCGGCATGACGCCCTCGAACTAAAGATCGACGAAGAACGGCGGATACCGAAGATGCGGATAGTTGACGCGGTCCGGCTGGACCATCGCGTGCGGTCGGCCGTCTACGGAGACTTCGAGCGCATCGCAGTTCGAGAAGATCGACGCGCCCTTTCCAAGTCCCCCGGGGCTTTGTGGCCCGAAGTCCCAGTAGAAGTTGGGTTCGATGACCGCACGAACACGCGGGTCGCTCTGGGTCATCTAAAAGCTCGCGCCCAGTTTGGGAATTCGAAAGATATCGGCGACTCCCGAATCCTTCAGGTCTTCGTACGCATTCGCCAGCTGGGGTAGTCGAACGCGCACCACGCGCGGTGTCTGTTGGATCCGCGAAAGACAGTCAATCCGGCGCACCGGCTGCGGCGCTCATCGCATGTGGAACTGTCCCCGCGATTGTCCCTGAGGCGCGCCAAAACAGCGTGTTTCGAGCCAACGCCAGCCAGTTCGCTTGATCTGCAAACTTGAAAAGAGTGAAGGATTTACGAAGAAAAATGAAGATGTCCGAGAGGCGGATTTGCGTTTAGCAAACCGCCGCCTTCGGCCACTCGGCCACCTCACCCATTGATTAGTCGCGGGGGCCCCTCGCCTCGCGACGCTCACTCCACTCCATTCGGACCCACGAGGTCCGACCGGCGCGGCTCGGATCAGTATACGTGACGGCCGGCCTCGGCGAGAAGATTCTGACCGTGGCATACTTGCGCCCGAAGGGACGATCCAACATGCCTCAGATGTTTTCGACGCGCGCGAAAGTGGCCGCCTTCGCGGCCGGGGCGGGGTTCCTGCTGGTGGGAATGACGACGCTGGTGCTGGCGAGCGGGCGAGGCGCGCAAGCAGCGCACGGCACGGCCGCCCCGGCGCACGCGTGGAAGACCACGGACCTGGTGGAGCCGGCGAACCTCGCGAAGGAGCTCGATGGCGCGGAGTCGGGAAAACCGACGGTCGTCTGCGTCGGCTTCCCCGTGCTGTATCGGAATGGTCACGTTCCTGGCGCGCCGATTCATGGACCGGCGCGCACGGCCGACAGCCTGGCCGATTTGCGCGCGTGGGCCACGGATCTGCCGCGGACGACGAACCTCGTCATCTACTGCGGCTGCTGTCCGATGACGGAGTGCCCCAACGTGAGCCCGGCCTTCGCCGCCCTGCGCGAGATGGGCTTCACGCACGTCCGCATCCTCGATCTCCCGAAGAACTTCGCGACCGACTGGATCGCAAAGGGCTACCCGATCGAGAAGACCGCGGCGGGGGTCCGGAAGTAGCCGGCCTACCGGGCGACCGCGGTCCGATCGCGCGGCGCCACTGCAGCCCGCCGCCGGAACGGCAGCAGCATCGGCACCTGGCGCCGGTAGTCGAGATACGCGACCCCGTGCTCGTGCGCGAGATCGTGCTCCTCGAACTGGATGGCCAGGACGATGTAGGCGGTTGTTGCGATGGCGAACACCAGGTGCGCCGCGGTCATCACCGGCGTCGCCCAGAAGGCGAGCAGGAATCCCAGGTACAGCGGATGCCGGACGATCCGGTACGGCGCCGGCGTGGCGAACACCACCGGCGTGTACGGCTCATCGATCAGTGCGAGCCACACCTGCCGCAAGCCGAACAGGTCGAAGTGGTTGATGAGGAACGTCATCACCAGGACCTGTGACCAGCCGAACGCGAACACCGCCCAGATCGCCACGCGCGCGATCGGCTCCTCGACCGACCAGACCGTCCCGCCGATCGGACGCCATTGCCAGCAGATGAGCGCGAGCGCTGCGGTGGCGAACAGCACGTACGTGGAGCGCTCGATGGCCGGCGGGACCACGCGCGTCCACGCGCGCTTGAACCAGGGGCGCGCCATCACGCTGTGCTGGACGGCGAAGATCGCCAGGAGCGCGAGGTCGATCGCCAGAGCCGTCGTCAACGGCGCCGTCGCCGAGCCGTCGAGCGCGGTCGGCGCGAAGCCGCCCACGAACGCGATGGCGTAGAGAAAGGTCCCGAGGAAGAGCAGGTAGACGACCGCCCCGTACACGAAGAACACAACCCGCTTACCCATCACACCCTCCAGTTCGACCTGCGCATCCCGCAGGATGCACGAGACTATCGGGCGGAGGTCGTTGGCCGCATCGGACAGACGTCCTATGTCGTTTCTCGCGGAAATTCAGCAAAAGACTATTGGATGAGGGCGTGCTCGATGGCGAAGAGGGTCGCTTCGACGCGCGTGCGCACGTCGATCTTCGCATAGATATGCTCGAGGTGGTGCCGCACCGTGTGCTCGCTCACCGACAGCCGCTCCGCGATCGAGCGGCGGCTCGCACCGGTGGCGAGCAGGCGGAGCACATCGACCTCGCGATCGGTCAGCCCGGCTGGTCGAGCACCTTTGGGCTCTCGGGCGGAGGCCGTCTCCGGGGCCGATTCCCCTGCGCGCGCCGGCGCGACGTGCGCGAGCGCCTCGACCGCCTCTCGCGAAAACACCAGGCCCGCCGACGCGCGGATCGCCTCGATCGCCGCGCCATCGTCCACGGCGGCGCGCCCGGGCCCCGCGTGCGTCAGCTCGTCGAAGCGATCCGCCACCGCGAGAACGGAAGCACCCGCCGGAATCGCATCGCCCGAGAGTCCGCGGAAATAGCCTCGCCCATCGGGCTGCTCGTGGTGGCTGGTGACCAGCGGGATGATCGGCGCGAACGCCGGCACGTACGACAGAATCCGCTCGGCGTAATAGGGATGAAGCCGCAGGCTCTCGCGCTCGGCATCCGTCAGGCGATCCTCCGGCTTGTGCAGCACGAAGGATGGGACGGCGACGAGGCCGATGTCGTGCAGCAGACCGGCGCGGCGGACGGCGGTGACATCCGGGGACGGCAGCGCGAGCGCCTGTGCCATCTGCTCGGCGAGCGCGGCCACGCGTCGTGAGTGGCCGGCCGAATAGAAACTCTTCAGATCCGCAAAGTCCGCGAAGGCGCAGGCCGCCTCATCGATCCGATCGGATCGCAGGCTGCGATCGCGCGAGTCGGGCTCCATCTCGCGAACCATCGGCCAAATCGACTCCTGCTCCAGCCCTCGCCAGAACGCATCGTCCTCGCCGAGTGCGACGAACGCGTCGACCACGTCGGGATCGAGTGCCTTCCCCCGGCGGGCGCGGACGAGCTGCAGCGCCGCGTCGCGGCCGCCGATCTGGTGCGTAACCTCGATGAGGAGCGTCGCGAAGACGATACGCGACACGATCGGGATCGTGGCCGCGCGCCGGCGATGAGGGCCCGAGCCATCCCACTGCTCGAAGATGAAGCGCAGGCCCTCCTGCACGCCGGACGATCGCCCGAGCCGGTGCGCCAGCCTGGCCGCCACCTCGCACGTGTTCTCGAGCCCTTCCTGCATGAAGGCTCGGCCGCGGACAACGAAGTCGAGCGAGTGCCGGACGCGGGTGCCGAGGCTCTCGCCGGCCGCCATGTAGCGCGCGAGCCATTTCAGGAGATCGCGCGGATCGCGCGGATCGCAGAAGAAGAAGAGGTGCCGCCGGGCCGCGATGTCGTCGCCGAGGACCGTGGCCGCGATCTGGCTGGCCCACGCCGTGCAGCCGGCGTCCATCATGAGCTCGGCGTAGAACAGGTCCGCGCGCTGGTCGTGCGGGAGCTTCAATCGATCCGCCACCTGCATGCCGACGTAGGCGGCGCGGATGCCGTGCCCGGCCGAGAGCCCCACCGCCATGTCGGCGGCGACGGACAGCGCGCCGATCACATCGATGATACGGAGCGAGCCTGGATCACTGGGCCAGGTGGACACCGGAAAGGGCCGCCAGGATGACGAGGCTCACCATCGCGCCGGTCGCCATCAGCGCGACGGCGAGCCGGTTGGCGCTGGTGAGCGAAGCCTCGCGCGCGAGTCGCAGGTTGCGGGCGCCGCAGCCGACGTGCACGAAGAGCGCGAGCGGTCCGAAGAAGTAGTGGGGCACCACGGTCAGCACGGAGCTGGAGAGCAGCGTGCCCGAGCGGCCGACGAGCCACACCCAGTTGGGATCGACGCCGGCGGCACGCGCCGAGAAGGCGGCCGCCACGTGCGAGACCAAGAAGATCACGAGATAGACGCCTGACGCGGTCTGCAGCGCCTGGAAAATGTTCCGCGTGCATCCGCGCAGGCGCGAGCTGACGAGCGCGAGACCGCTTGCCGCCTGCACCACGAGCAGGAGCATCAGCAACGGTTCGATCACGCGGGCGCGATACACCGTCCGCAGCACACCCATCAGGCTGATATGCGCCTGGCCGCTCCAGATGCCGGTTACGTGGTTGGTGATGTGCGGTGCGAGAAAGAGCACGAGCAGCGCGATCGCCGTCGACAGGTGAAACGTGCGCACCTGGATTCGGCGGGCGGACGACAGGGCCGGTGGCGCGGCCGGCTCACCACCTCCGATCAGGACCGCGGCCAGACAGCCGAGCCAGAGGAGATCCCACGCTGGCGTGACGGCGGCGCGCGCGTGCAGGAGGCGGCTGTAATTGCCGAAAGCGAGAAGGAGCGAGGGAGAAGCGACGGCGAGATAGGCGATCCAGCGCGCGCGCAGCTGGCGGCGTGTGGGTGCGTCGTTTCTCCCCAGTTGATACGCGACGGCGACGCCGATCGCCGGCACGGCACAGATGAGCAGGACCGCGGCCGTCACGCCCACCCAGGCCAGCGAAGGCGCCACGGCCCCGGGATGGCGCACCGCGCTCACGCTCCGGCTGAGGAGCACGACCATCCACGGATACACGAGCGCCAGCGCCGGCGGGACGATGACAGGCCAGCCCGTGCCGGCAACCGGCTGCCGCGAAATCGTGGCCGTGGCGGACGGGACCGTCGTGATGGCGCCTCCCTGAGCGGGCCATGATAGCACCCTGCTGAAGGCTCCCGCCGTCGCGAGATTCACCTATCCCAGCCGGCAGCGCTTCGTGTATAACGGTGCGCGCCGCTCTTCGCGGGCCCGGCAGTGAGCACGTGTTGTATCCGACCGCGGCGACATCATCAACCCGGCGAAGACGGATGCGATTCGCGACACTGACACCTGCATCCAGTTCCACCTCATGCACGGGAACGACTCCGTGGCGCATGGAGTAAGCGGACGAACATCAAGGATCTGCCATGGCCGACCAGGACCTCGTCTTCCGTCCGGCACACGAGCTCGCCGCCGATATCAAGGCGCGCAAGCTCTCGCCCGTGGAGCTCGTGCAGGCGCATCTCGATCGAATCGAGGCGCTGAACTCCAAGGTCAATGCATTCATCACCATCACCGGCGATCGCGCGCTCGCCGAGGCGCGCCAGGCGGAGCGTGACATCACCGCGGGCAACTATCGTGGTCCGCTGCACGGCCTCCCGTACGCGCCAAAGGACATCTACGCGACGAAAGGCGTCCTGACGACGAACGGCTCGAAGGCGACGGCCGACTGGGTGCCGGACTACGAATCGACGGTCACGGCGCGGATGAATCAGGCGGGTGCGATTCTCGTCGGCAAGCTGAACCTGCTCGAGTTCGCGATGGGCGGCGGCACGTTCTCGGGCTTCGGCCCGGCTCGCAATCCATGGGACCTGGCATATTCGCCTTCCGGATCGTCGAGCGGTTCGGGCGTTGCGCTCGCCGCCGGCATGATTCCGCTTTCCGTCGGTACCGACACCGGCGGCTCAATCCGAGGTCCCGCCAACAACTGCGGCATCGTCGGATTCAAGGCGACGTACGGCCGTGTGAGCCGGTATGGCGTGACGACGCTGAGCTGGACGCTGGATCATGCGGGGCCGATGACGCGCACGGTCGCCGACTGCGCGATGCTGCTGCAGATCATTGCCGGTCCGGATCCGCACGACGCCACGGCGGCGCACGAGCACGTGCCCGACTATCGTGCCGCGCTGACCGGCAACGTGAAGGGTGTGCGGATCGGCGTCCCGACGAACTATTTCTTCGAAGACCTGAAACCGGAGACCGTCGCGACCGTTCGCGCCGCCATCGCCCAGCTGAAGACGCTCGGCGCCACGCTGGTGGACGTCGACGTGGAGCACGCCGAGCTGGCCGCGGCCGCCTACAACTTCATCTCGCATCCGGAAGGCGCGACGTACCACGAACAGCTGCTCCGCGATCCCGCGAAGGCCGCGCTGCTCGATCCGGTGGTGCGCGAGAAGATGGACTCGGGCAAGTTCCACATGGCCACCGACTACGTCAAGGCGATGCGCGTCCGGACGATGCTGATGGCGTCGATGCGGCGGGTGTTCGAGCGGTGCGACGTGCTCGCGGTGCCCGCGGGAAATCCTGCTGGGAAGCTCGAGACGCCGGAGGAGGCGAGGCGCGCCAGCCAGGCGCCTCCAAGCCCTGGGCCGGAAGCCTTCCACGGAGGCAATACGAACATCGGCGACATGACCGGCATGCCGGGGCTGGTGATCCCGTGCGGGTTCACGGCAGGACCGCCGGCGCTTCCGATGGGGATCATGTTCTACGGCAAGCCGTTCGACGAAGCGACCGTGCTGCGCGTCGCGCACGCCTACGAACAGGCCACAACCTGGCGCATGAGGCGGCCTCCGCTCACCTCGGTCTGAGCCGTGTGCTAGAGTCGCGGCATATGGCCGCTCCCGTCATCGAGCTCGACGCGCTGACGCGCCGCTTCGGCGATCTGGTGGCCGTCGACTCGATCGACCTGCGGGTCGAGCCCGGCCAGTTCTTCGGGTTTCTCGGGCCGAACGGCGCCGGCAAGTCGACCACCATCAAGATGGTGACGGGGCTGCTGGCGCCGACATCGGGGCGCATCCGCATTCTCGGGACGGATCTCGTCGCTGATCCGGTGGCCGTGAAGCGGCAGATCGGCGTCGTGCCGGAAGGGCTGGCGCTCTACGGGCGGCTCACTGGCGCCGAGTTCCTGAACTTCGCCGGACGGCTCTACGGGCTCGACCGTGAGACGACGGCGCGGCGCGCCTCGGAGCTGCTGGAGTTCATGCGCCTGGCCGACCGGCCGGATACGCTCATCACCGACTATTCGCACGGGATGCAGAAGAAGCTCGCGATGGCGGCGGCCGTCATCCACGGGCCGCGCATCCTGTTCCTCGACGAGCCGTTCGAAGGCGTCGACGCGATCGCCGCCGGCACCCTCAAGGCGATGCTGCAGCGGATGATCGCGAACGGCGCGACCATCTTCCTCACGTCCCACGTGCTCGAAATCGTCGAGCGGCTCTGCAGCCACGTCGCGATCATCGACCACGGCAAGCTCGTCGCGCAGGGCTCGCTCGACGAGCTGCGCGCCGGCCAGCAGCGGAACCTCGAACAGATCTTCCTGTCGGTGGTCGGCGGCCCGCCAGAGACGGCCGGAGAGCTGTCGTGGCTGGGGTAGACGCCGGGATCGGCGTCCAAGAGCAGCTCCGCCTGATCGCGCAGCTCCGCTGGCAGCTGTTCCGCAACGGCCTGCGGTCGATTCGCGGCCGGCTCGAAGTCGTGTCGCGCGTGCTCACCGTCCTGACGATGAGCGGCGTGGTGACGGCGGGAGCCATCGGCAGCGCGATTGCCGGATACGTGGCGCTGGAGACACACCGTTCGTGGCTCCTGCCCCTGGTGCTGTGGGCCGTGGCGCTCGTCTGGCAGCTCTATCCGATCGTCGGGGCGACGTCGACGGTGCAGTTCGACTTCCGCAACCTGCTCCGGTTCCCGCTCCGCTTCTCCTCCTTCGTGCTGCTGACGCTCGCGTACGGCCTGGCGGATCCGGCGGCGATCGCGACGCTGCTCTGGCTGACCTGCTTCACCATCGGCATGCTCGTCGCGAGCCCCGTGACGGCCGCGGCCGTGCTTCCGGTGCTCGTGCTGTTCGCCGCGATGAACCTGCTCTTCGGGCGGATGGTGCTCGCGTGGGTCGATCGGTGGCTCGCGCAGCGGCGTAGCCGCGAGATTCTGAGCGTGCTGTTCATCCTGCTGATTCTCGCGTTCCAGTTCAGCGGCCCGATCCTCGGCGACTGGAAAGGGGCGACGCCGGTGAGCGGGGCCGCCCTGCTGCAGTGGC
Organism: Vicinamibacterales bacterium; assembly: GCA_025450765.1. Lineage (GTDB taxonomy): Bacteria > Acidobacteriota > Vicinamibacteria > Vicinamibacterales > CAVVIG01 > JAGWRA01. Next base: position 11,447 of record JANWLS010000082.1, on the reverse strand, counting down.
AGGAACCGCTGCCGCCGGGTGTGGCCGCCGCCGCGCTGGCTTCCGCGGCCGATGGCCGGTGGGTGGGCGCGGTGGCGTTCGCGTTGGCGGAAGTCGCTTACGGCGGCCTGTTCGGCGGCCTGCTGCTCGTCCGGCTGCGCATGCAGTATCGCGGCGAGGACCTGGGCGAAAGCAACCGGGCGCGGGTTGACGCGAGCCCGGTGGCGCCTGGGTGGCGACTGCCGCTTCTCGGCGAGAAGACGAGCGCGATCGTCGAAAAGGAGCTGCGGTACGTCTTCCGCAATCCGTCGATGCTGGTCGTCTTTGCCGTGCCCGTCCTGCTCGTGTGCCTGCTGGGCCTGTCGCACGGTTCGAGTCGTCACGGTGCCGGCCTGGTGGGCCAGTACGGCCAGTTCATGTATCCGGTGGCCGCCGCCTACGTGTCGCTCGTTCTCCTCAACATCATCTACAACAGCTTCGGCTACGACGGGAACGGGATCGAGTGGCTCTACATGGCGCCCGTGCGCTTTCGCCAGGTGCTCGTGGGCAAGAACGTGACGGTCGTCCTCCTGATGACGATGAATCTTGTCATCCTCTGGATCGCGGTCGGCGTGGTGGCGACGCCGCCGGGCGCGATGGTCGTGCTGCCGACGATCGCGGCGGTGGCCTTTCTGCTGCTCGTGCATTTTTCGATCGGCAACCTGATGTCGCTGCAGCTCCCGCGGCGCGTCTCGATCGGCTTCTCGCGCAATCGGGTGGCCGGCGTGTCCGGGCTCGCCAGCCTGATGGTGTCGGCCGTCTCGCTGGCGATCTGTGCGGCAGCCTTCGGCGTCGGGTTCTGGCTCGGGCGGATGTGGATCGCGGCGGCCGTCCTCGCGGTGTTCGCGGTGGTGGTGTCGCCGGCGTACCGGTGGTCGCTGCGCCGCTGCGACGATCTCGCGATGAAGCAGCGCGAGGTGCTGGTGGCCGAGCTGGTGCGGCGGGAGTGACGGGAGGGACGGCCGATCGCCGTCCCTCGCGGAGTGTTAGCGCCGGCGTCCGCGCGCCGACTTGCGAGCGGTCTTCCGAGCTGTCTTCTGAGCGCTCTTGCGGGCCGTCTTCCGGGCCGACGCCCGGCCAGCCGCCTTCTTCCGTCCGGCGGTCTTCTTGCGGGCAGCTGTCTTCTTCTTCCCGGCGGCAGGTCCCGCGGTCTTCTTGCGGGCCCCGGCCGTCTTGCGGCCGCCCTTGGCCGCCTTGCGAGCCGAGCCCTTTCGAGAGGCTTTACGCGCACCCTTCGCCGCGCTCTTCTTGCGCCCTCCGCCGGCGGGTCGGGCCCGACGCGGGGTGGCCGGCGATGCGAGCGTCTGGATCTCGTCGAAGCCGACGAGCGTTACTTCTTCATCCGACGGGTCCGGAGCGTCCAGCCCGCCCTCCTCACCGAAATCATCGTCCAGCAATCCGAAACGGCCTTCATCGTCGGCCATAGGACCTCCACGTGCGGCTAGTCTGGACCGCGCGCCCAGCAGGCGTCAAGGCCAAGCTGCTATTTCGCGGCCGCAATGTCCGAAAGATTCGCGATCGCGATCGTCTTCTTCCCGTCCTTCTCGGTGACGTCGCCGGTGGCGGTGACCGACGTCGAGAGGAACGGCTGCAGCGTGGCGCTGTTGTCGGCCGTCAGCGGGCCCGCAATCTGGTAGACGGTGCCCTCGGTGGTGAGGATGCCGAGCGCGTAGCCCTTCTTGGCGCACGACGTGGCGCAGCTCAGGTGGGCCTTGCCGGTCCCCTCCTTGCCATGTCCTTCGTAGCACATGATCGAAATCACTTCGCCCTTCACATGGCTGGTCGCCGCGATCGCCGGCCGCGGCGCCGCGGTGAGCATCGCCAGCATGGCGGCCGCGCCAATGGCGCCGCTGGTCACCGCCGAACGGATTCGTCCCTGTCGCATGGTGAGTTCTCCGTAAAAGTCGGACCGCGGCACGGCCGCTCCAGTCCAGTCCTGATTATACGGCCGTCAGGCGTTTTCAGCCCGCCAGCGGCCGGTGTGGTCGAGGACGAAGCGCGTGTGGTCGATCGGCGGCGCCCAGTCGGCCGGATTGAGCGGATCGCCGGGCAGGAGCAGCACTTTCCGGCCATCCTGCTCGTGCGGCCGCGGCTCGATGGCGGGCATGGGCTGCGTAGCGGCCCAGGCGAGCATGGCGTCGGCGCCTTTGAGCCGCGCCAGGTCGTGCAGCGTGCTCCAGGTGGGGGGCGCGAGGACGATTTCGTCGCGGGCGAAGCGCTCCAGGGCCTCACCCGGAGCGACCCACTGTGTGTCGGTCGTCTCGCCGGCATCGTGCATCGGCTGCTGGCCGTCGGGCATCCGGGCCACGAAGAACCGGGTGTCGAAGCGCTTCGGCTCGTTGACGGGGGTAATCCAGTGGGCGAAGGGCTGGAGGTGGTCGAGCGCGAGGCGCAGCCCCTCGGCCTCCAGCATCGCGCCCAGGTTCTGCTGCCCGCCGCAGAGTGCCAGGCGGTGCGCATCGAACCGCTCGCGCGCGCGGTCGGTGTCCGTGCGGACCGGGCGCCCCTGCGCATCGCGGGCGACGAGCACACCGGCTTCTTCGAAGAGCTCGCGGAGCGCCGCCACGGCATAGGCAGCGGCTTCGGCGGCGGATAGGTCCGGCAAGCGCGCGGCCACCGTCTCGACGCCATCGCAGCGCGCGATGAGACCGGCATCCTGATCGGCGGCGTCGACACGCCCGCCGGGAAAGACGTACGCCCCGCCGAAAAATGACGCCGCGCGCGTGCGCCGGACCATGAGGATTTCGGGGCGGGAGGAGGTGTCGCGAACGAGGACGACCGTGGATGCCGGTCGGGCGGGTGGTGGGCTCTCATTCAACATCCTGGTTATCTTAAGGCTTGTCGGCATTATTTACTGGCGGCGGGGCCCCGCCACCAACTTAAAAAATGCTGACACCGTCACCGGCTATTGTTAGCATCGCCGGCATGTTGAATCGTCGATTCCTTGCGGCGCAGATCTTTGCGCTCATGCTTGCCACGCCCGCCTTTGCGCAGGCGCCGGTGGCGTACCGCGTCTCCTTTCCCGATCTCGCGCACCGGTCGATGGAAGTCGAGGCGACCTTTCCGGATGTCGGGACGGGCACGGTGCACATCTTCATGAGCCGGACGTCTCCAGGACGCTACGCGCTGCACGAGTTCGCGAAGAACGTGTACGACGTGGCGGCGCTCGACGGCGCCGGGCACGCGCTCGACGCGCGGCGCGTGCACCCGTATCAGTGGGATGTGACCAGCGGCGACGGAACCGTGCGCATCCGGTACACGGTGTATGGCGATCGGGTCGACGGGACGTATCTCGCCATCGACACCACGCACGTGCACCTGAACATGCCGGCCGCGCTGATGTGGGCGGATGGGTTGGAGAACCGTCCGATCCGGGTCACCTTCGAGCTCCCGCCGGCGCGGCACTGGCGCGTGGCGACGCAGCTTCACGCCACGTCGAATCCGCAGGTCTTCACGGCCGCCAACCTGCAGTACCTGATGGACAGCCCCGCCGAGCTCGGCGCCTTCACGATGAGGACGTTCGAGGAGGGCGGACGCACGTTCCGCATTGCGCTGCACGAAGCGGGCGAGGAAGCCGGCCGGGACGCCGATCAGTTCGCGAGCGACGTGCAGAAAATCGTCAAGCAGGAAGGCGCCGTGTATGGCGAGTTCCCCGCCTACGAACCGGGTTATTACACGTTCCTGTCGGATTACCTGCCGTGGGCGAACGGCGACGGCATGGAGCACCGCAACAGCACGGTGATGACGTTCCGCGGATCGCTCGAAGACCCGCGGCAGCGCGTGCAGATCCTCAACACCGTCGCCCACGAGTTCTTTCACGGCTGGAACGTGGAGCGGATCCGGCCGCGGGGCCTCGAGCCGTTCGACTTCGAGCACCTGAACATGTCGGGCGACATGTGGCTCGCCGAGGGCGTCACGAGCTACTACCAGACGGTCTTCATGCAGCGCGCCGGCCTCTCGACGATCGAGGAGACGGCGCAGGCCTATCAGGGCGCCATCAACGCCGTGACCTTCGATCCCGGCCGCCTGGTGCGAACGGCGCAGCAGATGAGCCGCATGGCGCCCTTCGTCGACGGCGGGGCGCCGATCGACCGGACGAACTGGGCGAACACGGTGATCTCGTACTACACGTGGGGTGACGCAATTGGTCTCGCGCTCGACCTCTCGCTGCGCGAGCGGACGCACGGGCGTGTCACGCTCGACGACTACATGCGCGTGATGTGGCAGGCGTACGGCAAGCCGGGCGGGCCGGCGGAGGGGCTGGTCGGGCACCCGTACACCATCGACGAGGCGCGTCAGGTGCTCGGGAAGGTGGCCGGCGACCAGGCGTTCGCCGACCACTTCTTCGCACAGTACGTGCAAGGCCACGACGTCGCCGACTACAAGACGCTGCTCGCGCCGGCCGGGCTGGTGCTGCGGACGGCGCATCCGGGCCAGGCATGGATCGGGAACGTGCGACTCGACTACAGCAACGCCGGCGCGGCCATCGAGGCGCTCGTGCCGACGGGCTCGCCAATCTACAACGCCGGCCTCGAGCAGGACGACACCGTGGTCTCGATCGACGGACGGCGCCTCGACAGCGAACAGGCGCTCTCGGCCGTGCTGGCGAATCACAAGCCCGGCGATCACGTGACGGCAGAGGCGATTCGCCGGGGCGGCGAGCGCGTGCGCGTGACCATTACCCTGGCGGCCGACCCGCGGCTCGAGGTCGTGCCGATCGAGCACGCCGGCGGCTCCCTCACGGAAGCCCAGCAGGCGTTCCGGCGAAGCTGGCTGGGTAGCCACTGAATGCTCAAGCAGGGTGTCAGGGGTGGGAGCGCCTGCGGCCATGCTGAGCCGCGGACATGTAGATCCGAGGCGAAGCATCAGCGTCAGTTCGGCGTGGGGGTGGGGTCCCACGCCAATGAAGAATGTAGACTGGCTGTATGCCTCTCTTGAACGAAGCCGTCATCCTGCGGATGATCGACGCCGCGCTCGGGTTCGTTGACGTCACGCGCGGCTTTCGCCGCAGGCAACCGAGCGCCTCGGGTGAGGGTGGTGGCGGCGAGGATCCGCTGGCCGCGCGACCAGGAGGCCGTGGCGGTCTCGACGCGCAGCTTGGCGGCGTGCTCGTGGCCGCGCTCAAGGAGACGTTCGACCGCGATCGCGTGCGCACAGAGCTCGAGCGCGAGCAGCTCGAATTCGAGCGCCAGCAGCGTGAAGCCGATCGGCGGCGCGCCGACGAGGCGCTGCGCCTCGAGCTCGTGCGCCAGGCGGGTGAGCGCGAGAGCACGCGGCTCCGCCTGCTCGCCTTCGTCGCGCTCATCGTCTGGGTGATGACGGCCGCCTTCATCGGCCGGCTCGCCTCGGCCGATCTCGCCGCCCGCGTTGTCCTGGCGATCGGGTGGTTCTGCCTGCTGGTCGGAATGGTCCTGCTGTTCGTCGGCTATCGCGCGCTCAACGAGAGGCTCGCGCGTGCGCCGCAGAATCCGGGCGAGCCTCTCTCGGGCAGCCGGCCCGGCGGCGCCGCGGCCGACTGGTTCGTCCTCGCGGGCGCCCTGCTGAGCGGTGCCAGCCTGGTGATCGCGATTATCTGAAGCTCGACGCGATGCTGCGCGCCGTCGCGGGCGGCATGAGATAACTCTCCTCGCGGTGCGGAAGCGCGCGCGAGTACCAGCCGACGATCGCCAGGCTGGCGAGCAGCAAGGCGATCGTTCCGGCCGCACACGTGCGCTCGACGACCCGCGGGAGCCGCGATCGGACGATGTCCAGTCTCACCACGGAGATCAACATCAACACGACGACCACGGCGATCCATCCGGCGAGCAGCATGGGATTCAGGACCCCGTCGTGCAGCGGCGGAAAGAGCAGGTTGACGTGCCAGCCGCTGACGTTCTGATCAACGAGCGGACCGACTTCCTTGACATGGAACAGGTTGTAGGCGGTCGCCGTCTGCAGCGACACCAGGGCGAGCACCGCGAAGACCACCTGGAACACGCGGCTGTGGCGATACGCGACCGCGGCTTCGACGAGCGCGGCCCAGACGAGCGGCATCACGGCCACCAGATCCCGCAGCGGTGTTCCGCCGGCCGCCGTGTAGCCGTGGCCCGCTGACGGGATGATGAGCGCCGCGAACAGCATCGCCGCCAGCAGCGCCACCGCAGGGCGCTGCGCCATGAGCAGCGGCACGCCGAGCGCGGCGAGCAGCAGCACTGGCGTGTGCGCGAACATCCCCCAGACGCCGTCGAAGAAGAATCCGATCGTGCCCGGTATCACCGCGTGCGGGTTGAAGGCGTTGGCGGCACCCTGCGTGTAATAGAGCGCCGTCGGCAGGATGCTGCCGGTGATGTGATAGACGTAGAAACAGAACAGGCTCACGACCAGGGCATAGCCGGCGACGAACGATCCCGCGAGCTTCGGCCGACGCCGCTCGGCGACGATCATCCAGATCAACGGAATCGTCGAGAGCAGGCCGAAGCGGACGTGCAGCCACGGCAGGTAGCCCACCATCAGCCCCACCGCGAACGCCGTCGAGAGGCGCCGCTTCTCGGAAAACAGCAGGTAGCCGGCCGTCGTGATGATGATCAGGCCCGCGGTGGTTTCCGGATAGATCTGGAACGGGAACGCCGCGGCGGGCATCGACAGGAGCGCAAGCGCTGCGACGATCCACGCCAGGCCGACATGTCCGGTCTGCGCGCGGAAGAAGCGGAAGATCGCGATCGCCCAGACCGCATAGATCAGCAGCAGCGTCGTCTCGGTGGCCCAGGGGTTCGTCGGGAATTGCGGATGGAAGAGGCTCGTGCGGTTCAGAAAGTAGCGATCGATCACGTAGCCTGGAAACAGGAGAAACGAGAGACCAGGCGTGTGCACCTGGTACAGCCCACCGTTCTTGCCCTGCACGAACCAGTTTTCTTCGTACACCGCGCGGTTGAAGGCGTGGTGCCATCGGCCGCGGAGGATCGCGTGTGCATCGACCGAGAGATCGTGGATCTCGATCGGAATCACGTACGCCGCCGCGCGCAGGTCGCTCCCGATTTTCGGCGGCATGCCTGGCGGCAGGTCCGCGATGTTCTTGATCTCGCCGACCTCGAAGCCACGCCCCTGGTACAGGTTCTCGCAGTAGCGGAGATATTTTGGCTCGTCGCCGTGCACCTCGCCTGAAAATCGCAGGTGGGGCGTCGTCAGGATCGGCACGATGACGACGAGGGCCGTGAGCGAGGATAACGCGAGCCGATGCCGCGCCCGTGGTGAGAGGCGACGCGAGACCGCTGCGCGGAGCACCCCATGAAGATGTCGATCGAGCGTCGCCAGCCACAGCAGGATCACCGCAGCCGCGAGCCAGAGCCGAAGGTCGATCGTGAAGTACGCGAGCGGCGCCGACCAGCCCGCACCAGCGTGCCGAGCCGCGAATGGCCCGAGGAGTGCCGCGAAGAGGAGGAACAGCGGCCAGTTGTAGCTGATGCTCCTCGACCGTGTCTGTCGGCTCACGGCGCGGTGCAGCACGACGAGCCCGAGGAACGCCGCGCCCACCGCGATCGCGAGCGTGCGGGCCGGCGGCGTGATGACGAGGTAATCGAGTCCACCGAGCGGCAGGATGGCGCCCTGCGCCAGCCAGACAAAAGTTCCGAGCGCGCCGGCCGGCACGAGCAGCAACAGCAGATCGATCAGCATTTCACGGACCGCTACGGGCGGCCCCCCTGGCCGCCGGGCGGGTTCAACAACACTCCTGGCGAGAGCGTCCATTGTGGATCGAGCGCGGTCTTCACGGCGCACATTTCAGCGAGGCCCTGCTCGCCGCGGAACTGCTGCAGCAGCGCCTGCTTCGTCGCGCTCCGGCCGACGCCGTGCTCGGCGAGCGGGCAGCCGCCCAGCCGCGCCACCTCGCGTCCGAACTCGAGAATCGCGGCCGTTCCCGCTTCGACATCCTCGTAGGACCGCGGAATCACGTTCGGGTGAACGTTCCCGTCCGAGATGTGACCGTAGATGGCGTAATCGAGGCCGCGCCGGGCAAAGCCCTCGCGGTAGATGTCCATCATTTCCGAAAAGCACTCGAAGGGAACGACCATGTCGGCGGCCGTCTTGGCGATCCGGCCGTCCACGCGCGAGCGCGCCAGTCCGACGCGCGCATTCACCGCTGCCGGCACCGCTTCGCGCAGCGCGAAGAGCTGCTTCGCTCGCGATTCATCGCCGGGCACCGCGATCTCCGCGCCGTCGAGGACGCCCGCCTCGTCCAGCAGGCGGCACACGCGCACGAGGGGACCGTCAGGCGCCTGCGTCGAGCGCAGCGATCCGATCTGCTCGTAGGCGGCCGCTGCCGTCGTGCCGTGCGGCAACTCGAGCTGCACGAGCAGGGCGAGCACGGCGTCATCCTCGAACGAGACGCCACACCGCCGCGCGCTGCCGTCGTCGCGCACGAGCTCGATGCTCCGGCGATCGAGATGCTCGATCGCGCAGACGTCGATGCCGAGCGGGTCCTGTGCGCGCCGCGTGGCAAGGGACGCGGCGCGGAGGCGGCCGGCCAGCTCGAAGCCGAGCGACTCGTCGCGAAGCGGCACGAGCATCACGCACAGCGCCGGCGTCGGGGAGAGGAGGCGAATCGTGATCTCCGTCACGACCCCGAGCGTCCCCTCCGAGCCGATGAAGAGATCGATCAGGTCCATTCCCGGCGCGGCGAAGTAGCCAGCGGAGCATTTGGCGACCGCCGGCATCCGGTAGGTCGGTAACGGAACGGTGACGACGCCTCGAGCGGCGGTCTCGATTTCGAAGAACCCGTCCGGGTGCGCGGTCACCTCGCCGCGCGCGAGATCGAGGACCTCGCCTCCCGGGAGCACCACCGTGAGCGCCTGCACCCAGTCGCGTGTGCTGCCGTACTTGAACGTCGCCGCGCCCGCGGCGTTCGTGGCGACGGTGCCGCCGATGAACGCGCCTTCGTAGGTCGGCACGGGCGGATAGCGACGGCCCCTGGCCGCCAGCGCACCGGCCAGCGTGACGAGCGGCACGCCGGGCTGGACGCGGGCGCGATGCTCCCCGATCTCGATCATCGCGGAGAGCCGCGACGTCGCAAGCAGCAGGTCGCCGCGCGGGGTCGCCGCGCCGGTGAGCGACGACTGGGCGCCAATCGGCAGCACCGTCCGCCCGCTCCTGAGCGCCGCGGCGACGTCGGCCTCGCCTTCAGCCAGGACCACACCCGCCGCATGGCCGCCGGGGAAGCGCGCGGCATCTTCGAGCAGGCCCCGCAACAGATCCGGATCGGTCCGGATGGCAGCCACGGCATGGCCTTTTGGAGGGCGCGTGGACGCGCGATGGACCGTCATGGGCTGGAGGCTAACTGTTATACTCGCGGACGTGAAATTTGCCCCGGAATACGTGGCCTGCGTCCTCAATCAGCACTTCGAGGACGCGAAGGCGCTGTTCCTGGTGCCGCTGATGGCGATCCATCGCGCGCATCTCGTGATGCTGGCCGCCTGCGGCATTATCTCGCGCGAGGACGCACGCGCGATCCGGACCGCGCTCGCCGCCGTCGATCCCGCCGCCATCCGCGCCGCGGCCTACGACGGATCCTGCGAGGATCTCTTCTTTTATCTCGACCGCCTCATCGACGCAACCGGGGGAACCGGCGCCGCGGGGCGCCTCCACACGGCGCGGAGCCGCAACGACATCGACATGACGATGTACCGGATGCGGCAGCGGGAGTGGTTGCTCGAGCTGATGGAGGCCAGCTTCGAGCTGCGCCAGGTGCTCCTCGGTCTCGCCGAGCGCCATCGCGAAACCATCTTCGCGGCCCACACCCACACGCAGCGCGCGCAGCCGACCACGATCGCCCACTACCTGCTGGCGGTGGTCGAGCAGCTCGAGCGCGATGCGACGCGTTTCGAGGCGGCCTACGCGTCCACCAACCGGTCGCCGCTCGGCGCCTGCGCGATTACCGGCACCGGCTTTCCGATCGACCGCACGCTCACGGCCGACCTCCTCGGATTCGACGGTCCGACCGGCAACACGTACGGCAGCATCGCCACGGCGGATTATCTGCTCGAATCGATGTCGGCCGCGGCGGTCGCCGTCACGGGCCTCGGCCGCTTCGCGCAGGACCTGCTGCTCTGGAGCACGGCCGAGGTCGGCTACGTGCGCCTCGGCGACGCCTTCGTCCAGACGAGCAGCATCATGCCGCAGAAGCGGAACCCCGTCGCGATCGAGCACGCGCGCGCGATCGCCAGCCGTGCGATCGGTCAGATGTCGGCGGTGATGCTGGCGATTCACAACACCCCGTTCGGCGATATCGTCGACACCGAGGACGATCTGCAGCCAGTCGTGCAGGCGGCCTTCGCCGATGCCGCCCGGGTGGTGCGGCTTCTGGCCGCCGCGATGGGCTCGGCGGAATTCGACGCGGCGCGGCTCGGCGCTCGCGCGAACGGTGGCTGGACGACCATCACGGAACTGGCCGACACGCTCGTGCGCGACAAGGGTCTGCCGTTCCGGCTCGCACACGCCATCGCCCGACGCGTTACGGAGCACGCGGAGCCGGACTCGCCGGAAGCCGCCGCCGCTGCGCTGGCCGACGCGTCGCGGGAGCTGGCGGGCGAGGAAATCACGTACACGCCGAACGCGCTGTCGGATCTGCTGAGCGCACGCCGTTTCATCGAGGTCCGCACGACCGTCGGCGGCCCGGCGCCCAGCGAGACGGCGCGGGCCATGGCCTCGTCTCGCGGCGGGCTGGCCGAGGACCGAGCGCGCGTGGCGGCGCGGCGAGCTGCGCTGCACACGGCCGAGGAGCGATTGCATGCGCGACTTGCCGAGCTCTGAAGCCGATCCCTCGATGCGCCTGACGTACTGGCTCGTCGTCCTCCTCGAGATTGTCGTCGTCGCCGGTCTCTGGACCGTCGGCTGGTACTTCGGGAGCTGAGCACCGATGCGAATGCTCGACTGGGGGGTCGTCCTCGCCTACCTGACCTGGATCATCTACGACGGATTGAAGCGGACGAAGGGGAGCGACCGCGTCGAGGGCTATTTCCTCGCCGACCGGTCGCTGCCGTGGTGGGCCGTCGGCCTCTCCGTGATGGCGACGCAACTCAGTGCCATCACCATCGTCGGGACGACCGGACAGGGATACGTCGATGGCATGGGCTTCGTGCAGTTCTACTTCGGGCTGCCGATTGCGATGATCATCCTGTCGCTCACGGTGGTGCCGTTCTTCCACCGCGCGAAGGTGTACACCGCGTACGAGTATCTGGAGAAGCGATTCGACGCGCGGACGCGCGCCCTGGCGGCCTTCCTCTTCCTCATTCTGCGCGCGCTCTCGTGCGGCACGATCATCTCGGCGCCGGCGGTGATTCTCGCCATCGTGCTGCACTGGAACCTCACGGCCACGGTGATGGCGATCGGCGTGCCGATGGTCACCTACACGATGTTCGGCGGTGTGCAGGCGGTGACGTGGACCGACGTGAAGCAGATGG
>JANWLS010000081.1 GCA_025450765.1 Vicinamibacterales bacterium | reverse complement strand
GGACCGCTCGGCTTCGACGCCTGCCTGCGCCTGTTCCGCGCGCGCGGCGTGGCGCCGCGGCCGCGGCCGGTGTTCTCGCACGGGAGCGTACATGAGATCGGCGACGGGCTCCCCGTGCTGCTCGGCTGTTACCATCCGAGCCGCCAGAACACGAATACCCGCAAACTGACACCGGCGATGATGGACGGCGTGTTCTCAAAAGCCCGTCGGATCATCCGTTCGTAGCGCGTGGGCACGCGCCCGCGCGGACGGGCTCACCTCGTACAGCTCCCGCCGCCCGTCGGCCATGACGCGGGGCAGCCCCAGCGACCTGACCGACTCGATCAGCGCGGGCGACGCCGCGGATGTATCGAGCACGACGAAGGCAAACCCTTCGCGCCGGAGCGCGGCCGCCGCTGCCTGGCCCCGGGGCACGTCGGGATCCGGCAGCGGCTTCCCTTCCGACATCTGCCACCAGGCGCCGACGACCGGCAGGCGCGCATACGCGTCCAGCACGCGCGGCGACAATCGCGCAATGAAGCCACCCGCGAGTGGGCGCTGGTGCCGCATCTGTAAATAGAGGTTGATCCGGTCGAAGCGGCCGCGCTCGCCGAAGCCGTCCGCCAACCCCAGCGGCAGGCTGATGACCGCACCTGGAGTCTGGCTGGCTGCGATCGTGGCGGCGATCGGCGACGGCTTCGGCTCGTACATCGGGAGCGGAGCACGAAGGAACCCAAACGCCACGAGGCCAACGAGCGCCCACTGCCACACGGGCCCGCTCCATCGCCCGCGAAGCGACGCCAAACCCAACGCCGCGAACATCGCCAGCGCGAGATACACCACGACGATGGCGCGGCCGGGGATGCGTGCGTTGGCGACGATCGGGAGGACGCGGATGAACATCTCTGGAAGCACCAGCCCGGTATTGGCGCCCGCCACTTGAAGGAAGGGCCCCAGCGCCCAGATGAAAAAGATGGCGAACAGGACGCTCCAGCGCCGCCTCGCCTCGCCACCGCCGGCACGGCGCCAGCCGATCCAGGCGCAGACAACCGGCACGATGCCGAGCCAGGCGACGTCTTCAACGGGGTTGAGCTGAAACCGGCTGTAGATCGCCATCGACCAGCGTCCCCACACCGGGTGAAAGAGATTTCCCGCGACGAACGTCAGGAGGTCCACGCCCGACGGCGCGCTCCGCCAGCCGTAGGCCTGGCTGACGTAATCGCCGTGCCGCCAGAGATCCGCTGCGTGGAGGACGAGCGGCGTGAGACCGAGCGCGGTCACGCCTGCGACGATGGCCAGCAGGCCGGCGAGGCGGCTGTCGATCGGCAGCCGCTGCACTCTGACGCGCACGCGCCAGATGACGAGCACGAGCGCGAGCACCAGGACCCAGCCCATCTCGCGAAGATTGAACGTCCCCGTCATCGAGAGGGTCGCGCGTCCGATCCGCAGCCGGCCGCCGCCGGACAGCAGGATGCCTGTCGCGATCGCAGCGTCGACGAGCAGGACGGTGCAGAGCATGACGAGTGTCAGCGCGCGGCCGCGCGAGCGGACACGGCGCTGAACCGTCACGCGCGCCTGTACGCAGCGAATCGCCAGCCACGCTCCCGCCGCGATGGCGGCGAAGACGAGATAGTAGTAATCCGTGTACGCGGTCGCGACCAGCAGGAGCCCGGCTCCGGCCGCCGCGGCTCGCGAGTGGCGATCGAGCATGCGGCCAAAGGCGAACAGGAACCAGGGGAGCACCCACGCCGAGGTCAGGTTGAAGTGGCCGAGCAGGTGCGCCGCCAGATACGGCGACTGGCCGAAGATGATGCCGGCGAGGATGGCGGCGCGGCGACTGCCGGTCAGGTCGCGTGCCAGGAGATAGGCGCCGATCGCCGCCAGCACGAAGCCAGCAAGGATCGTGACGTTCAACGTCGTGATCGTCGAGAGCGGCGCGAGCACCGTGGCCCCGACGACGGCATTCAGCTGGGTGTTGGTGTTGAGCGCGAGATCGACATGCGCCGGATAGAACAGATACCCGGTGTCGAGCAGATGGAGCCCCGGCGTGGCAAGGGCCTTGCGCGCCCACCAGAAATTCCAGAGGAAGCTCAGATTGTCGCCAGGCCCGTCGCCGGGAATGGCGCTGCCCAGGCGGAGCGGCAGCGGCCAGCACCAGAAGCATTCCAGTACGGCCAGTAGCACGAGGTCGGCCAGCGTCCGCCAGGCCGCGGGGAATCGTCGCGGCGAGGACGGCGAGCTCCGGCGGCCAGACATCACAGGAGTCGCGCCTGCCAGCCAGACTCGGACTCGAACGCCATCGCGACACCGCAGCCCGCTGGCTCGAGCTCGACGAGCCGCTCGCCTCGAGGCGACCAGATCACGCTGCGGCCGGCTGAAGCCAGTCCACCAGACGGCCCGCCGAAATTGGCGAAGGCGACGGCCATCCCGTGCCGGACGGCGCACCTGCGCAGGTTCGTCGTCTCCGCCTCGAAGTCCGAGGGGATCACGAACATGCTCGCCAGATACGTGCTCGCGCCGCGCTCCGCCGCGTGCGTGGGATGCGATGGGTGACCGGCGTCGGCACAGACCGCCACCGCTGCGGTGTGTCCGTCGAACCGAATCAACGGATCCAGCTCGCCTGGCTGAAACACCGTCGCCTCGGCCGGTGGCACGATTCCATCGCGGGCAGCGCCCGATGAGAAGGCGCCCAGATGATGCTTCGTGTAAAGGGCGATGGCGCCATCCGGCGCGAGGACGAACGCCCCGATGTGAAGCCGTGTGCCAATCCTGACCGGCGCGCCGACAACAAGAGTCGTTGACGAAGACGCGGCGGCGCTCTGCAGCACCGAGAGCCGCTCGTCCCGCTCGCTGAAGGCGAGCGCCTCCGCCAGATCCAGCTCGTACCCGGTGAGCGAGAGCTCCGGAAAGACGAGCACGTCCGGATGCTCGCCCGCGGCGAGTCGAACGAGCTCCACGTGCTGCGCAAGGTTCGCGTCCACGTCCCCACGCACGGGAACGGTCTGGGCGACCGCCATGGATCGCGTGCGGGTCATGATCCGCCTGTCAGGTTCATCTCGCGCTGCCGGTCGAGTGCGGCGGCGCGCTCGAGGGCTCGACGCACGAGCGAAGGCGGGGCGCCGCTCGTTTTGAGCAACGCGATCGCGTTCCTGGTCGTGGCCGGCCCGGCTCGAGGCGATACTCGAAGACCAGTCCGTCCGCACCGATGGCATCCGCGAAGTGGTAGGCGCGATACGTATCCTGCAACAGGTCCAGCAACTCCGCGTCGTGCGTGGCCGCCGCCAACTGTCACAAGGCCGCCTCACACGTGAGTCTCAATCCGTCGGTACGCTCAGAGGCCAATGGCGGAACTTCGTCGTTCAGTCAGAATGGTATCGTGCCAGCAACCGTCCCGCTGCGCGATCCGCTCGCGGCGGCCGACGATACGGAACCCGCAGGCCATCTGGAGCGCGACGCTGGCTGCGTTTCCGGCCATCGTGACGCCTTGAATCGTCCAGATGCCGTGCGCTTCGGCGTCATCGATCAGCGCCAGCAACAGGCGGCGGCCGACGCCCTGACCGCGCGCGGCGGACGACACGTAAATCCCGAACTCGGCCACGCCGGCATAACACGCGCGCTTCGAAACCGGGCTGAGCGCGGCCCATGCCACGAGAGAACCGCGTCGCGCAACCAGCCTGGAATGCGGCAGACGCGCGGCGTCCCATTCCGTCCACGACGGCACCACCGTTTCGAAGCTGCCGACACCGGTGGCCAATCCTTCTTCGTAGATCCGGCGCACATCCGGCCAATCACCCGGCAGCAATGGATCGATTCGAATGTCGGAACTTTCCGCCATAACGGTGCAGTGCGAGTCCGAGATAGACACTCGGCGCCATCAGAATGAGGGCAGCCCATTGTGACCACGTCGCGCCAGCGCCCGGGTTGGCGATCAGCGAGACGAGGGCACCCAGCGCCAATAGGATGGCCACGCCGCTCACGGCGCGCAAAGGCCGATCCCGTGCCGCGCGGGCGGCGATGAATCCTCCGAGCGCCGCGAAGCACATGCCGTAGACGGTGGCGAAGAGCTCGAACCAGAGCGGCTGCGGCGCATGAGGATCGCGGCCCGTCAGGTGGAAGAGCGCCACAGCCGAGAGCGCAAAGACCAGATATCCGCCGACGATCGCGGCGAGCGTGCGAAGCGATGGCATCATGACTCGAGCCTCTTGGCGATCGTGCCGACGATGAACCGCCGGTCCCGCGCCAGCAGCTTCACCGCTTACCGGCCTCTCCTACGGATGGACGACGCTCGGCATCGCGTGCACGTCGAAGCCGAACCCGGCGGTCGCCCGGATCACCGGGTCGTCCGCGGCCAGCCGGCGTGCCTCGTCAGCGCCTTCGGTCCGGAGGATCGCGATGCCATACGGCCCATTCGGATCCGCCACGGGACCAAAGGCGATCACGAAGCCCTGTGCCATCAAGCCGCGCCAGTAGGTGGCGTGCTCCTGCATCAGTGCGCGCTCAGCGGCCGTCATGTCGGCCATGAAGGTCGTGCGCGGCGGAAGCAACTTGTAAAGGAAGTAGCTCATCGGATTCTCCGGTTGTGCACACTCAGAGACGTTGCGCGCCGTCGACGTTCCCGAGGTCCCGATCGAACGTACCAAGCGGGCCGTGGCCGGCCTTGCGCGACACGGCAAGCATCAGGCAATCGGAGAAGCCGATCGAGGGGCGACGACGAAACTGCTCGAGAGCTTCGGCGACCGCGTCCGCATCCTGCAAGGCCAGCTGGGCATGACTGAGAAGCATCTCGATGGCCGTCCCGATCGCTTCGGCGCTCAAGCCGTACACGGAATCCAGCACCCAGGACGCCTCGGCAAGAGCGAGGTGCGGCACCCAGGCGCCGTTGGCGACGAACGCGTCAGCGGCGGCCGCGTGCCTGGGATCGTCGCGCGCGATCAAGCGGACGAGCACGTTGGTATCAACGGCTCGCACGGCGCCTCTGGACGTTGCGTCGAATGCCTTCCTTCAATGCTTCGAGTGTCCTCACCTTGGGCGCCCGGCCGAACAACGCTCGGTGAATGTCCTCGGATGAGTAGCGCCCGGCCTTCCGGACGACGACCTGATCGCCGTCCGCGTCCCACTCCAGGATCGCGCCAGGACCGATACCGAGTTTCTGCCGGACCTTTGCCGGCACGGAGACCTGCCCCTGTGCAGTGAGCTTCGAATGCGCGAGAGCCATGGGCTATATTACCGCGGTAATTTGGCACCTACTCGTCGGCACCGCCGAACGCCTGCAGCATCTCCTCCTCGGAGGGTGGATGCAGCACGTACCGATCGGCGAACTCCTCGCGGTCCGGATAGTCGGTCGCGCGGATTCGATCGGCCGCGCGCGCGCGGTCGTATTCCGTCCGCCGCGCTTGCACGTCCGGTCCGAGGAGCAGCCAGGACGCGCCGGGCTCCCCGAACGGCATGCCGACGCTGCCGGCGTTCACCACGCGCACGTCGCCGATCGTCCGATCGAACGGCATGTGCGTGTGGCCGCAGATGACGAGCGGGCCGGTCCCGGCAAAGATCGGCGTGAGCCTCGCTTCCGGCGTGAGGCGGGTGAACGTCATCGTGTCGCTGTGCGGGGTCGCGTGACAGAAGAGGACACTGCCGACGCCGTCGATGTGGAGCCGCAGGGAAGCTGGCCATTCGCCGATACGTCGTCGTCTCTCGGCATTCAGCCGACCGGCCAGCCAGCGATACGTCGAGCGATATCGCTCGGGGACACCCGCCGGCTCGTCTCCGGCCGCGACGGCCAGGAGTTCGCCTTCACAGTTCCCGCGAATGAACTGGAGTGGAAGGTCGAGCGCCAGGAGCTTCTCGAGCGTTTCGATAGCCATCGGCCCGGGGAACACGTCTCCGCCAATGACGATGGCATCGACGCGCGCGAGGTGCACCTCCTCGAGCACGGCTTCGAGCGCCGGCAGATTGCCGTGGATGTCGTACAGCGCGGCGACCCGCATCGTCTTCTCTCGGCGAAGTCCTCCGCGGCCTCCGCGCCTCCGCGTCAGTAATCTCTCGCGTGAACTCTACACGCCTGCTTCGTCCACCTCGAGGTCCGCCGCGAGATCGTCGGGCGGCTCGAGCGCGAATGGCGGGTGCTCGCCGGCGGGCAGCGCCTGCACGTCCTTCAGCTTCCGCTCGATCTGGCGGGTCCGCACGAACGCATCGTCGATCTTCCTGGTCGCCTGCTGCAGCTTCTCCTTCACGGCGTCGAGCACGGTGCCGAACTTGCCGAACTCGTTCTTCACCGATCCGAGCAGCGCCCACACTTCGCTCGATCGCTGCTGGATGGCGAGCGTCCGGAATCCCATCTGGAGGCTGTTCAGCAGCGCCGCCAGCGTGGTCGGGCCGGACACGTTCACCCGATACTCGCGTTGCAGCAACTCGACGAGACCGGGACGCCGGAGCACTTCCGCGTAGAGGCCCTCGGTCGGCAGGAACAACACACCAAAATCCGTCGTCCGTGGCGGGCACAGATACTTCTCGTGAATGTCGCGGGCGCAGCCCTTGATGCGCGTCTCGAGCTGGCGCGCCGCCAACTCCAGCGCCTCGGGATCCGCGCGTTCCGACGCGTCCACGATCCGGATGTAGTCCTCCTGCGGAAACTTGGCGTCGATCGGGAGCCAGACCGGATCGCCGGCAGCGCCGTCGCGGCCCGGCATCCGAATCGCGAACTCCACGCGCTCGTTGCTTCCTTCGCGCGTGGCGAAGTTGCACACGTACTGGTCTGGCGTGAGCACCTGCTCGAGCAGCGCGCCGAGTTGCACCTCGCCCCACACCCCGCGCGCCTTCTCGTTGCTCAATACTTTCTTGAGGTCGCCGACACCCGACGCGAGCGACTGCATCTCACCGAGGCCGCGATGCACCTCCTCGAGGCGCTCACTCACCTGCTTGAAGGACTCGCCCAGGCGCTTTTCGAGTGTTCCCTGCAGCTTCTCGTCGACGGTCTGCCGCATCTGCTCGAGCTGCTTCGTGTTGTCCTCGCGAATCTCCTTGAGGCGGCCTTCGACCACGCCGCGCAACGTCTCGAAGCGCACTTCGTTCGAGTCGGTCAGCTTGGCCAGCTGCTGGCCCAGCGAGTCGGTCGTCCGCTTCAGCGCGTCGGCGACTTCCTGCCGGAGATCCTTGCCTTGCGCCGCCGTCTCCTCACGCAACCCTTTCAGGTCGTCGCGCATGCGGCCTTCGCGCTCGTTCTGCAGCTTGAGCACGGCATCCAGCTTCGGCGTCACATCGTCGGGACCGCTCGAACGTCGAGTCAACAGGATGCACTGCAGCACGAGGACCGCGGCGACAGCGGCGAGCGACAACATCGGGATGGAAATCATCGGTCAGTCAACATTTTGAATGGGCGTGGGGCCCCACCCCCACGCCGAGCCCACGCTGATGCCTCGCCTCGGATTCGCATGTCCTCAGCTCGGCATGGCCGCAGGCGCCATGATCCGCGCCAGGGCGGCCGACGCGAGATTGCCGCCGCTCATCACGCACACGACCTTCTTCCCCCGCCAGGCATCACGCTGCTTGTGGGCGGCCGCCAGCGACGCCGCTCCCGCCCCCTCCGCGAGGTTGTGCGTCGTCCGGATTGCGAGGCGGATGCCATCGACGATCTCGTCTTCCGTGAGCGTGACGATGTCGTCCAGCTCGCGCTTGAGCATGTTGAACGTGAGGTCGAAGGTGACGCGTGTCGCCATCCCTTCCGCGAACGTGTCGGCGCGATCACCAACGACGCGGGCGGGGCCACGCCACGAGCGGGTGAACGCATCGGCGCGCTCGGCTTGTACACCAATCACCTTCGTCCGGCTGCCGAGCCCCGTGCGCGCCATCACGCACCCGCACGCGCCGCTGCCGCCTCCCACGGGAACGAAGATCGCATCGGCGTCCGGCAGCTCCTCGAAAATCTCGAGGCCATACGTACCGACGCCGGCGAGCAGCAGCGGTTCGTTCGCCGAATGCACATAGCGCAGGCCGCGCTCGGCCTGGATCTGCTCCACCCGCTCGCGCGCTTCATCGAAGTCGCGCCCGTGCTCGATCACCTCGGCGCCCATGGCGCGCATCGCGGCGTTCTTCTCGGGATTGTTGCCAGCGGGCGTGACGATGGTGCACGGCACACCGTCCGCGCGGCACGCGAGCGCCATCGACTGCCCGTGATTGCCGGTCGATGCCGAAATCACGCCGCGCCGGCGCTCGTCAGCCGAGAGGGCGCCGACGAGATTGAAGCCGCCGCGCACCTTGAACGCGCCGGTCGGGTTGTGATTCTCGTGCTTCACGTACACATCGCAGCCGAGCGCCTCCGCCAGCAGCGCATGGCGCAGCAAGGGCGACGGCCGCATGTGGCGGTAGACGCGTGGACGCGCGGCGTAAATATCGAGAAGCGTGGGCTCTGTCATCATTTTAAGCTTGCGCTGGGGCCCCACCCCCAGCGCCTGTCCTCGCGCTCAGAACGCGCTCGGATCGTCGCAGCATACCGGCTGCGTCGTGACCACGGGTACGGATGGGCGCTCTGTCATCGTGGCCTGTGGCCTACCCAGTCTCTCACCACCGGCACGGCGATATCGGGCCTGTTCGTAATCAGCGCATCCACGCCCCAGTCGAGGAGGCGGCGCATGTCCTCTTCGCGGTCGACGGTCCACACCTGGACGACGGCGCCTGCGGCGTGGGCGATGCGGATGAAGCGCGGCGAGACCACGCGCGTGGCCCCGGCGCGCTCCGGCACCTGGTAGGCCTGGTTCGGGAGCGTTCGCGGCCGCAGGCCGATCCACGATCCGTACAGCACGCGCCGCACTTCCTCGCGGCCGGCGCTCGTGGCCATCTCTGGATCCAGCCGGCGGACTTCCCGCAAGACGAGCGTGCCGAAGCTGCCGATGCACACGCGGCCGGTGGCGCCCGCGCGGTGCACCTCATCGACCACGGCGCGCGCGATCTCGGCCGTGTTCACCTTGATCTCGATAATGAGCCGCACGCCGGGGTACCGTTCGAGCACCTCCCGCAGCGTCGGGACGCCGATCGGCCGGCCGCGGAACGGGTAGCCGTCCTGCGCCCCGAACCGGAACCCGGCATCCACGCGGGCGAGCTCCTCGGCCGTCAAGCTCACCACGGCGCCGCGCGCGTTGGTCGTCCGGTCCAGCACCAGGTCGTGGTGCACGACGAGCACGCCGTCGCGCGACAGGTGCACGTCGAGCTCCAGGCCGTCCGCACCGAGCGCCAGGCCGTTGTCAAAGGCCGGGATCGTGTTCTCGGGCGCCAGCGCGCCGCCGCCCCGGTGCGCGAACACGAGCGGTCGATCGCCGGCGACCGCCGGGTGCACGGGCATGACTCGTCGGTAGTCTACTGCGACGACTCTGATAAAATCGAATGATGACGGCGCATTCCACCATCAAAACCCTGGGCGACCTCAAACGCGCCGGCACGCGCGTTCCGCGGCGGTCGGTCAAAGACGAGGTCCGCGGCAACCTCATCGCCAAGCTCCAGAAGCAGGAGCCCCTCTTCCCCGGCATCATCGGCTATGACGAGAGCGTCATTCCGCAGCTCGTCAACGCGGTGCTGGCCCGCCACAACTTCATCCTGCTGGGCCTGCGCGGCCAGGCCAAGAGCCGGATCCTGCGCGGCCTCGCAGACCTGCTGGACGAGGCGCTTCCGGTTGTGGCCGGCTGCGAGATTCACGACGACCCGCTGGCCCCGATCTGCGGCGCCTGCCGGGCGCGGGTCGCGCGCGAGGGGGACGCGCTGCCGATCGAGTGGCTCCCGCGCGAGGCGCGCTACGTCGAGAAGCTCGCCACGCCCGACGTGACCATTGCGGACATCGTGGGCGACGTGGATCCCATCAAGGCCGCGCAGGCCGGGCTCCAGCTCTCCAGCGAGATGACGATGCATTACGGGCTGCTGCCGCGCGCCAATCGAGGCATCTTCGCGCTCAACGAGCTGCCGGACCTCGCCGGCAAGATCCAGGTCGGCCTCTTCAATATCCTGCAGGAAGGCGACGTCCAGATTAAGGGCTATCCCATCCGCCTCCCGCTCGACGTGCTGATGGTCTTCACGGCGAACCCGGAGGATTACACGGCGCGCGGCAAGATCATCACGCCGCTCAAGGACCGGATCGGCTCGGAAATCCGTACGCACTACCCGGTCAGCCGCGAACACGGGATCGCGATCACGGCGCAGGAAGCGTGGACGGCGCGGCCGCACGAGGGGCGCACGCTCGCCATCCCGAACTACATCGCCGAGATCGTCGAGGAGATCGCGTTCCAGGCCCGCGAGGATCGGAAGATCGACAAGCGCTCCGGCGTGAGCCAGCGCCTGCCGATTTCCACGCTGGAGCTCGTGCTCTCCAACGCCGAGCGCCGCGCAATCGTCCACAATGAGCCGGTCGTCGTACCCCGCGTCACCGATCTCTACACGGCGCTGCCGTCCATCACCGGCAAGTTCGAGCTGGAGTACGAGGGCGAGCTGAAGGGCGCCGACGCGGTGGCGCGCGAGCTCATTCGCGCCGCGGTGGCGAACGTGTTCACCGAACACTTCGATGGGCTCGACGCGCGGCCGGTCGTCGAGTGGTTCGACATGGGCGGCACGCTGCAGACGGGCGACGGCGTCTCGTCGTGCGAATTGCTCGATGCCGTGAAGGGCGTGCAGGGGCTCGACGAGCTCGCGGCACACATCCACGGCGGCGACGAGGCCTCGGTGCCGGAGCGGGCGTCGGCGGTCGACTTCATCCTGGAAGGCCTGTACGCGCAGAAGAAGATCAGCCGGAGCGACGAGCGCGGGTATCACGGCGCCGAAGCGCCGCGCCGCCAGCCCTCGCGCATGCCGGCGGCCGAAGCGTTCGACGAAGGAATCCCGCTTCCGGGTAAAGGCAAGAAATACTACAACTGACGGCTGCAGGCGCTGGGCTCTCGATGAAGTACCGCTACACCAAATTCACCGGCAGCGAGCTCGACGAGCTCGACCTGGACGAGCTGATGTCAAAGCTCTCCGACTTCCTCATGGCGAGCGGCTTTGCCGATCCGCATGGGCTCGGGGACGAAGACCGCTCGATGCAGGCGCTGCACGACGCCATCCTCGATGCGCTGTTCAACGGCGGCCTGCTCTCGGACGAGATGCTCGACCAGCTCCTCGGCGAGCCGGCCGACGGCGACCAGGAAGAGACGCGGAGCCGGCTCGAACAGCTCGTGCAGGACATCATCGACCGGATGAAGGCGGAAGGCTACATCACCAACGCCCCGGATCTCGAGCCGGAGCGCGATCGACGCGCGCGCGGCGGCCCCGGTGATGGCGAGCAGGAAGCGGAGGTCCGGTTCGAGGTCACCGACAAGGCGCTCGATTTCCTCGGCTATCGCGCGCTGCGCGATCTGCTGGGCGCGATGGGCAAGAGCAGCTTCGGCCGGCACGACACGCACGAGCACGCCACGGGCATCGAGACGAACGGCCCGCCCAAGCCCTACGAGTTCGGCGACACGATCAATCTCGACGCGACCGGCACGATCCTGAACGCCGTCCGGCGGAACGCGGAGTCGGGCCACCGATCGACGACGGGCGGCATCGAGATCCGCCACGAAGATCTGATGGTCGTCGAAGGCGAGTATCAGAGCTCGTGCGCCACGGTGCTGATGCTCGACTGCAGCCACAGCATGATCCTCTACGGCGAGGATCG
>JANWLS010000080.1 GCA_025450765.1 Vicinamibacterales bacterium | reverse complement strand
TGCAGGCGCACAAGGGATCGTCGATCGTGATCGCCGGCAACGAGCAGCCGGCCGAGCTCCACGTCCTGGCGCATGCGATCAACGCCGCGCTCGGCAACGTCGGGTCGACGGTGGTCTACACCGATCCGGTCGAGGCGAACCCGGTCAACCAGATCGATTCGATCCGCACGCTCGTGGCCGACATCGACGCGGGCAAGGTCGACGTGCTCGTCATCATCGGCGCCAACCCGGTCTACAACGCGCCGGCCGATCTCCAGTTCGCCGACAAGCTCCAGAAGGTGGCGCTCAGGATCCACATGTCGCAGCGGTTCGACGAGACGTCGGGCCTCTGCCACTGGCACATTCCCGAGACGCACTACCTCGAGGCGTGGAGCGACGGCCGCGCGTACGACGGCACGGTGTCGATCGTTCAGCCGCTCATCGCGCCGCTCTACAACGCGAAGTCGGCGCACGAGATGCTCGCGGCGATGACGGATCAGCCGTCGCGCGGCGGCTACGAGATCGTGCGCAGCTACTGGGCGCGCCAGTTCCGGCAGAAGAACGGCGGCGGACAGAACCAGGCCGGCAGCGGCAATGGCGGGGGTAACGGCGCGGGCTCCGGCAATGGTGCGGGCGCGGGCTCCGGCAATGGCCGCGGGCCGCAGCGCGGACAGGGTGCCGGCCGCGGCCAGGCGCAGGATCGCGGACAAGGCGCCGAGAGCGGCACCGGTCAGTCGTCGCCGGCGGCCGGAGGATCCGGCGCGATCATGGCGCCGCTTGGGCCGACACCGCCGGCGGGCGATTCGCCCTTCGATCTCTTCTGGCGCAAGGTGCTGAACGACGGCGTGATGCCGGACACGGCGTTCGCGCCGGTCACGGTCACCCTGGCGACGACGCTGCCGGCGCTGCCGAAGGCGCCGGCCGAGTCCGACGGGCTCGAGTTCGTGATGCGTCTCGACCCGACCACCTACGACGGCCGCTTTGCCAACAACGGCTGGCTGCAGGAGCTCCCGAAGCCGATCACGCGGCTCACCTGGGACAACGCCGTGCTGCTCAGCCCGGCGACCGCCGAGCGGTTCGGCATCGGCCTGAGCTACTCCTATCAAGGTGGCGAGCACGGGCAGGCGGTGGTCGACACGGTCGAGCTCACTCTCGACGGCCGCAAGGTCACCGCGCCCGTCTGGATCATGCCGGGTCAGGCCGACAACTGCGCCACCATCTATCTCGGCTACGGCCGCACGGGCGCCGGCAACGTCGGCAACCACACCGGCTACAACGGCAACGTCCTCCGCACCACCAAGGCGCTCTGGAGCGGCGCGGGCCTCAAGGTCGCCAAGAACAGCACCACGTACGCCGAGAAGTTCCACCTCGCCACGGTGCAGGATCACTTCTCGATGCAGGGGCGCGGCTTCGTGCAGGCCGCCTCGATCGAGGAGTACCGCCGGAATCCCGACTTCGCGCCCAACGCCAGCGAAGCGCCGCCGGCAGGCATGACGATGTACAACCCGGCGGAGTTCCCGTACAACGACTACAAGTGGTCGATGGCGATCGATCTGAACGCCTGCACGGGGTGCGGCGCGTGCGTCATCGCCTGCGTGGCGGAGAACAACATCGCGGTGGTCGGCAAGGACCAGGTGATGGCCGGCCGCGAGATGCACTGGATCCGGGTCGACCGCTACTTCGAAGGCTCGCTCGAGAATCCGACGGTCTACAACCAGCCGGTGCCCTGCCAGCAGTGCGAGAACGCGCCCTGCGAGCTGGTCTGCCCGGTCGGCGCCACGGTGCACAGCTCGGAAGGGCTGAACGACATGGTCTACAACCGCTGTGTCGGCACCCGGTACTGCTCGAACAACTGCCCGTACAAGGTCCGGCGCTTCAACTTCCTCCTCTATCAGGACTGGACGACGCAGCCGCTCAAGTTCGTGCGCAACCCGGATGTGTCGGTGCGCAGCCGCGGCGTCATGGAGAAGTGCACCTACTGCGTGCAGCGGATCCAGGAAGCGAAGATCGATTCCGAGAAGCAGAACCGCAAGGTCCGGGACGGCGAGATCGTGACGGCGTGTCAGGCCGTCTGCCCGACCGAGGCGATTGTGTTCGGCGACGCCAACGACAAGACGAGCCGCGTCGCGAAGCTGAAGGCGCAGAGCCGCAACTACGGGCTGCTGGCCGAACTGAACACGCATCCGCGCACGACTTACCTGGCCGCGCTGCGGAATCCGAACCCGGAGATCGCCCCGCTCGCGACGGCGGCCTCCAAGGAAAGCTAAGACATCGTGGCTGACAGCTCCAACCATCCGCCCGCTCACGGATCCGGCGCCACCGCCGTCGCGACGCCGCCACCCGGCCCGACGGTGATCGGGCCCGGGCACGACTTCGAGACGGTCAGCAAGGCGATCAGCGAGATCGTGTTGACGCGGAGGACCCCGCTCGGCTGGGTCTTCGGCTTCGCGATCGCCTTCCTGTTCATGATGATCTTCCTCGGGGCGGCGACCTACCTGTTCCTGAAGGGCGTCGGCATCTGGGGCATCGATATTCCGGTCGCGTGGGGCTTCGCGATCGTCAACTTCGTCTGGTGGATTGGAATCGGCCACGCGGGCACGCTCATCTCGGCGATCCTGCTGCTCCTGCATCAGAAGTGGCGGATGTCGATCAGCCGGTTCGCCGAGGCGATGACCCTCTTCGCGGTCGCCTGCGCCGGCATGTTCCCACTGCTCCACATGGGCCGGCCGTGGTTGTTCTACTGGCTGTTCCCGTATCCGAGCACCATGATGGTGTGGCCGCAGTTCCGCAGCCCGCTGGTGTGGGACGTCTTCGCGGTCTCGACCTACGCGACGGTGTCGCTCGTATTCTGGTACGTCGGCCTCGTGCCCGACGTCGCGACGCTCCGCGACCGCGCGAAGACGGACTTCGGCCGGAAGTTCTACGGGGTCCTCTGTCTCGGCTGGCGCGGGTCGGCGCGGCACTGGGCGCGCTACGAGATGGCGGCGTTGCTGCTCGCCGGTCTCGCGACGCCGCTGGTCGTCTCGGTGCACACGGTCGTCAGCTTCGACTTCGCGGTCGCCATCGTGCCGGGCTGGCACACGACGATCTTCCCCCCCTACTTCGTCGCGGGCGCCATCTACTCCGGCTTCGCGATGGTGCTCACGCTGGCGATTCCGCTGCGCGCGGCGTACCGGCTCGAGGACTTCGTCACGATCTGGCACCTGGACGTGATGGCGAAGGTCATGCTCACGACCGGGCTCGTGCTCGCCTACGGGTACGGGTGCGAGGCCTTCTACTCGTGGTACAGCGCCGACACGTTCGAGCGCTACATGATGTGGAACCGGATGTTCGGGCCGTACGCCGCCGCCTACTGGGCGCTCATCGCCAGCAACATCGCGATCCCGCAGCTCCTGTGGTTCAAGAAGGTGCGGACCAACATCCCGATGCTCTTCTTTGTGTCGCTCGTCATCAACACGGGCATGTGGCTGGAGCGGTACGTCATCGTCATCACGAGCCTGCACCGCGACTTCCTCGTCTCGTCGTGGGGCCGCTACGCGCCGACGGTCTGGGACTGGGCCGTGTTCACCGGCACGATCGGGCTCTTCCTGACGCTGTTCATGTTGTTCATCCGCTTCCTGCCGATGATCTCCATCGTCGAGATGCGGACGCTGCTGCCGCAGTCGAAGGTGACCGAGCACGAGGCCCAGGAGGCGTAGCCGCCTGAGGGGTAACTGAGTTATGCACGAGGCAACCCAACCCGAGCTCTACGGCATGATGGCGGAGTTCCTGGACGCCGGCGACCTGGTCGCCGCGGCCAGGGCCGTGAAGAAAGCGGGCTACCGCCACTTCGATGCCTTCACGCCGGCGCCGATCGAGGCGCTGCAGGAAGCCATGGAGCTGGAGCACACCGAGGTGCCGCTCTGCACGCTCATCGGCGGCATCTGCGGCGGCACGGTGGCGTTCTGGCTGGAGTACTGGATTTCGAAGGTGAACTTCCCGATCAACGTCGGCGGCCGTCCGTTGAACAGCTGGCCGGCGTTCATTCCGGTGACCTTCGAGCTCACGATTCTGTTCGCGGCGCTGACGGCGGCCTTCGGCATGTTCGCGCTGAACGGCCTGCCGCGGCTCTACCACCCGGTCTTCAACGTGCCGCGCTTCAGCCGGGTGACCTCGGACGGTTTTTTCCTGTGCATCGAGGCGAAGGACGCCAGGTTCGACCGCGCCGGGACGCGGACGTTCCTGGAGAGCCTGCGCCCGCGAGAGGTGACCGACGTTGTTCCGTAAATTCCTGGCGCTCGGCGCGTGCGCGGTCGCCCTGCTGTTCACGGCCGGGTGCCGGCAGGACATGCACAACATGCCGAAGTACCTTCCGCTCCGGCAGACGGAGTTCTTCTCGAGCAGCCGCTCCGAGCGGCCGCTGGTGCGCGGCACCGTGGCGCGCGGGCAGCTGCGCGAGGACACGCTGCTCTACACCGGCATGCTGGACGGGAAGGCAGCCGACGAGTTTCCGTATCCGGTCACCGAGGCGATGGTCCAGCGGGGACAGGATCGCTTCAACATCTATTGTTCGCCCTGCCATGGCCGGACGGGCCGGGGCGACGGCATGATCGTGCGCCGCGGGTTCCACAAGCCGCCCTCCTACTTCGACGCGCGGCTGATGAACGCGCCGGTGGGGCATTTCTTCGACGTGATCACCAACGGCTTCGGTGCCATGCAGGACTACAAGGCGCAGGTGCCGGTGCGGGACCGCTGGGCGATTGCCGCCTACATCCGCGCGCTGCAGCTGAGCGAGCACGCGCCGCTGGCCGACGTGCCGGCCGGCGAGCGATCGAAGCTCGACGCGCAGCCGCAGACGAACACGGGTTCGGGGCGGAGCCCAGAGTAGAACCATGCTGAACGCCTATCCAGTTCCCCCCGACATTCGACAGTTTACGCGGCGCGCGCTGCCGATCGGCCTCGTGCTGCTCATCGCGAGCATCATCGGGGGTGTCTTCAGTCCCGATCAGTTCTATCACTCGTACCTGCTCGGCTACATCTTCGTCCTGAACATCACGCTGGGCTGCTTCGCCCTCGTGATGGTGCAGCACCTGTCGGGCGGCAACTGGGGCGTGGTCGCGCGCCGGATGCTCGAAGCCGGGATGCTCACCCTCCCGCTGATGGCGGTGCTCGGGATTCCGATCCTGCTCGGGATGGGCTCGCTCTATTCGTGGACGCATCCCGA
Source organism: Vicinamibacterales bacterium (assembly GCA_025450765.1). GTDB lineage: Bacteria > Acidobacteriota > Vicinamibacteria > Vicinamibacterales > CAVVIG01 > JAGWRA01. The sequence goes on along the minus strand of JANWLS010000080.1, from coordinate 19,508 downwards.
CGTGGTCGCGGCCGACCACATCATCCGCGACAAGACGCTGTACCTGAACTACACGTTCTTCATCGTCCGGTACATCTGCTATTTCGTCATCTGGTCGGTCATCGCCTTCTTCCTGCGGAAGTGGTCGATCGAGCAGGACGCGACCGGCGACCCGGCGATCGGCCGGAAGCTGCAGCGGCTGAGCGGCGGCGGGCTGGTGGTGTACGGCATCACGCTGACGTTTGCCGTCACCGACTGGATCATGTCGCTCGTGCCGCACTGGTTCTCGACCATCTTCGGCATGATCTTCATGTGCGGCCAGGGGCTGAGCGCCTTCTGCTTCACGATCGCCATCATCTGGTGGATGATGCAGCGCGAGCCGTTCAAGAGCTTCATCTCGCGCAAGCAGATGATCGACTTCGGCAACCTGATGCTCGCCTTCGTGATCCTCTGGACGTACATGTCCTTCTCCCAGTTCCTCCTGATCTGGGCGGGGAACCTGCCGGAGGAGATCGTCTTCTACGTGCCGCGCTTCGAGCACGGCTGGGCGATCGTCGGGACGCTGCTGCTCCTCTTCCACTTCTTCGTCCCCTTCTTCCTGCTGCTCTCGCGGGACATCAAGGGGAAGGTGGCGCGGGTCGGGACGCTGGCGATCTTCCTCGAGGGGTTCCGCTGGATCGACATCTACTGGATGGTGGCGCCGGCCCAGCACACGAACCTCCATCTGTCATGGATGGACATCGCGCTGCCGCTCGGGATCGGCGGCCTCTTCCTGGCCAACTGGGCGTGGTTCCTGGAGAAGCAGCCGCTGCTGCCGCTGCGCGATCCGCTGCTGAACCAGGCGCTCACCTACGGCCATCATCCGGCGAGCGGCGGCGATCTCGCCGCGGGCAATTGAGTGCATCATGCCTGAACTAGCACACGACCGGAGCTTTCACGAGCCGAAGGTGGGACACGAGCAGAGAGACATGAGCTTCGCCGGGGGGATCACCTTCGGCGTCCTCCTGGTCCTGCTCTGCATCTTCGCCTACATCGTCGTCTCCGTCCTGATGGGCATCTTCGGCGGACAGCGGGCGGCGCAGAAGGCGCAGTCGGTCACCTATCCGCTCGCGCAGGAAGAGCCGATGGCCGTCGGCCCCGGCGTGCAGCCGAACCCGCCGGCCGATCTCGCGGCGCTGCGGCTCGAAGAAGACACGGTGCTCGACAACTACGCGTGGGTGGACAAGGCGCACGGCATCGTGCGGATCCCGATCGCGCAGGCGATGCAGCTGGTCGTGCAGCAGGGGCTGCCGTCGCGGCCCAACCCGCCGGCGGAGGAAGGGCCCGAATATCCGGAAGCCTCGAGCTCCGGCCGGATGATGGAGAGATTTGTTCCATAAGAAGTAAGTCATGAAACTGCCATTCGCAACATTCGCCCTGTGCCTCTCCGCCGCTGCGCTGTTGCTCGCGCCGCAGGGGGCGCACGCGCAGGCGCAGCGATCGGCCTCGGCGTACGCCGGCACCGACGAGCTCGAAGCCGGCATGCCGGCCGCCGCGACGACGTCGATCCTGAAGCAGGTCGGCTTCGATCAGCGCCTGAACGCGCAAGTGCCGCTGAACCTGTTGTTCCAGGACGCGCGGGGTCGCACGGTGAAGCTGGGCGACTACTTCGGCAATCGGCCGGTGGTGCTGGCGCTCGTGTACTACAACTGTCCGATGCTCTGCACCCAGGTGCTCGACGGGGCGATTGGTGCCTTTCGCGCGCTGTCGCTGGAGCCGGGGCGCGACTACGACTTCCTGGCGGTGAGCTTCGACCCGCGCGACACGCCGAAGCTGGCTGCGCAGAAGCAGGCGCAGTACGTGAAGCAGTACGGGGCGCGTGCCGATGGCGCCTTCCACTTCCTGACGGGCGACCAGCAGTCGATCGACGCTCTCACGAAGGCGGTCGGCTTCCGGTACGTGTGGGATGCGTCGATCGGCCAGTTCGCCCACCCGACCGGCATCGTCGTCATCACACCGAACGGGCACGTCGCGCGCTATCTCTTCGGCGTCCAGTACTCCGCGCGCGACCTCCGGCTGTCGCTGGTCGAGGCATCGCACGACCGGATCGGGACGAAGGCCGACGAGCTGCTGCTCTACTGCTATCACTACAACCCCGCGACGGGGAAGTACGGCCTGCTCACCATGCGGCTGTTGCGCATTGCCGGCGGGCTCACGATTCTGGGGCTCGGCTCGTTCATTTTCATCATGTGGCGGATGGAGAAGCGCGGATCGCACCACGCGATTCCGTCCGACCGGGTGGTCGGATCGGCAGCATCCGGCAGGAAAGCATAATTAGCGACGATGTGGCCTTCACTGTTTCCTGAAGAGGCCTCCACCATCGCTCCGCGGGTGGACGCGCTCTACTTCTTTCTCGTTGCGGTCAGCTGCTTCTTCGTCGTTCTGATCGCCGGGATGCTCCTGCTGTTCGCCATCAAGTACCGGCGGCGGCACGAGCACGACGTCGGCGCGTCGATCCACGGCGGCATGGTGCTCGAAGTCACCTGGACGCTGATCCCGCTGGGGATCGCGCTCATCATGTTCGTGTGGGGCGCGAAGGTCTACTTCGACGAGTACACGCCGCCGCCCGGGAACTCGGTCATCGTGTACGGGCTCGCCAAGCAGTGGATGTGGAAGTTCCCGCCCATGGACGGCCAGCGGGAGATCAACGAGCTGCACGTGCCGGTGAACCAGCGCGTGAAGCTGATCATGACCTCGCAGGACGTCATCCACAGCTTCTTCGTCCCGGATTTCCGCGTGAAGATGGACGTGCTGCCCGGCCGCTATCGCACCATGTGGTTCGAGGCGACGCGCACGGGCACCTTCCACCTGTTCTGCGCCGAATACTGCGGCACCGGCCATTCACGGATGGTCGGGCAGATCGTCGTGATGTCGCCGTCGGACTATCAGGCCTGGGTGGCGGGCGGCGTGAGCCACAACACGCTGGCCTCGGCGGGTCAGACGCTCTTCACGAACCTCGCCTGCGCGAGCTGCCACAGCGCCGCGTCGGGCTCGCGCGGGCCGGTGCTGAACGGTATCTACGAGCAGCGCGTCAAGCTGCAGGGCGGCCAGTCGGTCATCGCCGACGATGCGTACCTGCGCGAATCGATCATGAATCCGGCCGCGAAGGTCGCCGAGGGCTACCAGCCGATCATGCCGACCTATCAGGGGCTGGTCGATGACGAGCAACTGCTCGAGCTCATCGAGTACATCAAGACACTGAAACCCGCGGCGGCCTCCGCGCCGTCCGTCACGACGTCGGAGCCCGAGGGACAGGGTACCTCGCAGCCCATCACCGAGCACGGGAAGTCGTCCTCCGCGGTCTCGTCACCGTCCGCGGCGCCGACGGCCCAGAGATAGAAGGTTATGTCCACCGCAGTACTGCCGCGCGAGAACTATCTCAACACCGATTACGGCCTCCGTTCGTGGTTCCTGACGACGGACCATAAGCGGATCTGTATCCTGTACCTGCTCACGATCACGCTGTTCTTCGCGATCGGCGGGGCCTTCGCGACCGTGATGCGCCTCGACCTGGCGACGCCGGCGGCCGACCTGGTCTCCGACGAGACCTACAACAAGATGTTCACCATGCATGGCATCATCATGGTGTTCTTCTTCCTGGTCCCGTCGATTCCGGCCACGCTCGGCAACTTCCTCATCCCGATGATGGTCGGGGCGAAGGACGTCGCGTTCCCGAAGCTGAACCTGGCGAGCTGGTACATCTTCACGGCGGGCGGCTGCTTCACGCTGTGGGCGCTCATCTCGGGCGGCGTGGACAGCGGCTGGACCTTCTACACGCCCTTCAGCACGCTGTCGTCGAACACGAACGTCACGCTCGCCGCGCTCGGGATCTTCATCGCCGGGTTCTCGTCGATCCTCACCGGGCTGAACTTCATGGTGACGATCCATCGCATGCGGGCGCCAGGCCTCACGTGGTTCCGGATGCCGCTGTTCCTGTGGTCGATGTACGCGGCCAGCCTGATCTTCGTGCTCGGCACGCCGGTCATCGCGATCACGCTCCTGCTGGTGGCGGCCGAACGGGTCCTGCACCTCGGGATCTTCGACCCGGCCCGCGGCGGCGACCCGGTGCTCTTCCAGCACCTCTTCTGGTTCTATTCGCACCCGGCCGTCTACATCATGGTCGTGCCTGGCATGGGCGTCGTCAGCGAGATCGTCGCGGCCTTCTCCCGGAAGCGGATTTTCGGGTACACGTTCGTCGCCTTCTCGAGCCTGGCGATCGCGATCCTCGGCTTCCTCGTGTGGGGGCACCACCTCTTCGTGGCGGGGATTTCGGTCTACTCGGCGCTGGTCTTCTCGCTCCTGAGCTACTTCGTCGCGATCCCGTCGGCCATCAAGGTCTTCAACTGGACGGCGACGCTCTACAAAGGATCGATTTCGTTCGCCACGCCGATGCTGTATGCGTTCGGCTTCATCTGGATGTTCACCATCGGCGGCCTCACGGGCCTGTTCCTCGCCGCGCTCGGGATCGACATCCACGTGACCGACACCTACTTCGTCATCGCGCACTTCCACTACATCATGGTCGGCGGCGCGATCATGGCGTACCTGGGCGGCCTCCACTACTGGTGGCCGAAGATGACGGGCCGGCTCTATCCGGAAGGCTGGGGCAAGCTTGGATTCATCACGGTGTTCCTCGGTTTCAACCTGACGTTCTTTCCGCAGTTCATCCTCGGCTACATGGGGATGCCGCGGCGGTATCACGCGTATCCGCCCGAGTTCCAGACGCTGAACGTGCTCTCGTCGGCCGGTGCCTCGATCCTGGCCATCGGTTACCTGATTCCGCTCGTGTATCTGCTCTGGTCGCTCAAGTACGGGCCGATCGCCGGGCCGAATCCGTGGGGCGCCAAGGGGCTCGAGTGGACCACCTCGTCGCCGCCGCCGAAGCACAACTTCGAGACGACGCCGATTGTGACCGAGCCGGCCTATAACTACAGCGAGCTGGAGGAGACCGCCGTTGTCTGAGATCGCGACGTCGGAAGCCGCGCACCCGGCCCACCTGCAGCATCATTTTGACAGCCTGCAGGAGCAGAGCCAGGTCGCGTCGCTCGGGATGTGGGTGTTCCTCGTCACCGAAATCCTGTTCTTCGGTGGGATGTTCACCTCGTACCTCGTCTATCGCTCCACGTATCCGGATGCGTTTGCCATTGCGAGCAAGCACACGGTCATCCTGATCGGCGCCGTGAATACGGCCGTCCTGATCACGAGCAGCTTGACCATGGCGCTGGCGGTGTTCGCCTCGTCGGAAGGGAACCGGAAGTCGACGGTGAACTTCCTGACGGCCACGTGGGTGCTCGGCTTCACCTTCCTCGTCCTGAAGGGGATCGAGTACACGATCGACTTCCACGAGCACCTGGTGCCGGGCGCCGGCTTCCAGATGGCGGGCACGAACCCGGGCCACGCGGAGCTGTTCTTCTCGCTCTACTTCATCATGACGGGGATTCACGCCCTGCACATGATCATCGGGCTGAGCGTGCTGCTCGTCATCCTCTATATGGCGCGCCGCGGCGACTTCTCGCCCGAGTATCATTCGCCGGTCGAGGTGATGGGCCTCTACTGGCACTTCGTCGATATCATCTGGATCTTCCTGTTCCCGTTGCTGTATCTGATCGATCGGCACAGGTAGGAGCGCGACATTGGCGATCGAGCATACCGAAACCACCGAGCACGTCGTCCCGAAGCGCGTCTACTACACCATCTTCGTCATCCTGATGGTGATGACCTACACGACCGTGCAGGTCGCCTACTTCGACCTGGGACGGTTCAACGCGGTCGCCGCGCTGCTCATCGCGTTCTTCAAGGCGTCGCTCGTCGTGCTCTTCTTCATGCACGTGAAGTACGCGCCGAAATTGATCAAGCTGTTCGTGCTCGGCGGGCTGTTCTGGCTGGCGATCATGCTCGGGATCACGATGACCGATTACATGACGCGCACGCCGCAGGAATTCCCGATGTCGCGCGTGAACACGGTGCAGCCGCTACCGGCGGCGCACGTCCCCACCGCTCTTCTCGGCTAACAACGCCAGCAATCGTTCGGCCGCCGGGCGGGTGGCCGGCACGCTCGCGGCCACCAGCAACGGTGGCCGCGCCGCCTCCACCTGTCCTGCCTGGAGCAGCGCGCTGCCGAGCGCCAGGTAGGGCTCGGGCGAGCTCGCGGCCGAGCCGTGGGCGTCCACGAAGGCGGTGGCCTCGCGATAGAGCGCGAGGGCATCCGCCATCCGTCCCGCCACCAGGTAGATGTTCCCCAGGTTCATCAGCGCGTATTGCCGCTGCGGCATGAAGCGGATCGCCTGTCGGTACGCGGCGATCGCGCGATCGGGCTCGTGCGCGGTCGTGAGCGCGTTCCCGAGGTTGTACCAGGCATTGCCGTAATCGGGGCGGATCGCGACCGCCGCTTCGTACTCAGCGATCGCGGCCGCGTTGTCGCCGTGCGTCCGGAGGATCTGGCCGTAATTGAGGTGCGCGATTGAGCTCGAGGCGCCGACCTCCAGCGCGTGCGACCAGAGCGAGGCCGAGTCGTGCCAGACGCGCGTCTGCTTCACGGTGAGCGCGAAGAGCAGCAGCGCGGCGACGGCGGTGACGGCCGCGGAGAACCGGAGGCGCGCGGCGGGCCGCGGCTGCCGCCAGAGCAGGAAGAGCGCCGCGGAGACGAGGATCATCCACGGGATGATGCTCGCGTAGGAGTAGCGATCGGCGACGAGCTGCGGCCCGCTCTGGGCGAGGCCGAGCACCGGGGCGACGATCGCCACGTACGCGGCGGCCGCAGCGGCGAGCGCCGGCAGTTGACGCCGCAGCAGGACGATCAGCACCACGGCGAGCGCCACCCCGACGAGGCTGAGGGCGTAGGCCGGCTGCGACCAATCGAGATGCGCCGGCCGCTCGTAGAGCGCGGCCAGGTGACCCGGCCAGATCGTCTTCCTCACATAGAACGCGAGGCCGTACACGGTCTGCACCAGCCGGTCGCGCAGGCTCCAGGCGCCGAGCGGCGTGAGGGCCGCGGTGGTGACCCGCTGCGCATACCAGGCCACCGCACCGAACGAGAGGCCGAGCGCGGCGAACGGGAGCTTCTGCAGCCAGACTGGCCGGAGCTCGGCATCCATCCATCGCCTGGGCTCCGTCGGGAGTCGCCGGAGCGGATACACGTCCAGGATGACCAGGCAGAGAAACAAGGTCATCCCCCATGCCTTCGACAGGAGCGACAGCAGGAGCAAGACGCACGAGAGCCAGTAGACGCGCCGCGACGCCATCGCAACCCGTCCCGGACGACAGGCGACGAGATAGGCGAGCAGCGACCCGAGCAGCAGGGCGAGGCTGAGGGTGTCGCGCCGTTCGGCGGCCCAGGCCACCGACTCGACGCGGAGCGGGTGGACGGCCCAGAGGAGCGCGCCGGCGGCGGCGGCAAGGCGGAGGGCGAACGGGTGGACGTCCGGCCCTTCGACTGTCGTCCGAGGTCCGGAGTCGGACGGGCCGAAGCCCGTAGCCAGGAGCCGAATAATGATGAAGTACAGCAGCACCGCGCTCGCCGCGTGCAGCAGCACACTGTTCAGGTGATAGCTGAACGGGTTCGTGCCCGACAGCTGATAGTCCACGCTCGACGAGAGCCACGCGAGCGGCTGGTAGTCGCCCAGCTGCAGGCTCGTGAACATCCACCGGAGCTGACGCCCGAGCGGCTCGGCGAACCGCGACGCATTCGCCAGGAACAGCCGGTCATCGTCGAAATTCACGAACCGGGCGGACAGGGCGGGAAGATACGCGAGGAACGTCGTGACCGCGAGACCCAGAGGAATGCCGAACCGGAGCGCCGGATGCAGCGGCGCGGGCTTGCGGCCTTTCGGATGTTTCAAGCTATTCGATTATCCACCATGTACAATCGCGGGCGATGAAATTCACCGGGCCCGCCCGCGTCCTTCTGGCCATCGCACTCCTGTGTCCGCTCGCCGCCTGTCAGGGCCCGGCCGGTTCCTCGAACGGGCCCGCCGCCGTCTCCGGCGCGCAGGCTGAGCACGACGAAGCCCGCGCGATCGACCTGGCGCAGAAGGCGACGACGCTGTACGACATGAACGCGAAGGACATCGAGCAGGGCGGCGGCGGATCAGCGCCGGCCGATCGCTCGAACGTCGCGGTGATCCAGGGGCACCTCGCGCACGACCAGGGGACGTTTTCCGACGGCCGCTGGATGGCTCATCAACTCGAGGGAAATGCGTGGCAGGTGATCTACGCGTACAAGTTCAACAACATCGACTACAGCTATCGCTTTCTCGTCGACATCGGATCCGGCAAGGTTTCCCTCCGCTGAAACTCCCGAAGCGCGACGTCCGATCATTCATCTTTCCGTCGCGCCCTCTCCAACCCACCGAATTGTCAAAAAGAAATTACAAACCTTTGTGAAAACAGAAGCCGCTTCCTGAAGTACAAACGCGCTTTGATTACTGCGGAATTTTTTGTGACCGCAACGGCGATTTCGGAGGGAGCCCACATGCAGAGGGTATGTCAGCGCATTGCGATCGGTGTGTCACTCGTGTTGATGATGCTGGGCGGGCCGTCGACCGGCCGCGCCCTGGCGCAGAACATCACCAGCCATCTCACCGGCACCGTGAAGGATGCCCAGGGAGCTGTCTTGCCAGGCGTCACGGTGACGGCCACCTCGCCGGCGTTGATCGGATCGCAGACGGCGGTCACGGAGACCAACGGGGCCTACCGGTTCCCGTCGCTTCCTCCCGGTACGTACACGGTGTCGTTCGTCCTGCCAGGTTTCCAGACCTTCACCCGATCGAACATCGTCCTCGCCATCAACGAGACCCTCACGGTCGACGCGGAGCTGCAGCTCGCGTCGGTGAAGGAAAACGTGACGGTGACGGCGGAAGCGCCCGTGGTCGATACGCAGTCGACGGCGGTCGGCTCGACGATGAACACGCAGAAGCTGATCACCGTGCCGACGTCGACTGACCTGTGGGGCGCGCTCGCGCGCTCGCCCGGTGTCCGCATGGAAGGCTTCGACGTGGGCGGCAGCCACAAGAGCGAACAGAGCAGCTACGAGGCCTTCGGCGTCCGTCGTCAGTCCCGCATCGTCACCGAGGGCGTGGACACGACTGAAGGGACCGGCGGCACGGGCTTCTACCAGGATTACTACTCGCAGAACGAGATCTCCACGAGCGCCGCCGGCCAGGACGTCTCGATGAACACGCCGGGCGCGGCCGTCATCTCGACGATCAAGAGCGGCGGCAACACGTTCAAGGGTCTCTACAACCTCTCGTACGAGCCGGGCTCGTTCGTGGGGAACAACGTGGACGAGGCCACGAGCGCGCGCGGATTCACCGGCCTGCCGAACCACCTGTTCTGGGAAGGGCACGTGGATCTCGGTGGACCGATCAAGCGCGACAAGCTCTGGTTCTTTGCCGCGTACAACCACTTCCGGATCGACGAAGCGATCTCCGGGATTCCGCCGAGCCAGGCGCTGTACCAGGGCATCTACAACAACTACACGACGAAGGAGACCTGGAAGGCGAGCTCGAAGGACACCGTGATCGGCTACTACCAGTATGGCGGCCTGAAGACGCCGAACCGCGGCCTGTCGGCCCTGACGCGGCCCGATGCCAGCGTCCTCCAGGAGAGCTACAGCTGGATGTACACCGGCTAGTAAGAGCGCGTGTGGAGCAACCGGGTGTTGAGCGAGCTGTACATCGGCGACTTCGGCTATCACTTCAACGAGGACGGCGTCAGCGATTACCGCGCCAATCCGCCGCGGATCGACCTCGGCACCGGGCTGCAGACTGGCTCCGGCGCGGCCGTGTTCAACGGCAACGGCCCGTTCCAGATCGTCCGGAACAAGCCGCAGGTGTTCGGCACGCTCACCTACTTCCTGCCGACGAAGCACGGCAGCCACGACCTGAAGGCGGGCTTCGAGTGGCTGAACGATCGCGAGATCAACAGCTCGGATGCCTCGTCTGGCAACATCCTGTATCTCGACCTGAACGGCCAGCCGAACGAAGTGCGGTTGTACAACTTCGGCGACCCGTCGACGCTCGGTTCCGCCTGGAACGGTCCGAACGACGTGAACCGGCGGGCGGCGCTGTATTTCCAGGACCGTTGGACGGCATCGAGCCACGTCACAGTGACGGCCGGTGTCCGGTATGACCGGCAGCGGCCGTACTACCTGGCGGGCAAGAGCGATCCGGTGCTCACCGATATCTTCACCGCGCAGACCATTCCGGGCGCGACGATCTTCGTCCGCAACAACGTCGTCCCGCGCATCGGCGTGAGCTGGGATCCGAAGGGGAACGGCACGTCGGTCGTGAAGGCGTTCTACGGCCGCTACTACGACAACCTCGCCCAGCTCGCGTCGGTCGATCCGGTCGGGCCGAGCTCGAGGACCTACATCTTCAACGACTCGAACGCGAACGGTCTCTACGATGGGCCGCAGGAGCTCGGGACGCTGGTGGCCACGAGCGGCGGCACGAGCACGACGATCGACCCGAACATGCAGGTGCCGCACACGGACGAAGTCGACCTGTCCTACGAGCGGCAGTTCTGGGGCGAATCATCGCTGACGGTCGCCTACGTCCGGAAGATGCAGCGGAACGAGTACGCGACGTTCAACCAGGCGCGGGACGGGCAGTTCAACGTGCCGATCACGGTTCCGGTGACCCTGTACAATTATGACGGCAGCAAGACGGGAGCGGCGCAGGGGACGCAGGACTTCAACCTGATGGACGTGCCGACGTCACTGAAAGGGATCGTGCAGAACCAGATGGCGAACGTCCCCGACAGCGTCGGCGGCGGCTCCTACAACTACGACACGATGGAGCTCGCCTTCAACAAGCGCTTCACCGGCGGCTTCTTCCTCGACAGCAGCTTCGACTACGTCTGGCGCAACGAGCTGCGGCAGAACAGCTCGAGCGGCAGCCCGTTCGGGTCCGATCCGCTGGGCGTCGGCTACTTCCAGAACGTGTACCCGACGGTCAGCAACCGGCAGACGAGCACCAACTGGCAGGCGCACGTCTCGGGCAACTACGTGTTCCCGTACCAGATTGGCGTCGGCCTGAACATGCAGGTGCAGAGCGGCTGGCCCTGGGCGCGGCTGGTGAGCGCCAGGCTGCCGAACGCCGGGACGCAGACGTTCTTCCTGGAGAACATCGACAACAACCAGTCCGACACGACGCCGCTGACGAACCTGCGGGTCGACCGCGCGTTCACCTTCGGCGCCCACCGGCTGACGGTGATGCTCGATCTCTTCAATCTGTTCAACTCGAACGCCGTCACCAATTTCAACTTGCGTAACGGCAGCAGCTTCAACGAAATTATTGCCACCCTCCAGCCGCGCACGGCGGAACTGGGGCTGCGGTTCGAGTTCTAGGAGGCGGGCCACAGGCGACAGGCCGCGGGCCGCGGGCGGGAAGCGCCTGCGGCCATACCGAGCGAGCCGTCGACTTGGCTCAGGCTCGCCCTGAGCTTCTCGAAGGGCGAAGGCCAAGCGAAGCCTGAGCGAGGTATCAGCGTCAGTTCGCGCCGGGGGTGGGGCCCCGGCGCCGCTGAACAATGCTCACTGTTGTTGAATGACCCATAAGCGAGGACCCATCTTTATGAAGCGAATGATGACAGGCTTCATCTCAGCGGCCGCCGTCGGAGGCCTGCTTGTCGGCCTCCAGGCCTGCAGCGGCGCCGCCACGCCCGCCAAACCGGCGGCCTCGGCGGCCAAGCCGTTCACGGTCGTCGAAGCGACGATTCCCGAGATGGAGAAGGCGATGGCCGATGGCCGCGTCACCTCCCACGAGCTGGTCGAGCAGTACCTGACCCGCATCGGGATGTACGAGAACCGGCTGCACGCGACCATCTACGTGAACCCGAACGCGCTGAAGGACGCCGACGAGCGCGACAAGGAGCGGGCCGAAGGGCATATCCGCGGGCCGCTGCAGGGGATCCCGGTGGCGCTCAAGGACAACATCCTCACGACCGAGATGCCGACGAGCGGCGGCGCGCTCGCCTTTGACGGGTACGTCCCGCCCTACGAAGCGACGCTCGTGAAGAATCTCGAGGACGCCGGCGCGGTGATCATCGCCAAGACGACGCTATCCGAGCTGGCCAACTGGGTGGCGGGCTTCCCGACGCCGATGCCCGGCAACTACAACGCCGTGCGCGGCCAGGGCTACAACCCCTACGATCCGCGGATGGACCCGCGCGCCAAGGACCGCCGGCCGGCGCTCAGCCCGGCGGGTTCGAGCTCGGGCATCGGCACGGCCGCGAACTTCTGGGCGGCGAACATCGGGACCGAGACGTCAGGTTCGATCCTCGGGCCGTCGAACGCGAACATGCTCGCCGCCATCAAGCCGACGGTCGGCCGCGTGAGCCGGTGGGGTGTCATCCCGATCACGGCGGACCAGGATACGGCCGGTCCGATGGCGAAGTCGGTCGCTGACGCCGCGATTCTGCTCGGCGCGCTGGAGAGCAGCAATCCGGACAAGAACGACCCGATGACGTCGCGCTGCGAGGCGCCGCCGAACCACGATTACACGGTGTATCTCAAGGCCGACGCCCTCAAGGGGGCGCGCATCGGGATTCCGCGCGCGTTCTACTACGATCCCGTCGCGTCGCCGACCGACACCACCGATCCGCGCGGCGGCCTCTCGCCCGAGCAGTCGAAGCTGATGGCCGACGCGATCGCCATCCTGAAGCAGCAGGGGGCGATCATCGTCGATCCGGCGAACATCCCGAGCATCCTCGAGAAGGATCCGAAGAAGAACTTCCTCGAGTTCAACCAGTGCTCGGGCGCCAATCATGCCAAGGGCAAGGACGCCGACTGCAGCACGGTGCTGAAGTACGGGATGAAGCGCGACTTCAACAAGTTCCTCGCGACGCTCGGGCCGACCGCACCGGTCAAGACGCTGACCGAGCTGCGCGAGTGGAACCTCGCGCACAAGGATGCGGATGCGATCAAGTACGGCCAGTCGGAGCTCGACATCTCTGACCAGATGGACCTGGTGAAGGACAAGGCCCGCTACGAGGCCGATCGCGCCAGGGATATCGAGCTCGCCGGCACGGACGGCATCGACGCCGTGATGAAGCAGGACAAGCTCGACGCGCTGCTCTTCCCGGGGGCGAGCAGTGCCGGCATCGGCGCGAAGCCGGGCTACCCGACGGTGATCGTGCCGTTCGGCTTCATCCCGAACGATCCGATGGCACGTCAGCGCAACTTCCCGGGCGCGCCGAAGCCGACGCCGTTCCCGCCGGGGTTCAACGCGAAGCCGGCGCCCTCGGGCGTGAGCTTCACCGGCATGGCGTGCAGCGAGCCGAAGTTGATTGGGCTCGCGTACGCGTTCGAGCAGGCGACCAAGAAGCGGGTGCCGCCGCCGCAATTCCCGTAGCAAAAAACAGGCGCGGGGGCTTCAGCCCCCGCGCTACACTTCCCGCATGAACAACCCATCCGACAACGACGTTTCCCGCCGCCGTTTTCTGAAGACCGTGCCGGCGGCCGTGGCCGTTGGCCTGGCCGCTGCGCCCGCGGCGGCGCAGCAGCCCGCCTCTTCGACGGAGCCCTTCGATGCGTCCGCGCTCAAGGCGGCCGAGGCGCTCGACGGCGTCCACTTCACGGACGGCCAGGACCAGATGGCGCTCAAGGGCGCCGCCAACCAGCTCGCCGAATACGAGGAGCTGCGGAAGCTCTCGCTCGACGGCGCGACGGAGCCGGCGGTCACCTTCCGTCCATACCTGGTTGGCGAGGCGCCGAGCGGTCCGTCGACGCGCCACGCGAAGTTGAAGGTTTCGCGGCCGGCTGTGAAGGCAGGCTCGGCCCTTGACGATTTGGCCTTTGCGCCGATCATCGCGCTCGCGCCGCTCCTCGAATCGCGCCAGGTGTCGTCGACCGACCTGACGAAGATGTATCTCGCCCGGCTGAAGAAGTACGGGCCCGCGCTGCAGTGCGTGATCACGCTCACCGAAGATCTCGCGCTCGCGCAGGCGGCCGAGGCCGATCGCGAGATCCGCGCCGGGCGCTACCGCGGGCCGCTGCACGGCATCCCGTGGGGCGGCAAGGATCTGCTCGCCACCAAGGGCATCCGCACCACCTGGGGCGCGAAGCCGTACGAGCACCAGGTTCCTGACATCGACGCCACGGTCGTCGAGCGCCTGCGTGACGCCGGCGCCGTGCTGGTGGCGAAGCTGTCGATGGGTGCGCTCGCACAGGGCGCCACCTGGTATGGCGGATCGACGCGCAATCCGTGGAACGTCCAGAAGAGCTCGGGTGGATCCTCGGCCGGTCCGGGCGCCGCAACCGGCGCGGGCCTCGTCGGCTTCTCGATCGGCTCCGAGACGCTCGGTTCGATCATGGGTCCCTCCAGCCAGTGCGGCGTCACCGGCCTGCGGCCCACGTACGGCCGCGTGAGCCGCTACGGCGCGATGACGCTGAACTGGACAATGGACAAGCTCGGGCCGATGGCGCGGAGCGTGGAAGACTGCGCGCTGGTGCTGAATGCCATCTACGGCTCCGACGCGCACGATCCGACGGTGGTCGACGCGCCGTTCAACTGGAACCCCGACCTGCCCCTGTCGTCCCTGAAGATCGCCTACATCAAGTCCGAGTTCGAGAAGGCGCCGGCCCGGCGCGGCAACGAGCCGGACACCTGGCCGCAGCAGAAAGCGGTGCTCGACGCGGCCCTCGACGATTTGCGGCGGGCCGGCGCGACGCTCGAGCCGGTGGAGCTGCCGGACTTTCCGGCGCGCGCCCTCGAATTCTGCTCCGATGCGGAAGCGGGCGCCGCCTTCGACGAGCTGACGCGCAGCGGCCGCGTGAACGAGATGGTGCAGCAGGGGCCGAACGACTGGCCCAACACCTTCCGCTACGCACGGTTCATCCCGGCTGTCGAGTACCTGCGCGCGCAGCAGGCCAGGCGGCTGCTGATGCGGCAGATGGGCGCGCTCATGGCGCACTACGACGTGTTCGTCTCGCCGTCGCGGAGCGCAGGCCTCACGATCACCAATTTCACGGGGCACCCGTCGATCGCGCTGAAGTGCGGCTTCGTGAACGGGATGCCGCAGGCGATCATGATCACCGGTCGCCTCTATGAAGAGGCGGCGCTGCTGCGCGTCGGGCTCGCCTACGAGCAGGCGACGACGTGGCACACCGTGAACCCGGACCTGGAAAAGACACTGAAGATGGGGAGCAAGGCGTGACGCGCAGAACCCTGACGCGATCCCTCACGACCGCGCTGGTGCTGGCGGTCCTGCTATCGGTTCCGCGCGTCGCCTCTGCGACCTTTTCCATCATCGCCTACGACCCGGCGACGCACGAATTCGGCGTCGCCGTGCAGTCGCACGCGTTCGGCGCGGGTGCGGCCGTTCCCTACGCCATCCCGGGAATCGGCGCCGTGGCGACGCAGGCGGCGGCGAACCGGCTCTATGGGCCGAAGGCGATCGAACTGCTGAAGCAGGGGCTCTCACCGGCTGACGTCGTGAAGCGGCTCACCGACGAGGATCCCGGCCGCGACACACGGCAGGTCGCCGTCATCGACGCGAACGGCCGTTCGGCCGTCTATACCGGCAAGCGGGTGATCGATCGCGATGCCGATCCGAAGGATCCGATCCACTTCGGCGATTATGCCGGCCACATCACCGGGACGAACTTCTCGGTGCAGGGGAATACGCTCGCCAGCAAACAGGTGCTCGAGAACATGGCGAACGCCTACGCGCACGGCACCGGCTCGATGGCCGAGCGCCTGATGGCGGCGCTCGATGCGGGCCAGTCGGCCGGCGGCGACTCGCGCGGCATGCAGTCGGGCGGCATCCTGGTCGTCCGGCCGGTGGCGCCTGGCTCCAACGCCACGGTCGAGCGCATCGTCGACATCCGCGTGGACGATACGATCGATCCGTTCAAGGAGCTGCACCGCCTGCTGGACATCACGCTGGGCGTGCCGCGCAAGCTCACGGACGAATCGGCCGCGCAGGCCAAGGCGGGCAGGTTCGACGAGGCGATCGCCACCGCGCGCAAGGCGCTCGCTATTGAACCGAACAGCGATACGTTGCATTATGCGCTCGCGCAGCGCTACGCGCAGGCGAACCGGCCGCTGATGGCGCTGGTGCCTCTGCGCGAGGCGATCCGGCTGCACCCGCACCTGGCTCGCGAAGCGTTGGTCGATCCGATCTTTGCGAGCATGCGGGACCTCGGCGAGTTCAAGCGCCTCGTCGAGCTGGCGACCACCACACCTGGCGGAGGGCTCAAATGAAAAAGATCCTGTTAGCGGTAGCGCTCGTGTTGATGGTGCATTCGAGCGCGTACGCCACCTGGTCGGTGATCGCGCTCAACTCGCGCACCGGCGAAGTCATCATCGCGTCGGCAACCTGCGTGCGCGAGGAAGGCTTTCCGCGGCGGCAGGCCAACGGCCAGGCCATGGCCGCACGCGACCTGATGGATATCCAGGCCGTCGTCGTCCCCGGCATCGGGGTGGCCGCCTGCCAGGCGGGCGTCGACAATACCCGGCAGAACCAGATGCTCGTCTACAACGAGCTGAAGAAGGGGACGCCGCCGCCCGACATCCTCAAGATGCTGCAGAAGGATCCGAACATCGAGCGGCGGCAGTTCGGCATCCTCGAAATGCCGAACGGGAAGACGATTACCAGCCGGAACAACAACGCGGGGTTCAACGGGACCGAGAACGGCCGCTCGTCGCTCTTCTACGAGGTCCAGGTCGGTGACATGTATTGCCAGGTCCAGGGGAATACGCTGCTCGGCCGGGACGTGGTCTACAAGGCCGCGCTCGCCTTTACCCGAGCGACCGGGTCGATGGCGGACCGCGTGATGGCGGCGATGGGCGCGGCGGACGCGAACGGCGGCGACCATCGCTGCAACTGCGGCACGAACCCGCTCGAATTCGTCCCGTGCGACAACATGACCGCCCACGTGGCCTACATCCTGATCGCCGAGAAGGGCGACGAGCTCGGGCAGTCGTTCAACGACGGCAAGTACTACGCCTATCTCAGCGTCACCGACGATGAGAACCCGAAGACCGGGATCAAGCCGGGCGAGAGCGCCAATCCGGTGAAGACGCTGAGAATGCGATACAACGCCTGGGAAAAGGCGGGCGCGCCGAGGCTGGCGCCGCCACCCGCATCGCTCTATCAGCCGAAGGGGCAGAGCACCGGCGGCGGCCCGCGCTAAGACGATAAGATAAGAGGAGGATGCGGGGCTCCACATGTATCCTCCTCTTCCTCGCGCTTCTGTGCGCCGGCTGCGGCGGTTGTTCTGACGCCGCTTCGGCCGGCTCACCGCTCTCCACCCGCAACATGCCCCCGCTGGCCGGCCAGCAGAAAACCTGCGCCGGTCCTCACGAGAAAACCTTCGATCTGAACGTCATCGAAACGAAGGGCCTGGATCTCGGGATGGGTCTGTCCTTCGGCGCCTGGACGTACAACGGCCGGATTCCCGGGCCCGCGCTCGAGGTGTGCCAGGGCGATGTGGTCACCGTGCACGTGCACAACAAGGGGACCATCTCGCACGGCTTCGACACGCACGCGTTCCGGATCGATTCCCGCAAATATGGTCCGACGGCGCCCGGGACCACGCTCACGCTGACGAGCACCGTCGAGACGCCGGGCGTCTACATGTATCACTGCTCGGCCGGGCCTGTGACCGATCTCCACATCAAGAGTGGCCTGCACGGCGCGATGATCGTGTACCCGCGCGATCCGCTGCCGCCCGCTCGTGAGCTGGCGGTCGTCGAGGACGCCGTCTACGGCAAGCCCGACGCGCAGGGGTTGATTCCGGGCACCGATCCGGGCCGCAGCCAGAGGAACGACGAGGAGTTCTCGATGTTCAACGGCCGCCTGGACAATGCGCCCGTCCGCGTGAGCCCGGGTGACCTCGTGCGCCTCTACTTCGTGAACGTCGGTCCGGGCGTGGCGTCCGTTCACGTCGTGGGATCGATGTTCGACCGGGTGTCGCTTGGGAGCACGTGGGTGCACGACATCCAGACCTACGGCGTACCGGCCGGATCGGGTGCGATTCTCGAATTCCACATCCCGGAGGCCGGGGTGTTTCCGCTCGTCGATCACGACAAGCTTGCCTACCTGCCCTATGGTCTCGCGCTGAACTTCGACGCGACGGCGAGCGGCCCCACGCCGCGCTGACTCGCTTTTGACACCGCGCCGTTCGCAGTCCAGAATGCGGCCATGACTCGACGCGTCCTGGTCTTCCTGTCGCTTTCCGCGCTCCTGTTGTGCCTGGCCGTCGTGGCTCCGCGCGCCCAGACGGCGGCGCCACCCGTCGGATTGCAGGGGCAGGTCGACCAGATTGCGCACGACGTGCTGGAGGCGACCGGCGTGCCGAGTGCGTCGGTCGCGGTGGTGAGCGGCGACGCGCTGGTGTATGCCCAGGGATATGGAAAGGCGCGCTTGTCGCCCGCGCTCGCGGCCGTGCCCACGATGCGCTACAGCATCGGATCGGTGAGCAAGCAGTTCGCGGCGTCGTGCATCCTGCTGCTCGAGGAGCAGGGGAAGCTCTCGCTCGACGATCCGGTGGGCAGGTATGTGCCGGGCCTGACGCGCGGGAACGAGGTGACGATCCGCGAGATCCTCTCGCACACGTCCGGCTACCAGGACTTCTGGCCGCAGGACTATGTGCCGCCGGCCATGATGAAGCCCATCACCCCCGAGCAGATCCTGGACGGCTGGGCGCGGCGGCCACTCGACTTCGATCCGGGGACGAAATGGCAGTACAGCAACACGAACTTCACCATCGCCGGGCTGATCGTCGAGAAGGCCTCCGGGATGCCGTTCTGGAATTTTCTCGAGCAGCACATCCTGCAGCCGCTTGGGTTGAAGAGCGCCGTCGATTCGGACGGACGGCCCATTCCGGCCGATCAACCGAGCGGATACTTCCGCTACGCGCTCGGTCCAGCCCGACCGGCGCCGGTGACCGGACGCGGCTGGGGGTTCGCCGCCTTCGAGCTGGCGATGACGTCGTCGGATCTCGCGAAGTGGAATCTGTCCATCATCAACGAGTCGCTCTTGAAGCCCTCGTCTTATCGCGAGCTCGAAACGGAGGTGCGCTTGAAGAATGGGCTCGGCACGCATTACGGGCTCGGCCTCGAGGTGCTCAGCCTGGATGGGCATCGGGAGCTGGAGCACAGCGGCGAGACATCCGGCTTCACATCGGAGAACATCGTCCTTCCGGACGACAAGATGGCGGTGACGGTGCTGACCAACCAGGATGCGGCATCGGCGGCCTCGCAGATCGGCCAGCGCGTCACGCGCGCGCGGCTGCGTCACGACAGCCCGACGGATCAGCGCCAGGCGGCGCTCGCGCGAAAGGTGTTCGACGATCTGCGAGCGGGCAAGATCGATCGATCGCTGTTCACCCCGAACGCCAATGCGTACTTCACGAACCAGGCCGTGCAGGATTACGCGGAGAGCCTGTCGCCACTCGGCGAAATCGAGAGCTTTGTGCCGACGGCCGTGCAGGGGCGCGGCGGCATGATCTACCGCGGGTTTCTGGTGACGTTCGCGACGAAGAC
>JANWLS010000079.1 GCA_025450765.1 Vicinamibacterales bacterium | reverse complement strand
GGCACGAAGATGATCCACATCGGCAAGAACACCCGGAGCACGATCGTCTCCAAGGGTATTTCCGCCGGTTTTGGTCAGAACACGTATCGCGGCGCCGTCAAGATCGGCAAGAACGCGCACGGCGCGCGCAACTATTCGCAGTGCGACTCGCTGTTGATCGGCGACAAGTGCGGCGCGCACACGTTCCCGTATCTCGAAATCAAGAACACGTCGGCGAAGGTCGAGCACGAAGCATCCACGTCCAAGATTGGCGAGGACCAGATCTTCTACTGCCGCCAGCGCGGCATCGCGACCGAGGACGCCGTGAACATGATCGTCAGCGGCTTCTGCAAGGAAGTCTTCCGCGAACTGCCGATGGAATTCGCCGTCGAAGCGCAAAAACTCCTGTCAATAAGTCTAGAAGGATCAGTCGGTTAATCATGCTTCTTTCAATCAACGATCTCCGCGTCAAGGCCGAAGGCAAAGACATCCTCCAGGGCCTCTCTCTCAACGTCAACGCCGGCGAAGTCCACGCCATCATGGGGCCCAACGGCTCCGGCAAGAGCACGCTGGCCCGCGCCCTCTCCGGCCATCCGGGCTACGAGGTCACGGAAGGGACCGTCACGTTCAAGGGGCAGGACCTGCTCGCGATGGATCCGGAGGTGCGCGCCCGCGAAGGTGTGTTCATGGCGTTTCAGTACCCGGTCGAGATCGCCGGGGTGAACAACGCCTACTTCCTCAAGGCGGCGCTCAACGCCGTTCGCCGGCACCGCGGCCAGCCCGAGCTCGACGCGATGGAGTTCCTCACGCTGGTGAAGAGCACGATGAAGCGGCTCGAGATGGACGCCGCCTTCCTGAACCGGCCGGTGAACGAAGGGTTTTCGGGCGGCGAGAAGAAGCGGAACGAGATCTTCCAGATGGCCGTGCTGGAGCCGGCGCTCGCCGTCCTCGATGAAACCGATTCCGGGCTCGACATCGACGCGCTCCGGGTTGTCGCCGACGGCGTCAACGCCATGCGCAGCCCGGAGCGGGCGACGATCGTCGTCACGCACTACCAGCGCCTGCTCACCTACATCGTCCCCGACTTCGTGCACGTGCTGGCCGACGGCCGGATCGTCCGGTCGGCCGGCAAGGAGCTCGCCGAGGAGCTCGAAGCGAAGGGGTACGGCTGGATCGAAGGCGAGGCGGCGCGCGCATGAGCGGTGCTGACATGCCTCACGCGTCCGAATCCCCCGCCACTTCTCTCGCGGCCGCGTCGCCCGGCCGCGCAGAGCGCCCCGCCCCCATCGGCCAGACGACGGCCTATGCCGCTGAATGGGAGCGCACCGAGGCGGCGCGTGCGGCCGGACAGCCGGCGTGGCTTCGCGCGGCCCGGCGGCAGGCCTTCGATCGCTTTCTCGACCTCGGCTTTCCCGGCACGCGGCTCGAGGAATGGCGCTTCACGAACGTCGCGCCGATCGCGGAGTCGCGCTTTCCGCTCGCCGAGCCGGCGCACCTGACGGCGGCCGATATCGAGCCGTGGACGTTCGCCGACGTCGCCATCCGCCTGGTGTTCGTCAACGGATATTACGCCCCGGCGCTCTCGACCCCGGCGGCTTCGCTGCCGCACGGGGTCTCGCTCGGTCCGCTCGGGCCCGCGCTGCACCACCTGGCGACCGCCGGGGACACCTCGCTTGCGCGAGTCGCGCCCGTCGACGGACACGCGTTCACCGCGCTGAACACGGCGTTCCTGGCCGATGGCGCGAGCCTGACGATCGCCCCGCATGTGGCCATCGAGCAGCCGATCCAGGTGCTGTTCGTGTCCAGTCCGGATCAGAGGGCGACGATGTCGCATCCGCGGCTGCTGGTCGAGGCCGGTGCCGACAGCCAGGCGCGGATTGTCGAGGTGTACGCCGGCACGCCGGGCACGATGTACTTCACCAACGCGGTCACGGAGGTCTCCCTCGGCGAGCATGCCGTCGTGGAGCACTGCCGGATCCAGCTCGAAAGCGACGCCGCGTTCCACGTCGGCGTCGTGCAGGTCGAGGCGGCGCGCAGCAGCGCCTTCCGCGCGCAGACATTCGCCCTCTCCGGCGCGCTGCTGCGCAACGACATCACGGTGCGCATGGCCGGCGAAGGGGTCGACTGCGTGCTGAACGGGCTGTACCTCGCCATGGCGCAGCAGCTCGTGGACAACCACACCACGATCGATCATGCGATGCCGCACGGCACGAGCCTGGAGATTTTCAAGGGCGTGCTCGGCGGCCGCAGCCGCGGCGTGTTCAACGGCAAGATCATCGTCCGGCAGGACGCGCAGCAGACCGACGCGAAGCAGACGAACCGGGCGCTGCTCCTCACCGACCAGGCGATGATCGACACGAAGCCGCAGCTCGAGATCTTCGCCAACGACGTGAAGTGCACGCACGGCGCCGCGATTGGCCAGCTGGACGACGACGCGATCTTCTACCTGCGGTCGCGCGGGCTCGGCGCGCAGGAAGCCCGGGCCGTGCTGATCCACGCCTTCGCGGGCGACCTGGTGGATGGCGTCCGGATTCCGGGCGTGCAGACGCGCTTGCGCGACATCCTGTCGGAGCGGCTCACGCGGGAATTGAGCCGTCTCGGCGAGACGGCCGGAGGACGCGCATGAGCGGCATCGGCGTGAAGCCCCAGCCGGATGTGCTCGACGTCGAGCGGGTCCGCGAGGATTTCCCGATCCTCGGCCGTCGCGTGCACGGCAAGCCGCTCGTGTACCTGGACAACGCGGCGACCACGCAGAAGCCGCAGCCGGTGCTCGACGCGCTGTTTCGCTACTACACCGGATCGAACGCCAACGTGCATCGGGGCGTGCACCTGCTCAGCCAGGAAGCGACCGACGCCTTCGAGGCGGGCCGGGTCAGCGTGCAGCGGTTCCTGAACGCCGCACATGCGTCCGAAATCATCTTCACGCGCAACGCCTCCGAGGGTGTCAACCTGGTCGCCGAGAGCTTCGGGCGGCTGAAGGTCCGGGCCGCCGATGAAATCGTGATCACCGGCATGGAGCACCACTCCAACATCGTCCCCTGGCAGCTGCTCTGCGAGCGGACGGGCGCGATCCTTCGCGTGGTGCCCATCACGGACGAGGGCGAGCTCAGGCTCGACGAGATGGAGCGGCTGCTCACTGAGCGGACGCGGCTGGTCGCCGTCACGCATCTCTCGAACGCGCTCGGCACCGTCAACCCGATCCCGACGATCGTCGAGATGGCGCATCACCACGGGGCGGCGGTGCTGGTCGATGGCGCCCAGGCGGCCTATCACATGCCGGTGGACGTGCAGGCGCTCGGCTGCGACTTCTATGTCGTCACCGGTCACAAGCTGTACGGCCCGACGGGCATCGGCGCGCTGTACGGCCGTCAGGCGCTCCTCGAGGCGATGCCGCCCTATCAGGGCGGCGGCGACATGATCCGGTCGGTCACCTTCGAGAAGACGACCTACAACGATCTCCCGCACAAGTTCGAGGCAGGGACGCCGCACATCGCCGGCGTGGTCGGCCTGGGCGCCGCGGTCGAGTACATCCGCGGCATCGGCCTGGATCGCATCGCCGTGCACGAGCGCGACCTGCTGGAGTACGCGACGGCGAGGCTGAACGAGGTGCCCGGGCTCCGGCTCATCGGCACCGCCCGCCACAAGGCGAGCATCCTGTCGTTCGTGCTCGATGGCGTGCATCCGCACGATATCGGGACGATCGTCGATCGGGAAGGCGTCGCGATCCGCACCGGCCATCACTGCGCGCAGCCGGTGATGGAACGCTTCGGCATCCCGGCGACGGCGCGCGCCTCGCTCGCGGTCTACAACACGCGGTCGGATATCGACGCGCTGATCCGCGCGCTCAGGAAGGTGCGGGAGGTCTTCGCCTGATGTCGGAGCTCACCGAGCTGTATCAGGAAGTCATCCTCGACCACAACAAGCGGCCGCGGAACTATCAGGTTCCGTCCGGCGCCAATCGCCACGCCGAGGGCTTCAATCCGCTCTGCGGCGATCGGTTCACGGTGTATCTGCGCGTCGAGGACGGCGTCATCCAGGACGCGGGCTTCCAGGGCGCCGGCTGCGCGATCTCGAAGGCCTCGGCCTCGCTCATGACCGACATCGTGAAGGGCCGCACCCTCGAGGAGGCGCGCGCGCTGTTCGACCGGTTTCACGACATGGTGACGGCGCCGATGGAAGCCACGGCCGACGCCGACCTGCTCGGCAAGCTGGCGGTGTTCGCCGGCGTCCGTGAATTTCCCGTCCGCGTGAAGTGCGCCAGCCTCGCCTGGCACGCCATGCGCGCCGCCGTGCAGTCGGCCAGCGACCCTGTTTCAACGGAGTAAGACATGCCCGATTGGGATTTTGGCGCCTTGACCCGCCCCAGTGCCGACCCCGCCAGCGACGAGTTGAAGACGGCCGGCATGGTGAACGATCCACTCGCCGTCCTGGAGCTCAAGCCGGGGATCCTCGACGTGCTCAGCACCGTCTACGACCCCGAGATTCCCGTCAACATCTACGAGCTGGGCCTCATCTACGATATCCTTGTGGACACCGAGCGCGTAGTCGGCATCCGGATGACGCTCACCGCGCCCGGTTGCCCGGCCGCGCAGTCGCTGCCGCTCGAGGTGGAAGACAAGATCCGGCAAGTGCCCGGGGTGAAGGGCGTGAAGCTGGACATCGTCTGGGAACCACCGTGGGACAAGGAGCGGATGAGCGAGGAAGCCAAGCTCCAGCTCGGAATCTTCTAGTCGCGCAGGGAGGTCCGTCGTGCCGCAGCCGCAGTGTCGCGATCTGATCCAGCAGCTCGACGAGGTCGTCGGCCACGCGGGCGACCCGGCGGCGATCACCGCTGGCGTCAAGCGGACGCTCGAAACCCTCATTCAGCAGCACGCACTTCAGCTTCCCACCCAGCTCTGTCGCCCGTGCCCTGACGGGTACGCGCGGCGACTACTCCATCGCGACCCGGGCGGGCGCTACACCGCGGTCGTGATGACCTGGGGCGCCGGGCAGGGGACGCCGCTGCACGACCATGCGGGCATCTGGTGCGTGGAAGGGGTCGTCGAAGGCCGCATGACGGTGCGCCAGTTCGATCTGCTGGACGATGCCGGCGATGCGTGCCGGTTCGTGGAAAAGGGGAGCCTGTCGGCCGCGGTCGGCACGGCGGGCTGCCTGATTCCCCCGTTCGAATACCACATGCTCGCCAACGCGCTGCCGGATTCCTCGTCGGTGACGCTGCACATCTACGGCGGCGAGATGGACCACTGCCACACGTTCATGCCGCGGGCGGACGGGCGGTACGCCCGCGAGACGCATGCGTTGAGATACAGCGATTAGTTGTGAGCCCGGCCACCTCCGCTAGCGAGCGATCAGCGTCCATCGCCCGGGTACTGGACGACCTGCGCCCCAGGCTCGGCGATCGCGTATCCGCCGCCGAGGCCGTGCGCGAGCATCACAGCCACGGCGAGTCGTATCACACGCCGGCCCTTCCCGATCTCGTCTGCTTCCCACAGTCGACCGACGACGTCCAGGCGATCGTCCGGCTGGCCGCCCGGGAAGGCCTGCCGATCGTTCCGTTCGGCGCCGGCACCTCGCTCGAAGGCCATGTGCACGCGCTGCACGGGGGCATCTGTCTCGACCTGCGCCAGATGAACCGGATCGTGCGCGTGAGCGTCGAGGACCTCGACGCCACGGTCGAAGCCGGCGTCACCCGCCGTCAGCTCACTCATCACCTCCGGAACACCGGGCTGACCTTCTTCATCGATCCCGGTGCCGACTGCACGCTGGGCGGGATGACCGCCACGCGGGCGTCTGGCACGACGGCGGTGCGATACGGGACGATGCGCGAGAACGTGCTCGGCCTCACGGTCGTGCTGGCGGACGGGCGGATCATCCACACCGGTGGGCGTGCGCGGAAATCAGCGTCCGGATACGACCTCACGCACCTGTTCGTCGGCTCGGAAGGCACGCTCGGCGTGATCACCGAGATCACGCTGCGGCTGCATCCGCAGCCCGAAGCCGTCTCGGCCGCCGTGTGCCCGTTCGCCACGCTCGAGGGGGCGGTGCAGACGGTCATCAACACGATTCAGCTGGGAATCCCGGTCGCACGGATCGAGCTGCTGGACGAGACCCAGCTCGATGCCGTGAACCGCTACTCGAAGCTCGAGTACGCGCTCCAGCCGACGCTCTTCTTCGAGTTCCACGGCGAGAGCGAAGAGACCGTGGCCGGCCAGGCGCGCGCGGTGCAGGAGATCTCGGCCGAGCACGGCGGGACCGCCTTCAGCTGGGCCACGCGCCCCGCGGAGCGGGCGCGACACTGGCAGGCGCGGCACGATGCGCTGTATGCCGCGGTTGCCCTGCGCCGCGGGTCGAAAGCCTGGACGACCGACGTGTGCGTGCCGATCTCGCGGCTCGCGGAGTGCATCCTCGAAACGAAGAAGGCGAACGCCGGCGCGACGATGCCGATCGCGCTCGTCGGGCATGCCGGCGACGGCAACTTCCACCTGGTGTTCGTCGTCGATCCGTCGAAGGCGGCGGAGCTCGCCGAGGTGCGGCGCCTCAACGAGCAGATGGTCGAACGGGCGCTGGCCCTGGGCGGCACCTGCTCGGGGGAGCACGGCGTCGGCTACGGCAAGCTCGCGTACGCCGCAGCGGAACACGGCGAAGCGATCCACGTGATGCGGCAAATCAAGCAGGCGCTCGATCCGCAGAACCTGATGAATCCGGGGAAGCTGATTCCCGAGTAGGCTCGCGCGGAGGCGCGGAGATCGCGGAGAATATCGAAACGGGGTGGGGCGGGAGGCAGCCATGTCGGAAAGACCAGACCACGACACGCGCACGCTCAGGCTCACGTGTCCGCCTTGCGGCGAGGTGCTCAGCGCCGAGGACGAGGAGACGCTCGTCGCCATCGCCGTCGAGCACGCGAGCAAGCTCCACGACATCAACCTGCTCGAGCAGTTTCCGGTCGACGAGCTCCGGCACCTGGTGAAGCGCGAGAACGAGTCCTACTGGGCTCACATCGCGCACCTCATCCCGGAGGGACAGCTCAAGACGGTGCTGGACGAACGGCTCTGCGACCGCGAACGAGAGATCGTCAGCTACGTCGTCCACGGCTTCGCGAACCGCGAGATTGCCGACCGGCTCTGCATCAGCGAACGCACGGTCTCGACCCACCTGGTCAACATCTACGAGAAGCTGAACGTCCACTCGCGTGCCGAGCTCGCCGCGCTGGTGAGGGCCAGCGACCGCATCGTCGAGGCCGCTCTCCGGCGTGACATGAAGCCGGAGTTCGGGCCGTTCGTACGGACGAACGGCCCGAAAGCCGGGTAGTCGGCGCGATCAATGCCCCTCGAGCACCTCGAGGTCGAATTTCCTGAACAGACGCTGCATCGCCGCCATGTCCGGCGGACCCGCAGGAGGCTGGTCCATCGGC
>JANWLS010000078.1 GCA_025450765.1 Vicinamibacterales bacterium | reverse complement strand
GCACGAAGTGCAAGGCGACGGTGTCCCCGGCGTGGACAGTGAAGAAGCGGTCGGCGCGGGTGTAGCCATTCTTGCGGACCATGGCGTCGTACTCGCCCGGGATGGCAGCGACGCTGAGCGTGCGCTGGCCGCTCTCGTCGGTCGTACCCTGGGCGACGACCTGCTGCAGTCCGTGGACGATGGACGCGCTGGCGGTGCCGACGGGTCTGCCGGTGGTGTCGGTGACCAGAATCCGGACGACTTCAGGCCGCGGCGCATCGGGGCGGCCCGCGGTCTGGGCGGCCGCCGGCGCCGGCGCGAGCGCGATCGCCGCGGCTAACGCGCCTAGGCCGACGAACGAAGCGACAGGGGAGGTCTCGACTGCGGGTCCGTGCATGACGGCTCCGGAGAGCGGCGCCTTATGTATACAATCCCGCCTCGAGTTCCGCCAGCGCCGCGTCGCCACCCCCACCCCCCGCCGGGCTCGCGCCGCCCTGGTCGCGCCGTCAGTACTCGTCCGATCCCTGCACCCAGATGAACGACTGCAAGTCGATCATGTCCCGCGGCCGCAGGTCGAGCGTGTCGCGACGCACCCGGGCGGCGAACGCCAGCAGGCTTTCGTAGGTCTCCCATTGCGGCCGCGACTGATACTCGAACTCAAATTCATATTTCCTTGCCGCCTCGCGCGTCACGTTCGGCTTGAGGAACATGTGGCGCTCCGGCTGGGCGATGAAGCCGAACACCGTCACCAGCGGCCAGGTCAGCACCCGAGTCTGGCGGCGCGGAAGGCCGGCGATCGTCTCGCACCACTGCCCAAAGCGCGCCTCGTCGTCCCCGCGCCCGTAGAGAAAGTCCCGCAACCCGGTCGCGAAGGCGCGGGCGCCGGCGGTGCTCCGGACCGCGTCGCGCAGCGCCATCTTTTCGAAGGAAAACAACAAGTTGGTGCGCGACTCGATCGCCACCGCGCGGCGCGCTGCCTCCTCGAACTGCCCGCTGCCGACCAGCCCCTCCAGTTCCGAGGCGCCGAGCTCGACGCGCCAGCGCTCGTGGGCGGCCCATTTGTAGCCGCGCTCCCAGTCGATGTAGGTCTCGTCGCGATAGCCGCCTGGGAAGAATCGGACAAACGTCCGCCGGCAGCGCGCGGCCGCCGGTGTGAGCGCCGGTCCGGGGTGATTGGTCCGGGCGCGGCCCGCGGCACGCGCCCTCGACAGGGATTTCGGCATGTCGGCACTGGAGGCAGGGACCGCGCCGCCAGTCCCATTTCCGCGCGGGGCCGTGCATGTTGTTGGGTGCATCGCCGGCCGGGTCGAGCCCCGGAGCCGTGCCCAGCATTCCCGAACCGAGTCCCACCGCGAGCCGCGCCATGGCCCTCTGCCTCCACGGCATCACCCTCAGCGACGCACAGAATGGAGCCCTGGCCGCGGGTGACGGCGGCGCCGGCGCCACACTCATTCCGTTTCGGGATCTGTGCGCGGTCGTCTCTGAGCAGGGGAGTTTTGCCCTGAATGAGGCTGGCCGGGTGGAGATCGACCGACACCGGGCCATCGTCGATGAAGTGTTCCGTCGCGCGGCGATCCTGCCCGCACCGGTTGGCGTGGTCTTCCGCGCGCCGGATGTCCTCAAGCGCTGGATGGAGCTCCATTACGTGTCGCTGACCGGTGCGTTGCAATTCGTCGAGGATCGCGAGGTAGCGCGCGTGCACGCCGTGCGGGCCGACGGCAAGGCCGATGAGCTCGAGGCGGGCTCCGATCTCGCCGCCGCGGCCGCCGAGTCCTTCCGCGCGCTTCGCCGCCACGCCGTCGCCGCGTTGACGCTCCGACACGAAGAGGTGACCGGTCTCAACCTCAGCGGTGCGTTCCTCGTCGAGCACGACCTTTGGAAGGAGTTCCTAGGCGCGGTGGAGGAGCAGCACGACGCCCACCACCTGCTGCACTTCGACGTGACCGGCCCCTGGGCGCCGTACGACTTCGTGCGGATGCAGTTCGGAGGCTGACCGGTGTTCTGTCCGAGCTGCGGGACCTGGAATCGCGCGTCGTCGGCCGCCTGCGGGCGGTGCTCCGACACGCTGCCGGTGCTCAACCGCGCACCGTTCGATCGGCCCGACGAGGAGCTCACGCGCCTGCGCCGCGCCACGGGCAACCGCTACCGCGTGATCAAGCGGCTCGGCGGCGGCGGCATGGCCGACGTCTACATTGCCGAGCAGGCACAGCTCATCCGGCGGGTCATCATCACGGTGTTGCACCCGCATCTGGCGCGCGACGAAGAGGTGGCCGAACGCTTCCGGCGCGAGGACGAAGCCGCCGCCAAGCTCGTGCACCCGCACATCTGCAGCATCTTCGACTACGGCGCGACCGACGATGTGGTGTTCACCGTCATGCCGTACCTCGAGGGCGGGGCGCACGCCCATATTATCCAGAAGCAGAAACAGGTCGAGCCCGCGCCGGCCGCGGCGGTTGCGGCGCAGGTTGCCTGCGCGCTCGACTACGCACACCGCCACGGCGTCATCCATCGCGACGTGAAGCCCGACAACGTGCTGTTCGACGTCGACGGCAACGCGAGCCTCACCGATTTCGGCATCGCCACGGCGCGCTTTCACGCCCGCCTCACGGCGAGCGGACGGGCGATGGGAACGCCGCACTACATGTCCCCCGAGCAGGCGATGGGCAAGCTGGTCGATGGCCGGAGCGATCTCTACGCCATTGGAATTCTCTTATATGAGTCGCTGGTCGGCTTTCCGCCCTTCGACGGCGCCGACGCCTTTGCGGTGAGCTACAAGCAGGTCCACGAGCCGGCCGTGCCACCGGTCGAGGTGAGCACGCGCGTGCCCGCCGCTCTGTCGGACATCGTCATGCGCTGTCTCGCGAAGGCGCCGGCAACTCGCTTCGCCCGCGGCTTCGACCTGGCCGACGCGCTGCTCGCCTTCCTCCGCGGCGATCCGGACGCGGGACCGTCGTACCGGGTGGCGTCGATCGCGCGGCGTCTCAGCAGCCTGTCACCGCGCCGGGTGTGAGCGGGGTCGAGACCCTACGCGTTTCGCACGACGTGGCCGTCGTGCACACGACCCATCCGTTCGTCATTGCCCGAGGCGGCACGAGCGAACACCGTCTGATCCGCATCCGCGTCACCGCCCACGACGGCACCGAAGGATGGGGCGAAGCCGCGCCGAACCGCTTTTACGGCGAGACGCCGGACACGGCGCTTGCCGCGCTCGCGCGACTGGCGCCGATCGTCGAACGCTGCGACCCGTGGGCGCTGGAGCACGTGGAAGCCGAGATGAACGCGGCGCTGCGGTTCAACGGTTCCGTGAAGTCGGCGCTGAGTGCCGCGCTCCATGACCTGGCCGGCAAGCGGCTCGGCGTGCCGCTCTACCGCCTTTGGGGGCTCGACCCCGCGCGCGCGCCGTTGTCGAGCTTCACGATCGCCATCGCCGCGTCGGACGACGAGCTGCGCCAGCGCATCGCGCAGGCGGCCGACTATCCGGTGCTCAAAGTCAAGCTCGGAACCGACCGCGACGAGCAGATCATCCGCACCGTGCGTGCGGCGGCGCGCGAGAAGATTCTCCGCGTCGACGCCAACGCCGCTTGGACGCCGAAGCAGGCGCTGGCGATGATCGACGTCCTCGCCGATTGCGGCGTGGAGTACGTCGAGCAGCCCGTCGCCGCGCAGGACCTGGACGGACTCCGGTTCGTGCGCGAGCGGTCGGCCCTGCCGGTGATCGCCGATGAGTCGTGCGTCGTCGCTACCGACGTCGCCCGGCTCGCGGGTTTGGTCGACGGGATCAACATCAAGCTCTCCAAGTGCGGCGGCCTGCGCGAGGCGCTGAAGATGATCGCGACCGCGCGCGCCCACGGCATGCGCGTGATGGCGGGCTGTATGATCGAGACGAGCCTCGGCATCACGGCGGCCGCGCACTTTGCGCCGCTGCTCGACTATGCAGACTTCGACGGCGCGGCGTTGCTGACCGACGATCCGTACGTCGGGGCGACGATCGCCCGTGGACGAATCGCGATTCCCGATGGGCCAGGGCTCGGAGTGAAGCAGCGTGGGATCGACTGACCCCTCTGCTTACTGATTCTCGACAGACCCCAATCGAGTTTTCGCAGCCGGCCACGCCGACGCGCAGAGCATCGCTCCGCCAGCCAGCACGACGACGAGTCCAAATCCCGGCCGCGGCGCGACCATGGCGTTCGCCGCATGAATGCGAGTCAGATCCCACACGCCGAGGAGAAGCCACGCCGCCGCCGCGACGACGCCGAGTCCGACCAGGGCGGCAACGCGCCTGGCGTACCCGCGAGTGCGCGCGCCGCGGCGCGGTGCAAGCGCCACTGCGACGACGAGCCCGATGACTCCCGCGCCGAGCAAGAGGCGCCCGTTCAAACCGATCCATCCGCGCAGCGGCACCAGGCCGGCGAAGTAGGTCATCCACGGCAGCCACGATCCGAGCGCGATCGCCCCGCCGCCGGCCAGCGCCAGCAGCGGGGCTCTCCAGGTGGAGATCGCGCTATGAGACAATGCGCGCATCGATCAACGAACCCTGAAGAAGAGGAAGATGTTCGTTGAAATGTCGTCCGTGAGATGCACGTTCTTCGGGTCCGCGAGCTGGAGCAGCCGAACCTGACCAAGGTTCTGTGTGGCGGCGATGTTGTCCCACGTCGGTCGATCCTTGACGCCGATCACCTCGAGCACCCACGGCGTCGTCTGATGATTCATCGCGTCGATGATGATGTGGCTGTGCGGCGGAAGCAGATTCTTTTCGGTGCCGGGACCGAACACCCGGCTCACGTCGGCGTCATGCGGATGCGCGACGCAGTTGCCGGGTGTCGGGCAGTGCAGGGTGCTGTCCGGAGGCGTGAAGCCCATCGGGACGAGGACGTACAGGACGGGGATCGCGGTATTGGCGCGGGGCATCGTGACCGCGTCCGCGCCGAGCTCGCACCCGGACGTCGATCCAGCCGCTGGCGGGTTCTTGCACTCGAACTGCGCCGTGTAATCGAACTCGACGACGTCGCCGTTGAACCAGCCCGGCGTGCTGCCGAGGACGCCGCCCGGGAGTGGCGCGACGGAATTGTTGGAGTCGCTACCGCACGCGGCGAGAGCAGCCGCGACGGCAACGATGAATGACGTGTTGAAAGCTCGATGCATATGACTCCTGGCGGATGGGTCGGCGATCAGCATCGCCGCGGCAGGTTGCGTCGGGCATGTGACGTGCCGATCATTCACGCAACAACCAAATGCCGGGATGGGGCCGCTCGTCGCGCGGCGACCTCAGCAGACCGCATCTCCGGCCGTCGACTCCCTTGCGTCTAGCGGACTTACGTCCCCGATGCCAGACTTAGCGTCTGCGCGCCCACTGCTTTCATTTCTCCCTCAAGCAATGAGTGGATGCTAGAATCTTCGACGGTTGAGCCGACGCCTTCCGCAGGTATAGACGCCGGCAAATACGTCTATTGCATCGTCCGGAGCGACCGCCAGCGCGAGTTCGGCGCGATCGGGATCGGAGGCGGGCAGCGGGTGTTCACCGTCTCGTTCCAAGACCTCGCGGCGGTCGTGAGCGACACGCCGATCGTGATCTACGATCCGACGCGCGAAAACGTCCTCGCGCACGAGTTCGTCAACGAGACGGTGATGAAGGAGTTCACGGTCATTCCGATGTCGTTCGGGACCGTGTTCCGTTCAGAGGACGACGTCACCGAGCTGCTGCGCTCGACGTACCGCGCCTTCAGCGACGTGTTGGAGAAGATGCAGGACAAGATCGAGTTTGGCCTCAAGGGGTTGTGGG
>JANWLS010000077.1 GCA_025450765.1 Vicinamibacterales bacterium | reverse complement strand
GCATGTTGAACCCGGTATAGACCACGACGAGGACGACCAGCCAGCGGACGGCGGCGAGCGGCAGCGCCTTGACGATGAAGGCCGCGAGCAGGACGGCTGGCACCGCGCCGATCGCCAGCCCGAGGGTGGCCTGCAGGTTGAAGCTCCGCTCCTCGCGCAGAAAGCGCGCGCTGCAGATCGGCATCAGGAACGCGCAGGATCCCATCATGATCGGAAACGCGGCCGTCGGATTCATGCCGAGCAGGCTCACGAGAATCATGCAGGGTGCATAGAGGCCGATGCCGAGCATCATCAGCATGCCGAGGACGAAGTTGCCGCCCAACCCGATCGCCAGGCGCGCACCGGTCAGGTCCAGCGTGTTCCCGCCCGCCGGAAACATGTTCAACTGCGTCATCAGCATCAGCACCGCGGCCGCCACCAGCGCGAGCCCCATGCCGATCTGAATCTTGCGGCGTGGCCAGCGCGTGACGACGCCGGCGCCGAGCCAGGCGCCAGCGCAGGCGGCGACGATCATCAGCACCAGGGTCTGCGAGTCCACCGGCACGATCCGCGTGTAGATGAAGGCCTGTGTAATTGTCGGGAGCGTGTGCCCGACGTTCAGCGTCCCCGGAATCTCGCGGACATCCACCATCTTCTTGAGCTTGTAGATGGTCGTCGTCGTGGCGAACGATCCGATCCCGAGCGTGTCGAAGAAGGCCGTGCCGAAGCCGACACCTCCCTGGAGCGGCGTCGGCCGCACGGGCACGGCGCGGCGGCGCCCGCGGAGCGCCGCGCGACCGAGCACGGTGAGATAGAACGCCGCGACGATCGCCAGGCCGACGAACAGGAGGTCTTTGACGTCCAGCATGAATGGCTATTTCTTGATGAATTGGTTCGTATACGTCTGCGTCAGATCCACGTGCGCCTGGCGGACGGCCGGAAGCGCGAACGCCACGAGCGAGGCGACCGCCTGCGCGCCCTCGGCCGGCATCACGCCATCGGTCGAGAAGATCGGCCGCGTCCGCGTGAGCGCCTGCACATAGAGCGATTCATCATCTCCACGAAAGCGCGGCGGCATCCGATCGGCAATCTCCTGCGCGGAATGCTCATTGATCCACGTGAGCGTCCGGACGATCGCGCGCGACAATCGCGCAGCGGTGTCCGGATGCGCCTGCAGCCAGCCGCGCTCGGCGTAGAGCACCCCGGCTGGATAGCTGTCGCTGCCGACCGCCGCCTGCATGCCGGCGGGGGTGCTGAAATCACCGAGCAGCGGCAGCGGCCCGGTCCGCCGCTCGATCTCGCTGCGCGCCGGTTCGGCGAGAATCCCCGCGTCCACCTGCTGGTGCTCGAAGGCGGCGACCGCCGTCGCGCCGGCGCCAATGCCGACGAAGCTCACATCACTCGCCGCCAGGCCGTGACGGTCCAGGAGATACTCGACGAGCATCTGCGAGGACGAGCCCGGCGCCGTGATCCCGATGCGCGCCCCCTTCAGATCCTCGACGCGCGCAACGCGATGCGACGCTCCCGGCACCGCCGCGAGCACGAGCCCCGGCACGCGGAGCATCGTGACGAACGCGGTGAGCCACTTCCCCTGGGCGGCGAGTTGAATCGTGTGATCGTAGAAGCCGGACACGACGTCCGCGCTCCCGCCGATGAGCGCCTCGAGCGCCTTGGCGCCGCCGGCGAAGTCCTCGATCGTGACGTCGAGGCCTTCGTCGCGATAGTACCCGAGCGACTGCGCCAGCGTGATCGGCAGGTACACCAGCTGGCCCTGCCCGCCGACGGCCATGCGAACCGGCGTGAGCGCGCCACCGGTGGACCGCGTGCGCGTGCATGATACGACGACCAGGCCGGCCGCCAATACGAGCGCGGCGATTCGCGACAGCTTCATCTCTTCCACGCCAGCAGGCGCCGCTCCAGGCGCGCCACCGCCTCCCCGACGATCACGACGCACACGCTCAAGACCGCGAGGCCGGCGAACACGCCCGTCGTGTCGAATGTCCCTTCAGCCTGCGAGATAACGTAGCCGATCCCGCGCGACGCGCCAAGATATTCACCGACGACGGCCCCGACGATCGCAAAGCCGATGCTCGTCTGCAGACTGGAGAAAATCCAGGTGAGCGCACTCGGGCCGAACACATGGCGGATGAGCGCCGCTTCGGACGCGCCGAGCACGCGCGCATTGTCGACCAGTACCCGATCGACATCGCGCACGCCCTGGTAGGTATTGAAAAAGACGACGAAGAAGACGAGCGTGACACCGAGCGCCACTTTCGACCAGATACCCAGGCCGAACCAGAGCAGGAACAACGGGGCCAGCACGACGCGCGGCAGCGCGTTCAGCACCCGCAGGTAGGGATTGAAGATGAGCGAGGCGCGGCGGCCGCGGGCGAGCACGAAGCCGGCCCCGATCCCGAGCACCGTGCCGATCACGAACGCGAGCACCGCCTCTTCGAGCGTCACCGCCAGGTGCCGCCAGATGAAGCCGCTGGCCATCCATTCCCAGACGCGCCCGGCGATCGCGCTCGGACGGCTGACGAAGAACGGATCGATGAGCCGCCGCGTCGCCAGCACCTGCCAGACGATCAGCACGCCCGCGGCCACGGCGATCCGGCCGAGGACGATCTCCCACTGGCCGGCCCGCGACCCACGCAGGCGCTCAGGCGGTCGTGCGCTCGCGGCTTCGGACGACTTCGCGCCGGAGGTCAGTCCAGATTCGTCCATACAGCTCATGAAAACCGGGATGCGTGCGAATTTCGAGCAGGTCCCGCGGCCGCGCGAGCGGGACGACATGACGGCTCACGACCCGGCTCGCCGGGCCCGCCGAGATGACGAGGATCTCATCCGCGAGCGCGATCGCTTCCTCGAGATCGTGCGTCACGAAGAGCACCGTGCGGCCCGACCCGGTCCAGAGTGCGAGGAGCTCCGACTCCATCGCCTGGCGCGTGTGCACGTCGAGCGCGCTGAACGGCTCATCCATCAGCAGCAGATCGCGCTCCATCACCCAGTGCTGCGCCATCGCGATCCGCTTGCGCATGCCGCCGCTCAATTGCGAGGGATAGTGCTCGGCGAACGCGGCCAGCCCGATGCGATCCAGCCAGGTCTGCGCCTGCCGCCGCGCGTCACTGCGCGGGACGCCCGCGAACAGCAGGCCGAGCGCCACGTTGTCGATCACCGATTTCCACGGCAGGAGGGCGTCCTGCTGGAACATGTACGTCGCGTTCCGGTTCAGCGCGCTGAGCGGCTCGCCCGCGATGAGCACGCGCCCGGCCGACGGCGCCAGCAAGCCGGCGATCACGTTCAGGATCGTCGACTTGCCGCAGCCCGTGGGGCCCACGATGGCCGTGAAGCTGCCGGCGGGAGTCTCGAAGGAGAGATCGCGGACGGCCCAGTAGGTGTCGCCGGTCGGGATCGGAAAGCCACACGCGAGGTCCTGCAGGGCGACTGCCGTGCTCATGTGCCTTGCTGCAACGCGAGCACCGCCTTGTCGATCGCGCCGTTCAGGGCGTCGCCGCCACCATCGACCGGCAGCTTGCGGACGCTGTCGAGCGCGTCGATGTACCAGAGCCTCCACGCCGTCTCGATCTGCCGGTGCTCCAGCCGCACCGTGCCGGCCGCCATCGGATTCTTCGCGGCGCCGATCGCCTGCGCCGCTTCGCGCGCCTCGAGCGCCAGCCGCTGCTCCGCGGCGGACTGAATCAGGCGCTCCACGGCGAGCGCGTCCGCACTCGTCGCCGATGCCAGCAACTCCGCCGTCGTCGCCGTCGCGACGGCGACGCGCTGCATCTCGAGCGGGCTCGTCTTCTCCGGCCGATCGAGGTTCGTGTGGTAGTAGCGATCCGGGAAATGCCAGTTGAGGAGCGCCGGGATGCCGTCTTCGATGTACACCGTGTGATCGCTGCCGCCTTCATACGGGTTCGTGCGAACCACCCAGCCGGTGCGGCGTCCGTCGTGCTCGCAGATCGCGAGGTGCAGGTCGTTCAGAAGGCTGCCGGCGAGGGCGGGCGGTGTGGAGCCCGGCGAATACCACTCCGTGTGCGGATCGGCCGGATCGACCCAGGTCGCCGAAGGGTCCGGGCCCTTTTCGATCAGGAACGTGCCGCCCGTTTTCGACGTGTCCTCACCGGTCATGTCGAGCGACAGCATGTACTGCACACCCGCCGCTTCGTCGGGATGATCCGACAGCCAGCGGCGGCTGCCGCGGATCTCATCCACCCACATGAAGGTGAGCGTTCGTGCCGGCGGCGTCACCGCGCCCTCCGCGATCGCCTGACGGAGGGCGGCCGCCATCCCCAGCAGCGTCGCGCACCCGCTCCCATCGTCATTGGCGCCCGGCTCCTGCAGGTGCGCGGCCATGACGATTCGCTGATCGGGGTGCGACGAGCCGGGAATCTCGGCGATGAGCGTCCGATCCGGCCCGGGCGTGAAGCTCGATTGGATCTGCACGTGCAAGGTCACGGGACCGGCCGCCAGGCGAGCGCGGAGCGCGGCAGCGGCCTGCGGGGTCGCCTTGAAGCCGAAGGCGCGGCGCACCGGGTCGTAGGGGACACTCCCCCATTGCAGCACGTTCCATTGATCCTTCGGCTTCTCCGGCATGCCCACATCGTCCGGGCGCACGTAGTCGCCGAGTGAGGTGGAGATGACGCCAGCGGCGCCGTGGCCGATGACCGCTTCCTGCCAGAGTGTGGCCGGCGGCGCATCGCCGAGGACGATCGCTCCCTGCAGCGACTTGCCCACGTAGTCCGACGATCGGCCGCCGCGGCCCACATCGACGAGCGCCGCGGTCACGCCACCCGAGGGGGTGGAAAAAGAATTGATGCAGAGGGAATCGCGCTGGGCGGTCTCCGAGAGAACCGTCGTCTCCGGTTGCCCCGACGCACCGGCGATCGCGAGGCGGCCGACCGAATAGTCCCAGCCAGGGCTGGCCGCCGGGTAGTTTTCCACCCAGAAATGGGGGCTCGCCGCGGCCTGGTTCGAGACGAATCCTGCGGCTGTCAGGCGGCGGCTGATCTCGTCGATACTCGCATTGAAGCCGGGATTCCCAGCAAGCCGCCAGTGCTGGTCCATGAACGTCACGAGCGACATCGCCCGCGGCTGGCTGAAGCGAGCGTCGAGCGCGGCCGTGATCCGGTCCACGCGCGATGGCAGGAGATCCGCCGGCGCCGTGGACGTCCGCGCCACCGAAGACGTAGTGACAAGAGTCAGCAGCGCCGCCAGCGCCGGCATCCGGATGTACACGCCGACTAGCCTACCGCATTCTCCCTTGTGGTAGCGTAGCCTCAAAAGCGAGGTGTCCATGCGTCGAGCGCCATTCATCGTGGGGCTGGCGGCAGTGCTCTTGACGGCTCTCTCGGTCGCGGCGGCACCGCTCACGCCCGAGCAGGCTCTGAATCGCCAGGAGATTGCCGGTGCCAGTGGCGCCGATGCAGGCCTTGCCGTCTCACCGGACGGGAACCAGGCGGCCTTCGTCGTGGTGGCGGCCCCCGAAGGAAAGGGCCGCGCGCAGAACATCTGGCTGTTCGACCGGCGAAGCGGGAATGCGTTCGCGCTCACGCACGGGAGCCACGTGAATCATGCGCCGCGCTGGTCGCCAGACGGACGCACACTGGCCTTTCTCTCCAACCGCGATGGTGCCCCGCAGATCGACCTGCTCCCGCTTGGCGGCGGCGAAGCCAGGCCGCTCACGCGCGGCGACGATGGGGTGCGGGGCTTTGCGTGGGCGCCTGATGGGAAGTCCCTCGCGTTCCTCAGCCCCGAGCCCAAGCCGCAAATCACGCCGCCGGGCGGCAAAGACGATGATGCGCACGTGGT
>JANWLS010000076.1 GCA_025450765.1 Vicinamibacterales bacterium | reverse complement strand
CCGGGCGCCCTTCGGCGGAGGTGAACCGGGTGGACGATCTCTCCACCAGCGCCGACCTCGTCGTGGTCGATCACCGCTGGACGGCGCAGCACCCGGAGAGCGCGCGCGCCATCCTGTCGAGCGCGATCGCCCGGAGCATTCCGGTGGTCAGTCTCAGCGACTTCCATGAATCACTCTTCGGCACGGTCCTCCCACAGCACGCCAACGACCTGGCCTGGGCGGTGGACCACGTGCTCCCGCGATCGGGCAGTCCGTATTTCATCGCGAAGCGCGTCATCGATGTGCTGATTTCGACGGTGCTCCTCCTGGTGTTCTTCCCGCTCTTCGTGATCACCGCGGGCGCCATCCGGCTGGTGGATCGCATCTCGCCGTTCTACGCACAGCGGCGCATCGGATATCTCGGGCGCGAGTTCCGGTTGTGGAAGTTCACGACGATGCGCGAAGGGGCCGATCACGCGGGGCCATTCACCGAGTCGTCGGCCGCCGATCCGCGCGTGACGCGCCTCGGGCACATCCTGCGCCGGCTGCGCCTCGACGAGCTGCCGCAGCTGTGGAACGTGCTGAAGGGCGAGATGTCGCTCGTCGGACCGCGGCCCGAGTGGGAGAAGGAAGCCGAAATTCTCGAGCGGACGGTTCCCACCTACCGGCTGCGGTACCTGGTGCCGCCCGGCCTGACCGGCTGGGCGCAGGTGTACTTCCACGCCACCAGCAGCCCCGAAGAGTCCTTCCAGAAGCAGAACTACGACCTCTATTACTTGAAGCACTTCTCGCTGGCGCTCGACTTTTCGATCATGCTGAAGACCCTCAAGCGCGTGTTCGTCAGCGACGCGCGGCTGATCAGCGCGCCGTTGCCCGTGCCTCTCGACTCCGACGCCACGGCCGCGCGATGGTCGGACGCGGGGTCCTTCGTCCGCCGCCGCGGCTAACCGGCGGGATCACCACCTCCATGTGCGGGATCGCAGGCATCTTCGGCTACGGTGAAGCCGCGCCTCCAGTCGACGGAGACGAGCTGCTGCGGATCCGCGAAGCCATGCGCATGCGCGGGCCCGACGGCGCGGGCACCTGGCTGGCCGCCGACCGCCGCGTCGGGTTGGCGCACCGGCGCCTGGCGATCATCGATCCAGGCGACGGAGGCGCGCAGCCGATGGCGAGCGCCGACGGCGCGCTGCACATCACGTTCAACGGAGAGATCTACAACTTTC
This sequence comes from Vicinamibacterales bacterium, assembly GCA_025450765.1. GTDB lineage: Bacteria > Acidobacteriota > Vicinamibacteria > Vicinamibacterales > CAVVIG01 > JAGWRA01. Next base: position 4,206 of record JANWLS010000076.1, on the reverse strand, counting down.
GCGAGTTGAAGCAATCGCTGGTCGATCGCGGGCATCTGTTTCGATCGACCAGTGACACCGAGGTGCTGCTGCACCTGTATGCCGAGCGCGGCGCCGGCATGGTGGAGACGCTCTGCGGCATGTACGCCTTCGCGATCTGGGACGAGCGGCGGCAGGAGCTCTTCCTGGCGCGCGACCCCTTCGGCATCAAGCCGCTCTATTACGCCGACGATGGGCGAACGTTCCGGTTTGCTTCGCAGGTGAAAGCGCTCGTGCGAGGTGGTGCGGTCGGGACGGCTCCCGAGCCGGCGGGCTCGACGGGCTTCCTGCTGTGGGGCAGTGTGCCCGATCCCTTCACGCTGTATCGCGAGATTCATGCGGTTCGTGCGGGGACGTGGATGCGGGTGCCGCGCGCGGGTCGGTCCGCCGCGACGGCCTTCTTCGATCTCTCCGCGGAACTTCGCGCGGCAGAGGCGGCTCCGGCTGTAGAGGCTCGTTCTCAATCGGATCAGATCCGCGCCGCGTTCGACAAGAGCATGGGCCGTCACTTGGTCTCGGACGTTCCGGTTGGGATTTTCCTCTCGGCCGGCATTGATTCTTCTGCGATCGCCTCTGCCGCCTCCGCTCTCGCCGATCCGCCGCTCCAGGGGATCACGCTGGCCTTCGAAGAGTTCCGGGGAACGAACGTCGACGAAGCGCCGCTCGCGGCCATGGTCGCGTCGCAGTTTGGCCTTCAGCACACCGTGAGTCGGACGACGCGCGACGAGTTCGAGGCCGAGTTGCCAAAGCTGCTCGACGCCATGGACCAGCCGAGCATCGATGGCGTGAATACCTACCTGGTGAGCCGGGCGGCGGCGCGGGCCGGCCTGAAGGTGGCGCTCTCTGGTGTGGGCGGCGACGAGCTGTTTGGCGGCTATCCGGGTTTCCGGCAGATTCCGCGCGCGGCTGCCTGGCTCGCCGTTACGCGACATCTTCCATTAGCCGGCCGAATCAGCCGTCGACTGCTGGCGCCCGTGCTGGCTGCGATGGGCCGGCCCAAGCATGCCGGCCTTTTCGAATATGGCGGCAGCTATGGGGGCGCGTATCTTCTGCGGCGAGCTCTCTTCATGCCCTGGGAGCTCGACGCAGTGCTCGATCCAGCGACCGTGCAGGCGGGGCTCGACACGCTGCGCAGCGTTGATCGCCTCGAGCAGATGATTGCCGGACTGCGGCGCCCGCGCTCACGCGTGTTCGCGCTCGAAGCGGGCTGGTATCTCCGGCATCAACTCCTGCGCGATGCTGACTGGGCGGGGATGGCGCACTCGGTGGAGATCCGCGTGCCGTTCGTGGATGTCGATCTCTTCCGCGCCCTCGCACCGCTCATGGCGTCCTCACGCCCGCCGACGAAGGCGGACATGGCCGGCGCGCTGACCCGACCGCTGCCGGCTCACGTGGTGTCGCGTGCGAAGACCGGCTTTTCCACGCCGGTGGCCGACTGGATAGCGGCTTCGTCCGCATCGCCGCGTGGCAGTTTGCGCGGTTGGGCACGCCGGGTGCTCCCGCCGCAGCCGCGCCTCTTTCGCGCGCTCGTGCTCGCCACCGATCCGCCCGGCGGAATTGGCGGCATCTCGAAGTTCAATCGCGACCTCGTGTCGGCGCTCGCCTCGATGCCCCAGTGTGCGGACGTCGTAGTCGTGCCGCGGGTCGCGCCGGTGGCAGGCGTTGATCTGCCGCCGCGGACGCGCGTGTTGACTCGTGCGGCGTCCGGCAAGCTCGCGTTTGTCCGCACGGTGCTTTCGACGGCCCGAGGCGGTCATTTCGATCTCGTCGTGGCCGCTCACATCAACCTGGCCGGCGTGAGCCAACTCGCCGCGCGCCTCACGCGCGGCCGGTCTGTCTTGATCATCCACGGGATCGACGCCTGGTCACCGCATCGCCGCTGGTTCGCGCGCCGCGCGCTGCCGGCGTTCAGCCTGATCATTGGTGTGAGCCGGCACACGCTGGCGCGCTTCGCGAGCTGGGCCGGCGTCGATGCTTCGCGCGTGCGTCTGCTGCCCAATTGCGTCGATCTCGACGCATTTCGTCCTGGGCCCAAACCCGCGGATCTGGCCGCTCACTTCGGCCTGACTGGTCGCACCGTCATCATGACCCTCGGCCGGCTCGCGTGCGGCGAACCGGGCAAGGGCTTCGACGAAGTGCTCGAGACGATGCCCGCACTCACCCGCGAAGTGCCGGAACTTGCATATCTGATTTGCGGTGATGGCCCCGATCGCCAGAGGCTCGAAGCCAAGGCGCGACAGCTCGGGCTTGCGGACCGCGTGGCATTCACCGGTTTCGTTCCCGAGGAGCGGAAGGCGGACTATTACCGCCTGGCAGACGCGTTTGTCCTGCCGAGCCGAGGCGAAGGCTTCGGCATCGTCCTGCTTGAGGCGCTCGCCTGCGGGATCCCGGTGCTTGGCAGTCGCATCGATGCCGGCCGCGAGGCGCTGCAGGACGGCGCCCTCGGCCGCCTCGCCGATCCGGCCGATCGAGGCGAGCTCGAAGCCGCGTTGCTGGCGACCGTTCGCTCGCGGCGCGGCGCTGCGCCGGCCGGTCTCGAGCAGTACTCGTATGCGGCGTTCGAGCAGCGAGCGCGCCGCATTGTCCGCGAACTTCTGACGGAGGCATCAGTCGAGCCCTCCGACGCGCGTGTCCCAAACACTTTATCCTCCGGCCGAGTCTAGACGAGCAGGACTACTGCGGCGAGGCGTACCGTCAGGCTGGTTCACCTGGCCTCCCATGGCGGCATTCGTGCTGCTCTATTTTGGTTGGCTGGGTTGGAACACGTTGTGGTCGGCAAGCTCCAATGCCCGGCTGGTCTCTGTCTTCGAGGTCGATGAGTTCGATCACATTGTCCTTCTGCGAACGGCCCTGAGCCACGGCACGTTGGCGTTGGACTGGTCCAGTTACGGCCACTTCTTCTTCAATCTCGCGCTCGTTCCGCTCACCTGCCTTCGGTGGTTTCATCCTGTTTCCGATCACGACATCATCCTGACACTGCGGCTGGTGGCGCTCGGTGCCGCCGCCGCAACGACGCTGCTGACTTTTGAAATCGGCATGCGCTACTGGGGGCGCGCGGCCGGGTGGCTTGCCGCGCTGGGGCTCGCCATCCTCCCTGCAAGCTTCAACCGGTGGGCGGTGACATCACATCCTGACTCGCTGCAGCTTGCCTGCACGATGTTCAGTCTTTATGCCGCCTGCCGGCTCGCCGAGTCTGGCGAAGAAAAGTGGTTTGACGCTTCAGCGGTCGCGGCCGGATTGGCATTTGCCGCGAAGTACGGCGGTTTGCTCATGCTGCCACTTGTCGTCGGCATTGGAACAATGGTGCCGGCAAATCGGCGACATCAGACCGCGACGCATGGTCGTACTCTCCTTCTCGTCCGCCGATTGGTCTTCCTGACCGGCCTCGTGGCGCTGATCGTGTCGCTCTCGCTGTCCCCTTCCCGAAGAGCCCCGTTTGGCGCGCGAGAGGTACAGCAGGCCGCTGCGGTACTTCTACTGGGGATTGCGATGTTCCCGTCATTCTGGCGACGGTTGAACAGGCTGGCTCCGGCATCCCCCAGGCTTTTGCAAGCCATTCGGGGCGTGTGTCTATTTTGGATGGCCTTCGTAGTTGTCTCGCCGTATTCGTTGAATAGGCTGGCGTTCGTCTCAGGCATGCTGGCCGAGTCACACCATATCGCGTTCGGCAACTTCTTCGCGGCGGGAGGCAGCGCAATCGATTGGCTGAAGATTGCCGCCTCGCCCGACTGCCTGGGGCCCGCCGTTTTTGGGCTTCTGTGTATTGGCCTCGTGTGGGGTGGCCTCAGGTTCTGGCGAGAACACAACCGGACGCTGGCGACGCCTGCGGCGATTCTCGCGACATGGACCGTTGGAGTCGTGGTTTTTCTGATGAGCCGCGTGCACATGCGCGAGGCCCGCTACTTGCTGCTGATACTACCGAGCGCGCTCATCATTGCTTCGGCCGCATTCGTGCGCATGATCGAGGCACTTGCCCCTCGAATCCGTTCGAGGGCGCTGGGTCTGACGTGCATCGCGCTGGTGTGCGCCGGAGCCTCCGTCGAGGCGCGCGCGGGGATTTCCAGGCAGATGGCGCTGATTCACGAGCGCAAGACCGAGGTTCAGCAGAGCGACGCCGTACGTTCCGGTCTCTGGCTCGAGACGCACGTCCCTTGTGATGCGCGGGTTCTGTACGATTGGTACAGTTAT
>JANWLS010000075.1 GCA_025450765.1 Vicinamibacterales bacterium | reverse complement strand
CTCGCCGCCGCGCGGGCCGGCGAAGCGCAGGCCCGCGCGCGTTACGAAGCCGGGCTCGCGACGATCGCCGAGGTCGCCGACGCGCAGGGCCTGCTCGCGCAGTCCGAATACGAGGAGAAGGCGGCGCGGGTCAACGTGTGGCAGGCCTTGCTGGCTTCGGCCGCCGCCGCGGGCGACCTCAACCCGTTCATCAACCTTCTCCAGCCGTAGCGGAGCCCGATGATGTGGCTGATTCGTGCCGCGCTTCGCCGTCCGATCACCACCGTGGTGGCCATGATCGCGATCGCACTCACCGCCGTCTTCGCGGTGAGCCGGATGCGCGTCGATATCTTTCCCGATCTCAACCTGCCGGTGATTTACGTCGCGCAACCCTATGGGGGGCTCACGCCCGCGCAGATGGAAGGCTACATCGTTTATTACTACGAGTACCACTTCCTCTATATCAACGGCATCGAGAGCGTCGAATCGAAATCGATCCAGGGCACTGGGCTGCTGAAGCTGACGTTCCATCCGGGCACGGACATGTCGCAGGCGCTGGCCCAGGTGGTCGGGTACGTGAACCGGGCGCGCAGCTTCATGCCGCCCGGGACGGTCGGTCCTTTCATCATGCGCTTCGATGCGGGGACGGTGCCGGTCGGCTACCTCGTGTTCGCCAGCCCGACGCGCAGCCTCGACGAAATCCAGGATCTCGCGCTCAATCGGGTCCGGCCGCAGTTCGCGACGCTGCCCGGCGTCTCGGCGCCGCCGCCCTTCGGCGGCAGCCAGCGGACGATTGTCATCCACGTGGATCCCGATCGCCTGCGGGCCTACGGCATGACGCCGGATGAAGTGGTCCGCGCGCTGAGCGCCGGCAACGCGATCACGCCGTCGGGCAGCATCAACATCGGCGATCTCACCCGGATCGCCGCCACCAATTCCGTGGTCCGGAACATCAATACGCTGCTGGAACTGCCGATCAGGACCGGAGCGGGACCGACCGTGTTTCTGCGAGATGTCGGATCGGTCAGCGACAGCTCGGACATCCCCACCGCGTATGCGCTCGCCAACGGCCGTCGCGCGGTGTACATCCCGGTGACGAAGCGGCCCGATGCGTCGACGCTGGCCGTCGTCGGCGAGGTCAAGGCAAACCTCGCGCGCTTCCAGTCCCTCGTTCCAGACGACATCAAGGTGAGTTATCAGCTCGATCAGTCGGGAAACGTCTCGAGCTCGCTATGGTCCGTCGGACGGGAAGCGCTCCTGGGTGCGCTGCTGACGGGTCTCATGGTGCTGCTCTTCCTGCGCGACTGGCGTAGCGCCGGCATCGTGGTCGTCACGATTCCCTTCGCGCTGCTGACCGCCATCGTCGCGCTCTGGGGCGCCGGCCAGACGATCAACATCATGACGCTGGGCGGCCTCGCCCTGGCCGTCGGCATTCTCGTCGACGAAGCGACGGTCGCGGTGGAGAATATCCATGCGCACCTGGGGCGCGGGGCGCCGGTGGCGCGGGGCGTCCTCGAGGCGAGCGGTGAAGTCGTCGTGCCGCGACTGCTGGCGATGCTGGCGATCCTGGCGGTGTTCGTGCCTTCCTTCTTCCTGACGGGTGTTGCCCACGCACTCTTCGTGCCGCTGTCGCTCGCCGTCGGCTTCGCCATGATGGCGTCGTTTCTGCTCTCGAGTTCGCTTGTGCCGGTGCTTTCCGTGTGGTGGCTCGGGCGCCATCGACCAGCGGAGGAGTCGGCCTCGGATCATTGGGTAGACCGCCTCCGCGAGCGCCTTGCGCGTACCCTCCAGCGCCTCGCGCCGAGAGGGGCACTTCTGGTGGCCGGGTACGTGGTGGTCACGGCGGGAATCGTGGGCGGCGTCGGCCTGACGCTCGGCCGGGAAATCTTTCCGCCGACGGGCGTGCACCAGTTCCAGTTGCGCTTCCGCGCGCCGGCGGGTACGAAATTCGAGGCGAGCGAGCAGCTGGCGGACGACATTCTCGACGAGGTCTCACGTGCGGCCGGCGCGAACCATGTGGCGTTCACGCTCGGCTATGTCGGCGTGCAGCCCTCCTCCTATCCGATCAACACGATCTTTCTCTGGACCGGCGGGCCGCAGGAAGGGGTGCTGCAGATCGCGCTGGATCGCCAGGCGCCGATGAAGCTCGCCGATTTCGAGGAGGAGCTGCGGCATCGCTTCCACACTCGGTGTCCCGGTGTGCAGTTCTCGTTCGAGCCGGGCGACATCGTCAGTCAGATCTTGAACTTCGGCGCGCCGACCCCGGTCGAAGTCGCCGTGATGGGGCCCGATCTGGCAGCGACGCGCACCTTCGCCGAAAAGATCCGAGGCGGGCTCGCCCGGATTCCGTCGCTCCGCGATTTGCAATTCGAGCAGACGCTCGATTATCCGGCGGTCCAGGTCGACATCAATCGCGAGCGTGCCGGACAGCTCGGCGTCACCGTGGACCAGGTGGGCCGCTCTTTCGCCGCCGCCACCTCGTCGAGCCGGTTCGTCGCCCCCAATTACTGGGCCGATTCCCGGACCGGTATCGCTTACCAGGTCCAAGTGGAAATCCCGCAGCCCCGGATGACGACGCTTGCCGAGTTGCGGCAGGTGCCGGTGACGGAAAGTGGCGCCCTGCACCCGCTGCTGGGCGACCTGGCCACGGTCGAAGATCGCACGATCGTCGGTGAGTACGACCGGCTGAATGGGCAGCGCATGGTGAGCCTGTCGGCCAATGTCACCGGCGAGGATCTGGGGCGTGTCGCCGCGAGCATACAACAGGTGATCGCCGACGCCGGCACGCCGCCACGCGGCACGACGGTGAGCGTGCGAGGGCAGCTCGCGGTGATGCAGCAGACGTTCAGCAACATCGCATTTGGTCTCCTCGTCGCCGTGGTCGTGATCTTCCTCCTCCTCGCCGCCAACTTCCAGTCGCTGCGGCTCGCCTTTGTCGTGGTCTCCACCGTGCCGGCGGTGCTGGCCGGTGTGGTGTTGATCCTGGCGGTGACGGGGACGACGTTGAACATTCAGTCGTTCATGGGCGCCATCATGGCGATCGGCGTAGCCGTCGCGAATGCGATTCTGCTGGTGACCTTCGCCGAACAGGCACGCCGGAGCGGACAGGGGAGCTCGCTCGAGGCGGCGATTCACGCCGCGCGCGCGCGCATGCGCCCCGTCCTGATGACGAGCGCGGCCATGATCGCCGGCATGATCCCGATAGCCGTCGCGATTGGCGAAGGGGCCGAAGCGACTGCGCCGCTGGGGTTGGCCGTCCTCGGCGGCCTCGCCGCAGCCACCGTCGCGACGTTGCTCGTGCTGCCGTCCGTGTACGCGCTCGTGCAGCATTCGGCCGGGCGGAACTCGGCGTCGCTCGATCCGGACGATCCGCAGAGTGCTTGGGGGAGTGTATGAGGAAGCAACGGTGTCGAGTCCAGCGTCCAAGGTCCGAGGTCCGGCCCTTCGACTTCGCTGAGGGTCGCCCTGGGCCTGTCGAATGGCGACGTCCACTCTCGCTGTCCCGGGTTCGACGTCCAACGTTCGTCGCGCGCTGCGCGGCGGCGGTCACTCTCGGCATGGCACTGGCGGCATGCAGTCGGACTGTCCCGGCGCAAGCGCAGCGGGCGGCACCCGGTCCGCCGATCCTCGACGTCGTTCGTGTCGTCGAGCGGCCACTATCTGTGACGCTTTCGATGCCGGGCGAGCTCGATCCGTACGAGGCGGTAGCCGTATACCCGAAGGTCACCGGATTTGTGAAGACGATCCGTGTCGACCGCGGATCGCGCGTGCGCCGGGGCGAAACGCTGGCAGTGCTCGAGGCGCCTGAGATTGTCGCTCAGCGATCCGAGGCGCAATCGAAGCTGCAGGCGGCCGAGGCGCTGCAGGCGGCGGCCCGCGCCAAAGCCGACGCGGATGTCAGCACCTACGACAAGCTCAAGGCGGCGTCGTCCACGCCTGGCGCGATTGCCGGCAACGATCTGCTGCTCGCGCAGAAGACGACCGTAGCCGACCGGAGCCAGGTCGCCGCCGCGCAGGGAAACGTCGCCGCCGCACAACAAGCGGTGAAGGCGGTCGCTGAACTGGCAAGTTATCTTACTGTCACGGCGCCGTTCGATGGGGTGGTGACTGAGCGCGACGTACACCCTGGCGCGCTCGTCGGTCCGGAAAGCGGCGGCGACTCGGGCAAGCCGATGCTCCGCTTGATCCAGAACACTCGTCTCCGGCTGGTAGTGCCGGTGCCCGAAGCGTATGTCGCCGGCATCTCGCTCGGAGCCCCGGTCTCATTCACTGCGCCGGCCTTTCCGGGCCAGACATTTGCGGGCACGATTGCCCGTGTCGCGCACGCGGTCGACGTGAAGACACGGACCATGGCGGTGGAGCTCGACGTAAATAACCGGGATGGACGGCTGACGAGTGGCACCTTCTGTCAGGTGGACTGGCCGATCCACCGCCCCGCGCCATCTCTGCTCGTGCCGAGCGGCGCGGTTGCCAGTACGACGGACCGCAGATTCGTCGTGCGCGTGCGATCCGGACGTGCGGAGTGGGTGGACGTGACGACCGGCCTCATGTCGGGGAAGCTGGTCGAAGTATTCGGGAACCTGCACTCGGGCGATGAGATAGCCGCGCGCGGGACGGATGAAGTGAAGGCAGGGTCGGCGGTCAGCACCAAAGCGGTTGACACGGCAGTATCATCCCGGTAAGGCGGTCAGGAGGAGTGTCATGACACGGCGCCAGTTGCTTCTGTCTCACGTCGCTGCCGTGCTCATGGCGGCGCTCATTGGCGGATCGGCCGCCGCCCAGGCGTCGTGGGCCGATGTCGATCGCTTGCTCGGCCGGTCCGGGCAGGCCCTCGCGGGCGGCGTCCACAAGTATGGCTTCCCGCGCACCGATCTCCATGTCGTGCTCGGGGTCGTGCACATCGAGCCGGCACTCGCGCTCGGCTCCTGGGCGGCGTTCAAGGAAACGGGGCAAAGCGGACAGGTTCTCGTCATGGGCGACCTGGTGCTGCTCGGGCCGGAAGTCAATCCGGTGATCCGCGCGCTCAAAGCGGGCGGCATCAACGTGACGGCCGTGCACAATCATCTGATTGGCGAATCGCCACGCCTGCTTTACGTCCACTACGAAGGCATGGGGCCTGGCGCCGATCTCGCGCGCACGCTGCGCCGCGCTCTGGAGACGACCAAGACGCCGCTCACGCCGGGCTCGCCCCCGCGCGCGGCCTCGGCCGCCGAAAGCAGTGTGCTCCAGCGGTTCGAGTCGGCTCTGGGCAGTAAGGGATCGATGGCCGGTCCGGTTCTGCAGATCGGCATTCCGCGCGCCGACCCCATCCTGGCGCACGGAACGGACATTCCCGCTCCGATGGGGACGGCGATCAGCATCAACGCCCAGGTTGCCAACGAACAGGTCGCAACCACCGGCGACTTCGTCCTGATGGGTGCAGAGGTGAACGCCGTGGTCGCCGCACTCGAAGCGCACGGGATTGACGTGGAAGCGCTCCACACGCACATGCTCGACGAAACACCACGGACGTTCTTCCTGCACTTTTGGGGGCTCGGCACCCCCGACCATGTGGGTGCGGGCCTCAAGGCCGCGCTCGGCGGCGTGCAAACGGCTCACTGACAGCCTGGCTGAGCTGCCGGCCGTTCGGTATGATCCGAGGCGGAAGCGATGCGCATCCTGGTGGTCGAGGACGAACGGAAGCTCGCGGAGGTGCTGGCCGCAGCCTTGGCTGCCGAGCACTACGAGGTCGTCACGGCTCCGACCGGCGAGGACGCCTTCTTCCGGGTCAATGCCGAGCTGTTCGACCTGGTGATTCTCGACGTGATGCTCCCGGGGCGCAACGGCTTCGAGATTCTGGAAGCGCTGCGGCGACGCCATCTGCAAACGCCAGTACTGGTGCTGACCGCCCGCGACGCGATTGAAGATCGCGTCCGCGGCCTCGATAGCGGAGCTGACGATTACCTCGTCAAGCCGTTCGCGTTTCCCGAACTGCTGGCGCGGATCCGGGCGCTCCTGCGGCGCGGCCGGCCGGCGGAGGTCTTGAAACTGAAGGCAGCGGATCTGGAGCTCGATCTCGTCACCCATCGCGCCGTGCGGGGTGAGCGCGTCCTGGACCTCACGATTCGCGAGTTCGAGCTGTTGGAGTACCTGCTCCGGCATCAGGGCCACCTGGTCTCACGCGAGATGCTGGCGCGCGATGTCTGGCGGGAGCCACGACGCGCGACGCCGATCGACAACGTCATTGATGTCCAAATCGCGAGGCTCCGGCGGAAGGTCGATACTGACCGGGAGCGCCGGCTGATTCACACCATCCGCGGCGTGGGTTTCCTCCTGAAGGAGCCTGAGCATGAGCGCGCGTAGGAGAGGACCGTCGATTCGCGCGCGCCTCACGGGCTGGTACGCCCTCGCTCTGTTCGTGATGCTCATCGTGTACGCCACGGCCACTTTCCTGGCCGTGCGTCACGAATTCCGCGAGCAGCTCGAAGATGAGCTCGCGGCTGGCGACGCCAGCGACGGCCGGGCTACGCATCTCGAGGCGCGTGTCCAGCAGCAGCTTGGCGAAGTGGCCGTCGTGCTCGTGTTGGGCCTCCCGTTGGTCGTGATCATGGCCGCCGCCGGTGGGTACATCCTGGCGCGCCGAGCGCTCGCGCCGATTGACCAGCTCGCCCTCGATACGCGCCGCATCACCGCCGATCGCCTGCACGAGCGCCTGTCGGTGATCAATTCGAAGGATGAGATCGGCCGGCTGGCATCGGAGATCAACGTCGCCCTCGCGCGTCTTGAAGGCTCCTTCGCGCAGCTCCGTCGATTCACGGCCGATGCATCGCACGAGCTGCGCACCCCGCTGGCGGTTATCCGGGGTATCGGGGAGGTCGGCCTAGGTGCGCCCCGGACGCCGGCCGAATATCAGGAGATGATCGGGAGCATGCTCGAGGAGGTCGATCGTCTGACGACGCTGGTGGACACGCTGCTTCGGCTGTCGCATGCCGATGCGGGCGCGGTGGCGCTCTCGCGTGAACCGTTGGACCTGCGGCAGGTCGCGGGTGAGGTGGTCGCGTCGCTTGGAGTCCTGGCGGAGGATCGCGATCAGCGGATTCGTCTCGACGCCGCCCGGCCCGTGATGGTCGTCATCGATCGGGTGGTTCTGCGCGAAGCGCTGATGAACATTGTCGACAATGCCATCAAATACGGTCCACGCGCGTCGGCGATCGATATTTGGGTGGGAACGGCCGATCAACGGGGAATCGTGACCGTGCGCGATGAGGGGGCGGGCATCGCCGCTGAGCACCGCGAGCGGATCTTCGACCGGTTCTTCCGAGTGGACGAGGCACGGTCGCGAACCGCTGGCGGGAGCGGCCTGGGCCTGGCAATCGCGAAATGGGCCGTCGAGGTGAACGGCGGCCGGATTTTCGCGGAGGAGACCACTGGAGGTGGCGCGGTGATCCGCATCGAGTTGCCGCTTGTGACTGGACCGGAGGGTTCCGAGCGAGCCGCCAACGTGGCCGCGCGGCGGGAGTCTCTGGAGGAGCGTGGGATATGAAGCGGGTTCTTCTCGCCGGTGCAATCGTCGTCTTCGGCCTGCTCTCGCTTGCCATGGCGCCGCCGGATTGGGCGCCACTCGTACTCGTGGCGACGATTTCACTCCCGCACGTGGACGGGCGCATCGATCACCTCGCGTTCGACCAGGCGACCGACCATCTGTTCGTGGCGGCGCTCGGGAACGGCACCGTTGAAGTGATCGACACACGCGCCGATCGGGACATCAGGAGCCTCTCGGGTTTTCGGGAGCCGCAAGGCATCGCCGTGGCGCCTGAGGGAGGGCCGATTGGTGTTGCCAATGGCGAAGGCACCGGTGTCGACCTGCTGAACGAGCACGATTTTCACCGCGTCGCGACGGTCGCGCTCGGCGACGACTCCGATGACATGCGCGAAAAGGACGGGCGGCTGTACGTGGGCTATGGCGAAGGGGACATCGCCGCGATCGATCCCCGGCAGGCGAAGGTCATCGCCAGGGCTGCCGTGCCCGGGCATCCTGAAGCCTTTTCGCTCGAACATCACGGCACGCGGATCTTCGTCAACGTGCCAACCGCCGGCCGGATCATCGTCATCGACGGGCGGACCATGCGTGCAGTGGCGAACTGGCCCGTCGTCGGCGCGCGGTCGAATTTTCCGATGGCGCTCGACGAGGCGAATCATCGCCTCTTCATCGGCTGCCGCGACCCGGCGAGCGTGCTCGTCTACGACACGGCGAGCGGTCGGCAGATTGGTTCTGTTGCGGCCGTCGCCGATACCGACGACCTGTTCTATGACACGGCGCAGAAACGGCTCTATGTGAGCGGCGGCGAGGGATACCTCGACGTGTTCGATGCCAAAGGGGCCGGCAGCCTGGCTCGCGTCGCTCACCTCGCCACCGCGCCCGGCGCCCGCACATCGCTGTTCGTTCCGGAGCAGCATCGGTTGTACGTGGCCGTTCCACACCGTGGGCGTCAGCTGGCGGCGTTGCTCGTCTTCGAAGTGCATTGATGATCGCGGGCGGCACGACAAGGCTGGTGAAAGTCCCATGCAGAAGGATTCGGCGCATACTGGCGTTCGTGGCCCTGTTTGGCCTGGCCTGTCTGCGCGCCCTCGCGGCCGACTCTTCAGGCGTGATTGCCATCCGGAAGGCGGCACACCCGCCGTCATTGGACGGCGGTCTCGATGATTCCTGGGCACCTGCGGTCCAGGTTTCTGATTTCCGCCAGCGGGATCCGCTCGAAGGCCGGCCGGCCACGGAACAGACCATCGTCTACGTCCTCTACGACAAGTCGCACTTGTACTTCCACATCCGTTGCCTGGATTCGCATCCGGGTCGCATCGTCGCGACCGAGTTGCGCCGGGATGCCGATTACACGGTCGACGATTACTTTTCGATCCTCATCTCCCCGAACAACGACGGACGCAACGGGTATATTTTTACGGTCAACCCGCTGGGGACGCAGTTCG
>JANWLS010000074.1 GCA_025450765.1 Vicinamibacterales bacterium | reverse complement strand
GAGGCGCGCTTCCAGGACATCGGGACGCCGGCCGACTACCTGGAGACATCGCTCGCGATCGCGCGCGAGCACGGGCGCGACATGCCGGCGCCTGGACGCGGTGTCCAGATAGCACCCGACGCGCACGTCGCCCGCTCCATCCTGTGGGACGAGGTCGTCATCGGCCCACGCGCCCATCTCACGGACTGCATCGTCGCCGACGGCGTCACGATTCCGCCCGGTGCGCACTATTCGAGAGCCGTGATCATGCGCGGGGAAGGCGAATTGATCGTGTCGCCTCTCGACCGCTGACCGCAGTCCGGATGCGTCGAGAATGCCGAGCGCGTTCTGTGCGCGAGGTACAGGCGCTGGGGGTGGGGCCCCAGCGCAAGCTTAAGACATGCTGACAACAGTCTCGACTTACCTGAACCGCCAAGGAATCGTTCCGTCGCGAGTCACGCCGCTCGCCGGCGACGCCTCGACGCGCCAGTACGTCCGCGTCGAGCGGCCGAACCGGCCGCCGCTCGTCCTCGCGATCTACCCGGAGCCATTCGATCCCCAGACACTCTCGTTCCTCAACGTCAGCCGTCTGCTGTCGGCGATCGGCGTGCCGATTCCCGCCGTGCGCGATACGGCCGGCGACCTCGGAATCGTGGCGCTCGAGGATCTCGGGGATGTGACGCTTCAGGAGTGGCTGGTCGACCAGTCCCCTGCCGAGATCGAGCCGATCTACCAGCAGGCCGTGGACCTCATCGTCCTGCTGCAACGCGGCGGTGCCGAGCAGCGGTCCGCCGGCTACCAGCCCTACGCGCTCGCCTTCGACGTCGAGAAGCTCACCTGGGAGCTCGACTTCTTCACGCGTCACTTCCTCGGCGACTACCGTGGTGCGGCGCTCACGGCGGGAGAAGGACGGGCGCTCGCGGACGAGTGGATGCGGATCGCGGAGGAGCTCGCCGCCGAGCCAAGGGTGCTCTGCCATCGCGATTATCACAGCCGCAACCTGATGGTGCACGAGGGCCGGCTCATGATGATCGACTTCCAGGATGCGCGGATGGGTCCGGACACCTACGACCTGGTGTCGCTCCTGCGAGACTGTTACGTCACGCTGCCCGACGACATGGTCGCCCGGCTCATCGAGCGCTTCCTTTCGCCGTCGCCTGTGGCCCGTGGCCCGCGGCCTGACACGGCGGCGGCCCTGTTCCGCCGCCGCTTCGATCTGATGGCCATGCAGCGCCACCTGAAGGCGCTCGGCACCTTCGGCTACCAGGTGGCGGTCCGCGGCAAGTTACAGTATGCGGGGTCGATCCCCCGCACGCTTGGCTACGTCCGCGAAAACGCCGCCAGAAACCCGCGCTTCGGCCGTCTCCGCGAGATCCTCGCCGGCTATCTTCCGGAGGTCAGTTAAGAACACCCGGTCCACCGTGCGCGGTTGACAATTTGCGCGCGGGGCGTATTGTAGATAGTCAAGGCATCAACCGCGACCCATGGGCAAACCGACCGATCTCGTGCAGGGGACGCTCGACTTTCTGATCCTGAAGACGATCGCACTCGAGCCGAAGCATGGCTGGGCGATCGCCAAACGGATCCAGCAGATCTCCGAAGACGTGCTTCAAGTGCCGCAGGGCTCGCTCTATCCCGCGCTCTATCGGCTGGAGCGGCAGGGTTGGATCACCGGCACACCCGGTGAGGCGGAGTCCGGCCGGCGCGTGAAGTTCTATCGGCTGACGAAAGCCGGCCGCGCGCACCTCGAACGCGAACTGGAAAGCTGGAAGCGATTGTCGACGGCTATCAATTTGGTGATTCGGGCGACATCCGCCGAGGGTTAGTCCATGCGTTGGGTCGATGCGCTGCGCACGCGGTTCTTCTGGTGGCGGCACCGTGCGGCCTGGGATGCACAACTCGAGGCCGACCTCCAGTTCCATCTGGAGCAGGAGACCGCCGATCGGGTGGCGCGCGGCGCGTCGCCCGCCCGCGCGGCACGTGAGGCCCGTCTGGCCGTGGGCAGCGTGGAGAGCGCCAAAGAAGCGTGCCGCGATCTGCGGCAGGTCCCCGGCCTCGAACCACTCTGGCGCGATCTGCGCTACGCGGTTCGCGGCCTGAGGCGGTCCCCGATGTTTGCGGGCATGACGGTCACGACGCTGGCGATCTGCCTTGGAACCAATCTCATCATCTTCACCGTCGTCGATCGTGTGCTCCTGCGGCCGCTTCCGTTCCCGGACGCCAATCGCCTGGCCACGGTCGTCAACAGCTTCCCCCGGGCCGGCAAGGATCACGATGGCGCCTCGCTCACGAGCTACTACGAATGGCGTGGGCACCTTCCGGCATTCGCGTCGCTGTCGGCCTTCCGCTACGGGACCGCGGTCGTCGGCGATGCCGGGTCGGCCGAGCGGCAGGACGTCGTTCGTGTCACGCCCGAATTCTTTACGACCCTGGGAGTTCGTCCAACGCAGGGCCGCGCCTTCACAGACGCGGACATGACGCCGGGGCAGGACGCATCGGCCATCGTGACCGACGACTATCGACAACAGCGCTTCGGATCGCGGTCGCTGATCATCGGCCGGACGATCCGCGTCGATGGACATCCGCGAACGATCGTCGGCGTGCTGCCGCCGGGGTTTCGCTGGCTCTCATCGCACGCCCGCATCTTCCTGCCGCTTTCGTCCACCCTCGCCGAGCGCAGCGTGAACAATCGCTACGTGAGCGGCACGGAGGTCGTCGCCCGCCTCACACCGACCGCCAGGCTCCCCGAAGCGCAGGCGGAGGTCGAAGCCGACTATCACGCACACGCCTCGGAGTTTCCCTGGGCGAAAGAGATTCAGGACGCCGGCTTCCGGGTGACGGTTGTGTCGCTGCACGCCGACCAGGTCGCCTTCATCCGGCCAACGCTGCTGCTCCTGCAGATGGGCGCCCTGCTCCTCCTGCTCATTGGCGGCGCGAATCTGACAAACCTCCTGCTCATCCGCGCCGGCGGCCGCGCTCACGAGTGGAACATCCGTCGATCACTTGGCGCCGGCCGACGAGACGTGGCGCGGCAGGTCGTCGTGGAAACGCTGCTGCTCGCGTCCATGGGTGGGCTCACCGGCCTGGTCATTGGCGCCGGCGGTCTCCGGCTCCTCGGGCTCGGCCTCGCTGAATTGCCGCTCGGTGGTACAGCCCGGCTCGATGCGCGCGTGGTGCTCGTCGGGCTGGCGGCTGCCTTTGCGGCGGGCGGCCTGATGGCGCTCCCCGTGATCCGGTTCGCCACGCGCGGCGGGCTCACGACACCGAAAGCGGGCGGCCGGACGGACACCGCGACCCGAGCCACAGAGCGACTGCGCCACGCACTCATCGTGGCGCAGATCGCGCTCGCCTTCGTTCTGCTCGCCGGCGCCGGCCTCCTGGCGTTGAGCCTCGAACGCGTGATGACCATCTCGCCCGGCTTCTCTCCCGATCACGTGCTGACCGGCCGCGTCACGCTTCCGCACGAAACGTATCCGGACGATTCGGCGCGCGCGGCGTTGGCGGCGCGCGCGGTCGACGCGATCGCGCACGAGCCGGGAGTGATGGCGGCCGGCCTCAGCACGGACGTTCCGGTGAACGGCCCATCCGAGGACAATGCGATGACCGTCGTGGGCTACGTGCCCCCGCCCGGCGTCTCGCCGATCCTGCACAATCGCTATGGCGTGACCGGTGGATATTTCGCGGCAATGGGCATTCCGCTTCGACAGGGCCGGTTCCTGAGCTCCGCCGATTCGGCCCGCCGGCTCAGGGTGTGTGTGGTCGACGAGGCATTCGCCCGACACTACTGGCCGGCAGGGGCCGCCGTCGGGCAGCGCGTGTTCGATGGCCCGCTCCAGAAGCGCACGCCCTCGGACGCGTTCACCGTTGTCGGGGTCGTGGGATCAGTGCCGCAGTCCGACCTCACCGATTCCCGGAGCACCGGCGGCATCTATTTCCCCTTCTGGTACGACGCGCAGCCGGCGTTCTTCCTCGCCCTTCGCACGGCCCAACGTCCCGAGTCGTTCGATCCGGCGCTGCAGCGGATCGTCCGCGGCCTCGATCCCGATCTCGTCGTCGACGATGTGCGGTCCATGGACGTCCGCATCGACAATAGTCTGGCCCCCCGCCGATCGCCAGCACTGCTGGCCGGGCTATTTGCGATGATCGCACTCCTGTTGGCGGCCATCGGCACCTACGGGACGGTCAGCTTTGCCGTCGCGCTCCGGCGCCGGGAAATCGGGGTGCGGGTCGCGCTCGGCGCCCGTCCCGAACAGATCGCCCGTCAGTTTCTGTCGCTCGGTATGCGCCTGCTGATTGCCGGCACCCTCATTGGCGCCAGCGGCGCCTGGCTGGCCGGCTACGCCATGCAGCGGATCCTCTTTGATGTGCCACACGTGCCCGCGGCCATCCTCGTGGGTACGGCGGGCGTGATGGCGACGGTAGCGCTCGCGGCCAGTTTGCTTCCCTCCAACCGTGCCGCCCGGCTCGAGCCAACCGAGGCGCTCGCCCTCGAATAGGTCCCGGATCTGGTACAATTTCCTGTTTCGTCCCCGCGCGATGATGGATACTGTCCGACCACGCTTCGGCGTCTCGACGCACCTGTACCACGACCAGCGGCTCAGCCGCGATCATCTCGTGGAGATCGCGGCGCATGGGTTCGAAACGGTCGAGCTGTTCGCCACAGCCAGCCATTTCGACTATCACAATCCGGCCAGGGTCGCCGATCTCCAGGAATGGCTTGCGGACGCCGGGCTGACGCTCCACTCGATTCACGCGCCCATCGTAGAGTCGCTCATCGGGACGACGTGGGGCCGGTCGTTCTCGAACGCGGCGACCGACGACGCCCTGCGGCTGCACGCCGTGGCGGAAGCGAAGGCGGCGCTGGCGATCGCGCGCCGGATTCCGACCGGGTTTCTCGTGGTGCACCTCGGGCGGCCGACGAGCGACGCGCCGAGTGAAGGCGACAACAGCCGGGCGGCCGTGCGTCGCAGTCTCGAGGCGTTGTATCCGCAGACCGAGCCGCTCGGTGTCAGGCTGGCGCTGGAGGTCATTCCGAACAACCTCTCCACCGCCGGCGCGCTCGTGCAGCTCCTCGAAGACGATCTCGAGATGCCGGGCGCCGGGATCTGCCTGGACTTCGGCCATGCGAACCTGCTCGGCGACCTGGTCGACGCCATCGAGGTCGTGTCGGGTCACCTCATCACGACGCACGTGCACGACAACCGGGGACGCCGCGACGATCACCTGGTGCCGTTCCCGGGCACCATCGACTGGAATGCCGCGCTGACCGCGGTGCAGAAGGTGGGCTACGAAGGGACCTACATGCTGGAGCTCGCCAATACGGGCACGCCGCGGCAGACGCTGGAACAGGCGCAGCAGGCGCGGGCCCGCTTCGAACGGATACTGACGTCATGACCGTTGCGCACATTCAGGACATCAGCCAGTACGAAGGACAGAACGTCACCATCCGCGGCTGGCTGCACAACCGGCGCTCGAGCGGGAAGATTCACTTCCTGATGCTGCGCGACGGCAGCGGCTTCATGCAGGCCGTGATGTCCAAGGCGGCGGTCGGCGACGAGATCTTCACGCGCGCCGACCACCTCGGGCAGGAGACCGCCGTCTCCGTCGAAGGGACCGTCCGCGCCGACACGCGCGCGCCCGGCGGCTACGAGCTGGACGTGAGCGGCCTGGAGGTTGTCGGCCCGTCGGCGGACTACCCGATCACGCCGAAGGAGCACGGCGTCGACTTCCTGCTCGATCGCCGGCATCTCTGGATCCGCGCCGAGCGCCAGCAGGCGATCCTGCGCGTGCGCCACGAGATCATCCGGGGCGTGCGCGACTACTTCGACAGCCGCGATTTCGTGCTCGCCGACACCCCGATCTTCACGCCGTCGGCCTGCGAAGGGACGACCACGCTGTTCCCCGTGCAGTATTTCGAGGATACGACGGCGTACCTGACCCAGAGCGGCCAGCTCTATAACGAAGCCAACGCGATGGCGCTCGGGCGGGTGTACAGCTTCGGTCCGACGTTCCGCGCCGAGAAATCGAAGACGCGCCGTCATCTCACCGAGTTCTGGATGGTGGAGCCCGAGGTCGCGTACGCCACGCTCGACGATGCGATCGACCTCGCCGAGGGCCTCGTCGTGTCGGTGGTCGAGCGCGTGCTCGACCGGCGGGCGCGCGAGCTGAAAACGCTCGAACGCGACACCTCGAAGCTTGAAAAGGTGAAGGCCCCGTTCCCGCGCATCTCGTACGACGACGCGGTGAAGATTCTGCACGACAAGGGCATGCCCTTCGAATGGGGCGGCGACTTCGGCGGCCCCGACGAGACGGCGATCTCCGACCATTTCGATCGCCCCGTGGCCGTCCATCGCTACCCGAGCGCGGTGAAGGCGTTCTACATGAAGCCGGATCCGAACCGTCCGGAGGTGGCGCTCGGCGTCGACGTGCTCGCGCCGGAAGGCTACGGCGAGATCATCGGCGGCGGGCAGCGCCTCGACGATTACGACCTGCTGCTCCAGCGCATCCGCGAGCACAAGCTGCCGCAGGAAGCCTTCGAGTGGTATCTCGACCTGCGCCGCTTCGGCTCGGTGCCGCACAGCGGCTTCGGCATGGGCATCGAGCGCGTGGTCTCGTGGGTCTGCGGCCTCGAGCACGTCCGCGAGACCATTCCGTATCCGAGAATGCTCTACCGGTTGTATCCATGAAGATTGGGTTTCTCTCCCTCGGCTGTCCCAAGAACCTCGTCGACTCCGAGGTGATGCTCGGGCTCGCGCGTGAAGCGGGCCACGACATCACGGCGGACGCCCGCGACGCCGAGGTGCTCGTCGTCAACACCTGCGCCTTCATCGATTCGGCGAAGCAGGAGTCGATCGACGCCATCCTGGAGATGGCCGAGCTGAAGAAGAGCGGCGCGTGCCAGCGGCTGGTCGTCACCGGCTGCCTCGCCGAACGCTACCGGGATCAGCTCCGCGCCGAGATGCCCGAGATCGACGCCGTGCTCGGCACGGGCGAGGTGCCCGAGATCGTCACCGCCATCGAAGGGTCTCGCGGCGTGCCCGTCCAGTTCTACCGGAGCAAGAGCGCCCGCGGCCCGCGCGAGGACCGCGAGTCTTCGAGCGCCGCAGCGCGAGTCGACGGGGGTGGGGCCCCGTCGACCTTGAATGATGCTGACAGCGGCGCCTCGCGCCGGCCGCGGGCGCCGCTGCCGACGTATCTCTACGATGCGGAGACGCCCCGGACGCTCGTCACGCCGTCGCACTACGCGTACATCAAGATCGCCGAAGGGTGCGACTACCGCTGCGCCTTCTGTATCATCCCGACGCTGCGCGGCCAGTATCGCAGCCGCCCGGCCGAGTCGATCGTGGCCGAGGCGCGCGCCCTGGCGGCCCGCGGCGTGCGCGAGCTGCTGCTCGTGTCCCAGGACACGACCTTCTACGGCATCGACCGGCGGGAGCGCGGCGCCCTGGCCCGGCTGCTGCGCGAGCTGAACACCATCGACGGGCTCGACTGGATCCGCCTCCTCTATCTCTATCCGACCACGATCGACGATGCGACGCTCGAGGCGATGGCGGAGTGCAGCAGGGTGTGCAAGTACATCGATCTGCCGCTGCAGCACGCCTCCGACGAGGTGCTGAAGCGCATGGGGCGGCCGGGGACGGGCCAGGGCTACCGGCGCCTGCTCGCCCGCATTCGCGATCGGGTGCCGGGTGTCGCCCTCCGCACCACCTTCATCGTCGGATTTCCCGGCGAGACGGAGGCACAGTTCGGCGAGCTCTGCGACTTCGTGCGCGAAATCGGCTTCGACCACGTCGGCGTCTTCACCTATTCCCACGAGGAGGGGACGCGGGCGTTCGGGCTGGCCGATGACGTGCCGGCGCCGGTCAAGCGGGCGCGGCGGCGGCGGCTCATGCAGGTGCAGCGGGCGATCGTCCGCCGGGCGCAGGCCCGGCGCGTCGGCGAGCACGTGAGCGTGCTGGTCGACGGCTCGTCGGCCGAGCACGAGCTCGTGCTGAAGGGCCGCCTGGCCGGCCAGGCGCCGGAGATCGATCCGTGCGTGTACCTGACCGACGGCGACCCCGAT
>JANWLS010000073.1 GCA_025450765.1 Vicinamibacterales bacterium | reverse complement strand
TCCCGCAGGCCTGGGTCGAGCGCTTCTATTCCCGCGACGTGTACCTGCTGATCGAGCGGCACGTCACGCCGCTGTCGAACGCGGCCCCCTGGGCGCTCTTCGACGTCCTCATTGTCTGCGGACTCTTCCTTCTCATCGTCGGCTGGACGGTCGGCTTGACCAGGGTCGGACGTACGCGACGTGTACGGCGTGTGCCGGCGCTGTTGTTCACCACGGCTGCCGTCTGCGCGGCCGTGTACCTGGTCTTCCTCGGGATGTGGGGATTGAATTATCGGCGCGTGCCGCTCATCGACAAGTTGCAGTACGAGCCCGGTCTCATTACGCCCGGCGCCCAGCGTGCCCTCGTCAGTGAGGCGGCGTCGGCGTTGAACGCGCTCTACGCGGCGCGCGAATCAGCGGAGTATCCGGCCATCGGCCGCGTGCCGGACTCGCTCGCGCGCGCCTTCGTCGACGTGCAGCGCGAGCTCGGGGTCAGGGTTCCCGCGCAACCGGGGGTGCCGAAGCACACCATCCTGCAGCCGTATTTCAGCCGAGCGGCCGTCGATGGGATGACCGATCCGTTTCTGCTCGAAACGCTCGTCGACGATCAGTTGCTGCCGTACGAACGACCGTTCGTGATCGCCCACGAGTGGGCGCACCTGGCGGGGTATGCGGACGAGTCCGAAGCCAACTTCATTGGCTGGCTGACGTGCCTGCGATCGGACGCGGCCGACCAGTACAGCGGATGGCAGTTCCTCTACGAGCAGGGACTCATCGGCCTCACCGCCGCCGATCGGACGGCTGCCGATCGGATGCTGGCACCTGGGCCGCGGCAGGATCTGATTGCCGTCCGCAGCCGGGTGCTTCGCGGATTGAGCCCGTGGATGCAGCAGACCGGCTGGCGGATTTACGACCACTACCTGAAGGCGAACAACGTGGCGGCCGGGATCGGCAGCTACGACGCCGTGATTCGGCTGGTGCTCGGGACGCGGTTCGGTCCCGACTGGCGGCCGCTCATCAAGAGTGATCCGATGGGCGAGCAGGCGGCTCATCCGGCTTCCGATCGTCTTCGCGGACCGCTTTCTTGAAGCCGCGGATCGCCTGGCCGAGGCCGCTGCCGAGGCCCGCAAGCCGACTGGAGCCGAAGATCAGAATCACGATCGCCAGGATGATGAGCAGCTCCGGTATGCCGAAGTCGAACATGATTGATCTCCCTTCTTGCACCTTAGCACGGTTCCAGCTCAGCCGCGGCGGGCCGCGGCGCTGATCCGTGTGATGTAATAGGAGCGGATGGAGAACCCGACCCGGCGACAGCCCCGGCGCTGTCAGGCCGGTTACGCGCCCATCCGGGACTACGCGATCCTCGGCGACAGCCGCACGGCGGCACTCATCGCGCGCGACGGCTCGATCGACTGGCTCTGCCTGCCCAATCTCGACTCGCCGAGTGTGTTTGCGGCCATCCTGGATACCGAACGCGGCGGTTGCTTCAGGCTCGCGCCCGAGGGCCCGGCCGACGTCGAACGACGCTATCTTCCCGAGACCAACGTCCTCGAGACCACCTGGACGACTGGCGATGGGGTCGTCCGCATCACCGACGCTCTCACGATCCCCGGCGCCGAGCGACAGCTCGTGCCGTTCCGCGAAATCGCGCGGCGGGTCGAGGGCCTGTCCGGCCGCGTGACCTTGCACTGGCGCGTCACGCCGAGATTCGGATTCGGCGGCGGCCGCACCGAGATCAGCCGTCGCCGCGGTGTGGCTGTGGCGACCTCGCGTGCCGACGCCATCGCGGTGCATTCGTGGAACGCCGGCGACACCGCGTGCGATGCCCAGGCGATCCACGGCCAGTTCTCGATCGAGGCCGGCCAGCGGGCGCTCCTCGCGCTCACGGCCGCGCACCAGGAGCCGATGGTCTTCCCGCTCCGCGAAGAGATCGAGAGCCGGCTCGATCACACGATCCAGTTCTGGCGCGACTGGTCGGCCGCCGGGCAGTACGACGGACCATGGGCCGACGCCGTGCGGCGAAGCGAGCTGGCGTTGAAGCTGCTGGTCTATGCCCCGAGCGGCGCGATCGCCGCGGCGCCGACGACGTCGCTGCCGGAGAGCCCGGGCGGTGAGCGGAACTGGGACTATCGCTTCTGCTGGATTCGCGACGCGTCGTTCACGCTCGACGCGATGCTGCGGCTCGGGCGCACCGAGGAAGCGCGCGCGTTCTTCTGGTGGTTCATGCAGGCCACGCGCTTGACCAAGCCGCGCCTGCAGGTGCTCTATCAGCTCGATGGCGGCGGGCACGCGCCGGAGCGCGATCTGCCGCTCCGTGGCTAGTGCGGCGCCCGTCCCGTGCGGGCCGGAAACCTGGCCGCCGAGCAGCTGCAGCTCGACATCTACGGCGTCCTCTTTCAGACGGCGTGGTTGTATGGCACGGCGGGCCACCATATCGACGCGGATACGGGCCGCGAGCTGGCGCAGGTGGCCGATCTGGTGTCGCGCATCTGGCGCGAGCCCGATTCGGGAATCTGGGAAGTGCGATCGGAGCGCCAGCACTTCACCGAGTCGAAGGTGATGTGCTGGGTCGCGCTCGATCGGGCGATCCGCCTCAACGACGCCGGCATCCTGCACGGCGCCCACGTGAAAACGTGGCGGCGTGAGGCCGACGCGATCCGGCAGTTCATCGAGACGAAGTGCTGGTCCGAGTCGATGCAGAGTTACGCGAGGTTTGCCGGCAGCGAGGATGAAGTGGATGCGAGCCTGCTGCTGATGGCGATCATGTCCTACCATCAGTCCGGCGATCCGCGGTTGATGAAGACGATCGCCGCCGTCCGCCACAAGCTGGCGCACGGGCCGTTCCTCTGGCGTTATGCCGGCGAAGACGGCCTGAGTGGCAGCGAAGGGGCCTTCATCACGTGCTCCTTCTGGCTGGTCGAGGCGCTGGCGCGCACCGGCCAGCACGACGAAGCGGCGCGGCTGATGGAGGAGCTGCTCGCGCAGGCCAACGACGTCGGCCTGTACGCCGAAGAAATCCTCCCGACGAGCGGCGCGTTCCTCGGGAACTTTCCCCAGGGGCTCGTCCATCTCGCGCTCGTGAGCGCGGCCGTCGCCTTTGCGGAGCATCGCACGGCATGAGCCTTTCTGCCGCCGTCGCCGGCGCGTTCGTCGGCACGCTCATTCTCAGCACGGGCCTGCGGGGCGCGAGCGAGCTCGGGCTCACCCGGATGGATCTGCCGTTCCTGCTCGGGACCGCATTTGCCAGCAGCCGCACGCGCGCCAAGGTGATCGGCTACGGCCTGCACTTCCTCTTCGGGGCGCTCTTCGCGTTCATCTATTACGCGATGTTCGTCGCCATCGGGCGTTCGGGGTGGCTGATTGGCGGCCTTCTCGGGCTGGTGCACGCGATGTTCTCCGGCACGGTGCTGGTGAACGTGCTGCTGCCGGCCGTCCATCCGCGCATGGGATCGCCGTTCAGTGCGTCCGATTCGGCGCCCCTCATCGAGCCGCCCGGCTTCATGATGCACAACTACGGACGCGCCACGCCGCTGCTGACGATCGCGGGCCACATCATCTACGGCGCGATCATCGGCGGGTTCGTGCATCTGGCCGGATAGAACGTGCGGGCGACAGGCCCGAAGCCTGAGACCCGACACCTGACGCCTCCAAGGAGGAACCATGTACACCCTCGACACCTGGACCGCCCTGGCCACGGGCGCCGCCTGGCTGGCCGGCGCGATTGTCGCGGCCTTCCTCGTTCATCGCCTGCTGTTCGCGCTGCTGCGGCGGTTCACGAAGCCGGGCCAGGTCGTGCGCGCCTCGCTCGTCGAACGCGGCGCCGCCCCCGCGCGGCTCATCTTGCCGCTGCTCGCCGCGATCCTCGTCTCGCCCGGCCTCGGCCTGCCGCCCCATGCGGCCGAGTGGCTGCGCCACGTGCTGGTCATTGGTGAGATCGCCGCGTTGATGTGGCTGAGCATCGCCCTGAGCAACGTCTTCCAGGACGTCGTGGCCGCGCGCTTCTCGATGGCGAGCTCCGATAACCTGACCGCGCGCAAGATCCAGACGCAGTTCCAGGTGCTCCGGCGCATGCTGGTCGCCACGGTCGTCATCATCGGCGCTGGCCTGATCCTGATGACGTTTCCGATGATCCACAGCTTCGGCGCCACGCTCTTCGCGTCGGCCGGCCTGGGCGCGCTCGTCGCCGGCATGGCGGCGCGGCCGGCGCTCGCCAACCTCCTCGCGGGCGTGCAGATTGCGCTGACCGAGCCGATCCGTCTGGAGGACGCGGTGATCGTCGAAGGGGAGTGGGGCTGGATCGAAGAGATCACGACGACGTATGTGGTCGTCCGGATCTGGGATTTGCGGCGGCTCATCGTGCCGCTCAGCTACTTCTTCGAGCACCCCTTCCAGAACTGGACGCGGCAAACCGCGGAGCTGCTCGGGACGGTGATGCTCTACGTGGACTACACCGTGCCGGTCGACGAGGTGCGCGGCGAGCTCAAGCGGATTCTCGACAGCACCGATCTCTGGACCGGCAAGGCGTGGGCCCTGCAGGTGACCGACGCGCGCGAGCAGACGGTGGAACTGCGTGCGTTGATGAGTGGCGGGAACTCCGGAACGACCTTCGACCTCCGCTGCCTCGTGCGGGAGCGGCTGATCGCGTTTCTGCAGGAGCGCTATCCCGGCAGCCTGCCGCGTACACGCATGGAGGTGGAACGACTGCCGGCCAACGCGACCGCCGCCTGACCCCGGCCCCTGGGCCGCAGCCCGTGGCCCGTGGCCCGCAGACCATCGACCGGATATATACTCCTGGTACAACCGACGCGCCCTGGTGGTGAGGGAAGTGGGTGTGAATCCCACACGGTCCCGCCACTGTCAGCGGGGAGCGATCGTCAGCCGGACCGGCCTGGCCGGTCCCGCCACTGTGTCGCACGACATGGGAAGGCGTTGACGATCGCGGCGATCCGCGAGTCAGGAAACCTGGCTGCCGGGGCTTTCGTCCTCTTTCCGCCTTCGCCGCGCGCTCATGCGCGGCTCCGGCGAGACCGGCGCGTGAAGACGCCGGGAGGAGCCCCATGCGACGTCCTGTCGTCTCGCTGTTCCTGTCATTCGTGCTCTCGCTCACGATCGCGGCGGCCGTTCCGGCGGCCACCCTCACCGGCCGTGTCACCGACCCTGATGGACGGCCGGTCGCCGGCGCCCGCGTGCTGATTTCCGGTCCGCTGGCCGTGCCCCGCACGGTGGAGACGGATGCGGACGGCCGCTATCGTGCGACCGATCTCGTCGCGGGCCGCTACGAGGTGCGCGCGATCCGGGAAGGCTTTGCCGCCGATCCGCAGCACGTCACGCTCGCCGATCGCGACACGCGCGCGCTGCCGATGACGCTGCACGTCAGCGCCGTCGCCGAATCGCTCGTCGTGACGGCCTCACCGGTCGCGACGGCACAATCGCGCGTCGCCGATGACGTGACCGTCCTCACGGCACGCGATCTGGAGGCGCATCACGTGAGCCGGCTCGCCGATGCGCTGCGGCTCGTGCCAGGTCTCGACGTGACGCAGAGCGGCACTCCGGGCGCGATCACCTCCGTGTTCCCGCAGGGCGGCGAGTCGAACTACACGCTCGTCCTGGTCGACGGCATGCGCGCCAACGCATTCGGCGGCGGGTTCGATTTTGCTCATCTGCCGGTCGCCGACATCGAGCGGATCGAAGTCGTCCGCGGCGCGCAGAGTGCCGTGTTCGGGTCTGACGCGATGGGCGGCGTGATCCAGATCATCACGAAGCAGGGTGGCGCGCCGCAGGCGAGCGCATCGGTCGAAGGCGGCAGTCTCGGAACGACGAGGTATGACGCGTCGGCCAACGGATCGAGTGGCGGGTGGAGCTGGGGGGGCGGCGGCGAGCGGATCGCGAGCCAGGGCTTCACCGGGCTGGCGGCCGATGGCACGCGCGTGAGCAATGACGATGGGGAGGAGCGTGCGGCATCCGGCAGCCTGGGCTGGAGCCGCCCCGGCGGGCTCCAGTGGCGCGCCACCGCCCGCCTCACCTGGAACGATCGCGGGTTTCCGGGGCCGTATGGATCCGATCCGCTCGGCAGCTATTCGGGCGTCGATCGCATCTCGCGCGGCACGAACAACGACCGCCAGGTCGGCCTCCGGCTCGATCAGCCGTTTGCGAATCAGCGCGTCCACCAGCAGGTGTCGGTGAACTACACGGACCTGACGGAGCAGTTTACGAGCCCGTTCGGCGCTTCCAATACCGGCAGCCGGCGGATCGACCTGCGCTCGCTCACCGACGCGGCGCTTGGCGCACGCGTCGGGCTCTCGGCGGGCCTCGAGCTCGACGAGGAGCGCGCGGTGAACACGTACATCACTGAGGGCGCGGGCCAGCAGATGCCGATTCCGCGGCTGGTCGCCGGCTTCTTCGGTGAAGGCCGCTACCGGGCCGGCGACCGCGTGTTCCTCACCGCGGGCGTCCGCGCGGAGAACATCCGGCAGGGCGCGCTTGCCGCGAGCACCGATCCGTTCGCGCCGCGCCTCGCCGTGCCCGAGAGCCTCGTGTGGTCGGTGAATCCGAAAGGATCGATCGCCTGGTTCGCGCGCGGCGATCAGGCGGGTGATACCTGGACGAAGCTGCATGCGACGGCGGGCACCGGCATCCGTCCGCCCGATGCGTTCGAGCTGGCCTTCACCGACAACCCGCACCTCAGGCCGGAACGGAGCCGCAGCGTGGAAGCTGGCCTCGAGCAGGGACTCTGGCGCGGACGGCTGGTCGTCGATGCGACGGCCTTCCTCAACCGCTACCGCGATCTCATCGTCGAAGTCGGGCAGTCCCTGCGCGACTTCAGCCAGTTCCAGACCGACAACATCGCGAATGCGCGCGCGCGTGGCGTGGAGCTCTCCGCCACCATTCGCACGGCATACGGCCTGCACCTGCGCGCGAGCTACACGTTCCTGGATACGAGCGTACTTCCGGTGGATGGCAGCACCGAGGTGCAGCCGCCCTTCCATCTGGGAGAGTGGCTGCTGCGGCGGCCTCGTCACGCTGCCATGCTCGATGCCACGTGGACGGGTGGGCGGACGACGCTGAGCGGAACCGTGGGCGCGCGGGGGCGGACGCTCGACGTGGACCCGACGCTCGGTGCGCTCGGGGGCGTCTTCACGAACCCGGGCTACACGACCGTGGCCGCGTCGGGATCCTATCGTGTGGCGAGCCATCTCAGCGTGTACGCGCGGGCCGATAACCTGCTGAACCGGAATTACGAGGAAGTGTTCGGGTTTCCGGCCGCGGGGCGGACGATTCTGGCGGGTGTCCGGGTCGGCACCGCGCACTGAATGGCTGGGCTCAAGAAGTTCGCCGCATGGCCGATTGCACGGTCGTGCGGGGTGGTCCATGCAGATAGTCATTGTGGACGATGAGCCATCGATGGTGAACCTGATGGCGTCGATCTGCCGTTCGGTCGGCCACGACATCATCACGTTCACCTCGTCGAACGCGGCCCTCAACCATCTGGCCTTTCACCGGACGGATCTGCTGATCACGGATATCGTGATGCCGCCGCCCGACGGGTTGTCGCTCATCAGCCGTGCCCGCGCGATCCAGAGCGATCTGCTGGCGATCGCCGTTACGGGACACTCCGGCCGTTACCGCATCAACGACGCGCTGGCCGTCGGCGCGTCGGATCTCCTCTTCAAGCCGTTTCGCGTCGACGAGCTGAAGGTGCGCGTGGCCCTCGCCGAGGAGCGCCGCCACTCCATCGAGAAGCTGCACGAGCAGCGCGACACGCTGCATCGGATGAGCGCCGAGATGATCAAGGGGCTGCGGGAAGAGCTCGTGGAGATCCGGCGCGAGAACGCCGGACAGGCGGCGGCCGCCGCCGCCGAGCGTCCGAAGAGCTGATCTTACCGATCGCTGCCTGCCGGCGGCGGAATCCTGCGATACAGGTAGACCTGGGCCGGCGCGGTCGTGTCCGGGTGCGTGCTCGTGCGGCGGATCTCCTGTCCGTTGCCCTGCAGCGCCCAGACGAGATGTTCGTTGCCGGCCGGCATCGGTCCACCCGCCGGGCGATGGATGTCGATCGCGATCGTTCGCGGCCGATCGACCCACTGCGCATCCTGGGTCGCGCCAAGCTGTCCCTGGTGCATCTGGCCGTCGAGCACGAAATCGCTGGTGTTCACCGACTGGCCGTCGAAGAGAAAATCGATCGTGAACCGCTCGTCGGCCTGCGTGAGGTGCACGACCGTCTGATGGCCCTTCATCATGGGCGGCACGCCCGTGCTCGCCCCTTCATCGAGTTGCCACCAGCCGTTGAACGAGGTGTTGGCCGCGCCGCGCGCACACGCGCCGGCGGCCAGCAGGAAGATCAGCGCTGACGCGCCCAGCCACTGCCGCATGGACGGCATCATACTACTCTCCGTTCAGTGGCTGTTCTTCTCCGGTGCGATGCGCCAGGCTTGCGACGGCGTAGACCAGTTCCGCCGGGTCCACCGGCTTGGCCACGTGCATCTGGAAGCCATGCGCGAGCGCCGCGATCCGATCTTCCGATCGGGCGTAGGCGGTGAGCGCGAGCGCCGGCACATGGCGAGCGGGCAGGGGGAGCGTCTGGCGCACCTCGCGAATGAGCGCGTAGCCGTCCATCCCGGCCATGCCGATGTCGGCAATCAGCACGTCGGGCGGATCATCGGCGAGCGCCGCGAGCGCGGCGAGGGCCTGCGGGGCCGAGTCGACGATCGAGACCTCCGCTCCCGCCGTTTCGAGGATCGTCCGCAGCAGGCCGAGCGCATCGATCTCGTCGTCCACGGCGAGCACCCGCAATCCACCGAGGCGCCGCTCGAATACCGGATCGAGCGGGAAGCGCTCGGCGCGCGGGTGGACGCGCACCGCGTCGAGCGTGGGCTCCAGGTGCACGATCGTGAGCGGCAGTTTCACGCGGAACGTCGCTCCACATCCCTGGCCTTCGCTGGCCGCGTGCACCGTTCCGCCATGCGCCTCCACGATCTGGCGGACGATGGCGAGCCCCAGCCCCAGGCCGCCGTGCTCGCGCGCGGGGCCGCTGTCGGCCTGGCGGAAGCGCTCGAAGATGAAGGGGAGAAAATCCTCGGGAATGCCCCGCCCGGTGTCGCTCACGACGATCTCGACGTGCGAGTTCACGCGCTCGAGCCGGAGCTGCACGCGGCCATCGCGCGGCGTGAACTTGACGGCGTTCGAGAGGAGATTCCACACCACCTGCTGCAATCGATCGGGATCTCCCGAGACCGCGCTCACGAGCGGATCGACGAGCATCTGGAGGCGGACGCCGCGGGCATCCGCCGCCGGCTGCACCGTCGTCACGGCGTCGCGCAGGACCGAGTGCAGATCGACGGGCTGCACGTTCAGGCGGAGCTTGCCGACGACGATCCGCGAGATGTCGAGCACGTCCTCGATGATCTGGCGCAGGGCGATCGCATTCCGCTCCACGGTTTCGATGGCGCGGGCTGCCTTGTCGCCGGTGAGCATCTCGAGGCGCAGCATCCGGGCGTAGCCGAGAATGGCGTTGAGCGGCGTGCGGAGCTCGTGCGAGAGCGTGGCGAGAAATTCGTCCTTGAGGCGGTTGGCCTCGCTGGCCCCGTGATAGGCCCGCGCGTTGTCGACGGCGAGCGCGGCGCGGCCCGCCACGGCTTCGGCGAACCGCAGGTCCGCGTCGGCGTAGTGGCGGCCGGACTCGGCCATCACGAACGTCATCGCGCCGAACGTCCGTCCCTGGGCGTTCAGCGGGACGCAGATGTAGGAGGTGAGCGCCAGCTCCCGGATGATCCGCAGGTGTTCGGCGTCGCGCGCGGCCGCTTCGAGCAGCTCCGGCGGGATGGCGGACATCATGGCGGGCTCCCCCGATCGCAGCACTTCGTGGACGCCGCTGCGCGCCTCGGGGTTCTCCGGATATAGCTGCTGCAGGCGGCGTGCGAGCTCCACCTTCGCCGGATCGACGTGCGCGACGGCGAGCCGCTGGAGTCTGCCCTCCGCGTCGATGATGTCGACCGCGCACCAGTCGGCGATCTGCGGCACGGCCAGGCGGGCCACGGCCGCGAGCGTCCGCTCGTAATCGAGCGAGGCAGACAGGGTCGCTCCCGCTTCGGCGAGGAACGTCGCCTGCTGGCGGCCGATCTCCGCGGCCTCGCGCAGCGCCGCCTGCTCCTCGTACAGCTCCGCGCTGGTGATCGCGGCAGCCGCGAGATTGGCCAGCGCGCGGCCGGTGTCGATTTCAACCGTCGAAAATGGATGGTGCGTCCGGTAGTAGAAGACGAGCGTGCTCGAGCGCCGGCCGCGGATCGCGAGCGGCAGCACGAGCAGCGACACGATCCCTTCGAGCCGGTAGGCCTCGGCCTGGCCGGCGAGCACGGGCAGCGCGCTCACGTCCTCGACGGCGAGCGGGTCGGCGAACTCCGTGTGGCCTGGCGTGCTCTGTCCGGTCAGGCCACGAATGACGCGCGCATTGAATTCTTCGGCCACACCAAACGACCGGGCCACGTACCATCCGCCATGGGCGGGATCGTGACGCCAGAGGGCATAGGCATCGGCCGCGAGCAGGTCGCGCGCGACGGCCAGCGTCGCGGAAAACACCGCGTCGACGGTAGGGGATTCGAGCAGGAACCCGGAGGCCTCGACCAGCGCCAGCAGGCGCCGGTGAAGATCGCGTTGCGCGGAAAAGTCGTCTCCAGCCGGGGATGGGTCGCTGGCTGTCCGGTCGTTCACGGAGCCAGTCTAGCGCAGGAGTTCGAAAAGCTACCTCTGCTGCGGCGGCCCGCAGGCCGCAGGCGCGCTCCGGTCCTCACTCCCCTCTGAGCGTGAGGGTGGGGTCGATGCGTGCCGCACGCCACGCCGGCAGCAGGCAGGCGAGCGTGGCGACCACGGCGAGCGCGGCGACGACCAGCAGGATCGTTGTCGGATCGTCGGGGCGCACGTGGAAGAGGAGGCTGGCGATCACG
>JANWLS010000072.1 GCA_025450765.1 Vicinamibacterales bacterium | reverse complement strand
CGCTGCGAGCCGATCGTTGGGTCGTTGAGGATGGCGGTCCTCACGTTCGCCGCGAGGGTTGCATCGTCCACGGCCTGGCTCACGTGGGTGGCGCAGGCGGTGGCGGCCGCGAGGATCACGACAGCGAGGATGGCCGCGGTCCGAAGACGCGGGTCGCGGCGTGCGCGCAGCCGAGCGTCGTCAGACGCCCATGACGTGGTAGCCCGCGTCGACAATCAGCACCTCGCCGGTGATGCCGCGGCCGGCCGGCCCGAGCAGGAAGACCGCCGTGTCGGCGACCTCGCTCGCATCGATGTTCCGCTTGAGCGGCGCACGCTCGCGGTAGGCTTGCAGGAACCCGGTGAATCCCGAAATCCCCTTGGCAGCCAGCGTGGTGATCGGGCCCGCCGAGATGGCGTTGACCCTGATGTTCCGGGGTCCGAGATCGCTCGCCAGGTAGCGAACCGACGCTTCGAGCGCCGCTTTCGCGACACCCATCACGTTGTAATTGGGGACCACCCGGGTGCTCCCGAGATAGGTGAGCGTGACGATGCTACCGCCGCCGCGCGCGGCCATGAGCGGCGCGGCGCCGCGTGCGAGCGCGATGAGCGAATAAGCGCTGATATCGAGCGCGGTCCGGAAGCCGTCGCGGGTCGTGTCGACGAAGGGATGATCGAGCTCGGCCCGCGGCGCAAACGCGGCGCCGTGCAGGACGAAGTCGAGCCCGCCGAATTCCCTGCCAATCGCCGCGAAGACATCCGCGACCTGGGCGTCGTCGGTGACGTCGCACGGCAGAATGAGCGGTGCGTCGAGCGACGCCGACAGCTCGCGCACGTTCTCCTCGAGCCGCTCCCCTTGATAGGTGATGGCCAGTCGGGCGCCGGCGCGGCCTGCGGCCTGCGCGATCGCCCATGCCAGGGATCGTTTATTGGCGACACCAACGATGAGGCCGAATCGTCCGGTGAGGTCGGTCATCTACTTCGAGCGTTTCTTGCCCGGTCGCGCGGTCATCGTCTGGCGGGACGGACGGGTGGAGAGCGTGCGCGCGTGCGGACGGGCGCCAGCGTGGCGCGGGGCCCCGGCGGCCGAATGCGGGCCACGGTGCCGCTCGGCACCACGCCCGGCGGGCTGGCCAAACCGCGAACGGCCTGTCGCCTGCCGCATGGTGAATTCGGGAGCCGGCCGGGCGGTGACGTGGCCTTCGGGCCGCGGCAGCGTCGCGCGGATCAACTGCCGGTGCACCGGGCCATCCGCCACCTCGTCGACCGCACCACCGGCGGCGGCGAGGGCAATCTCCGACGCCGGCTCGGGCGTGGGCGTGGGCGCGGGCACCAGCCCCCGGTCGGCCGCGATCGCCTCCGCCTGGGGCGGTGGCGTGCGCACGACGCGGGTCCCCGCGCTCGGCGGACCGCCGGCGCTCAAGGCGTCCGACGACTCGGTCTTCCGCCGGCGCTGCGGCGGTATGCGCGCCTGCTTGTACACGTGCTCCGCGTCGCAGGTGGTACACCGGGTCTGGCGGACCTCCTCCTCAATCATGGCGACGACGGCGTGATTAGTAATGCGGCGCTCGCGCGGACAATAATCGTCGAGAATGTCACCAAGCCGAAGCTGGCGCTGCTGCATCCGAATTCTCCAGAACGGGCCTCTCTGCTGGCGGGAATGAGATCGCGAAGGTATGGCGATCTTAGCAGAGCGCGTGCATCCACGCAATACAAAACCGGCCTGAGTGTCGTGTCTGCGAGTCTCCGTGACCCGCAGGACGCATATAATTCATCCTGGCTGCCCCTTCACGCAAGTCTGCTGCCGTGCGGTTCGGCGCCCCCACTATGACGGATGCAAAGCCCTGGCTTGAAAGCTATGACGACGGCGTCCCGCCGACTCTGGCGCCGTATCCCAATCGGACGCTGGTTGATTACTTATGCGACACGGCGGTCGAACGACCCGAGCACGCCGCCATCCTGTTCAAGGGCACGCGCATCACGTACGCGGAGCTTGACCGGCTGAGCGACCGCTTCGCGGCGGCACTCGGTGCGCTCGGCGCCGCGCCCGGCGACTGCCTGGCGTTGATGCTCCCGAACTGTCCGCAGTTTCTCATCGCGCAATTCGGTGCGTGGAAAGCCGGTTTGACGGTACTGCCGCTCAATCCGACCTACACGGCGGCCGAGCTCGAGGCGCCGCTCGCCGAAACCGGCGCCCGCTTCGTCCTGACGTTGACGCCGTTCTACGGGCGGGTGACAGCCATCCAGCCTCGCACGGCGGTCCGCACGATCATCGCGACGAACATCAAGGAATATCTGCCGCCGGTGATGCGCCTGCTCTTCACGCTGGCGAAGGAGAAGTCCGGGGGACACCGGATCACGCCGGCCTCGGGCGACCAGTGGTTCGCCGAGATGCTGGCCGGCCAGCCCGATCCGCCGCCTGGCCGACGTCCGTCACCTGACGACCCGGCGATCGTCTTGCTGAGCGGCGGCACGACCGGGACGCCCAAAGGGGTGCTTGGCGCGCACCACGCGTTCGTGCAGGCGGGCCTGCAGCTGCACGCGTGGCACCGATCGATCCTGGTCGACTGGCAGGACGTCGTGATGCTGCCGCTGCCGCTCTTCCATGTGTACGCCAACGTCGGCGTCCTGAGCCTGGCGGTCATCTCGCACGCGCCGCTCGCGATCGTCCCGGATCCGCGGGATACCCACGACCTGCTGAAGACCATCACGCGCGTGCGGCCCGCCTTCTTCACCGGCGTCCCGACGCTGTTCATCGTGATGCTCAACCACCCTGACGTGCTGCACGGGCGCGTCGACTTCCGATCCATCAAGATCTGCTTCTCGGGCGCCGCGCCGCTGATGGCCGAACCGCGCACGCGCTTCGAGGCGCTCACCGGCGGGCGGATCGTCGAGGGCTACTCGCTCACGGAAGCGATGATGGCCTGCACGGTGAATCCGGTTCACGGCACGAACAAGAATGGCTCGGTCGGGCTGCCGCTGCCCGATGTCGAGGTACGCATCTTCGATGTCGAGACCGGTCAGGACACGCTGCCAGCCGACGAGGTCGGCGAGATCGCGATCCGGGCGCCGCAACTGATGCTGGGCTTCTGGCACCAGCCGGCGGAAAGCGCGGCCGTGCTCCTCGATCACGACGGCGAGCGCTGGCTCCATACGGGCGACCTTGGCTATCTCGATCGCGAGGGCTACCTCTTCATCGTCGATCGCAAGAAGGACCTGATCAAGACGAGCGGCTACCAGGTGTGGCCGCGCGAAATCGAGGAAGCGATCGCCGCTCACCCGGCCGTGGCCGAAGTTGGCGTGGCGGGGATTTCCGATCCCGTGCGCGGCGAAACGGTCAAGGCCTGGGTCGTGCTGCGTCCCGGACAGACGCTCACGCTCGAAGAGCTGCGCACGTTCTGCAAGCAGCGGCTGGCGCCGTACAAGGTGCCGACCCAGCTCGAGCTCAGGGAGAGCCTGCCGAAGACGATGGTGGGCAAGGTGCTCAGGCGGGCGCTGGTGGCGGGGAAAGCGTAGTGTCCGACGTCCTCGTCCAGATGTCCTACGTCACGCCGATCGGAGAGCTGCGGCTCGTGGCCTCCGATCGCGGGCTGTGCGGACTGGTGTTCGCCGACTCGCGCGGATGCGAGTGGCTCGCGCGGCACACGGCGCGCTGGTTTCCCGGCTGGCCGACGGTGCAGGGCGAATCCGCGCATCATCGGAGCCTCGAGGCCGCGCGGCGCTGGCTCGACCGGTACTTCGAGGATCCCAGAGGCGCGGACACCGCAGCGGTTCCGTTGGACATGCGCGGCGCGACGTTCGAACTGCGCGTCTGGCAGGCGCTCCTGCAGGTGCCGTCCGGCTCAACCTCGTCTTACGGGGCGATTGCGAAGAGCCTCGGCTCACCGGGCGCCGCACGGGCCGTGGGCGCCGCCAATGGCGCCAACCCGGTCAGCCTGATCGTTCCCTGCCACCGCATCATCGGATCGAACGGATCGCTCACCGGCTACGGCGGCGGGCTGCACCGGAAAGAATGGCTCCTGAAACACGAGGGAGCGCGACTTTTCTAGCACGCGGGCACGCGGAGCCGCGGAGGGCGCGGAGAACTCGAAGTTATTTGCGTCGTGCCGAAAAGATGGCCTTGGGAATCGACATGTGCACGCCCACGTTCCCGTCCACCAACTCCGTGATCGACAGGTCCGCGGCCACGCTCGCCAGCATGTAGGCGTCCTCGCGTGAGAGATGCCGCGCCGTCGTCAGGTACTCGATCATCTGCCGCACCGCCGTCTTGGTCGCCGTGACCAGATCCTTGTCCTCGCCCATCGTAATGTAGCTCGTGGGCGTCTCCGCGCGCGGCCACTCGAAATGCAGATCCTTCCGGTCGATGAGCTGGAACGTGCCGGTGAGCGATGTCTCGAGCGCCGTGATGTCGACCTCGCCGTGGCCCTGCCCCGCGTGGCCGTCGCCGACCTCGAAGAGCGCGCCTGGCGCATGCACCGGAATATAGAGCGTCGTCCCGACGACGAGATCCTTGTCGTCGAGGTTGCCGGCATGTGTGCCGGGCGGGTTGCTGCTCACGCGGCCGGCTTCCGGCGGAGGCGCATCGCCCATGCTGCCGAAAAATGGATGCAGCGGGATCACGATTCCCGGCGCGAAGCGGGCGACCATCGCCTGGCGATCGAGCGGGATGATCTTCATCCGTGATTCCTGGAAATCCTCGGGGATGAAGCCGCTGTGCGGACCAAACGCGTTGTAGGCGTACGGGAGGTCGAGGCGGATCTTCAGGATGCGGACCTCGAGCACGTCGCCCGGCTCGGCGCCCTCGACGTAGATCGGCCCGGTGAGGATGTGGCCGCCCGGGCCTTTGTCGGTGACCTTCTCGACGATGTCCTTCAGCGACTGCTGCACCTCGTTGGCCGGAACGCCGGCCTTCTCCAGTCGCGGGGGCGTCGAGGTGATGAGCGTGCCAATCTGGACGCGATCGCCGGAGTGGATCCGGAGCACCGGCTTCGCGGCGGCGTCGTAGTAGCCGTACGCGACCGTCGTCGGCGACGGATCGAGGTGGTAGAGATGACCGCCGGCGGCCGTTTGTCCGCGCGCTGGAACCACAGCCAGTGCCAGGCCGAGCCCACCGATCAGAGCCAGGATGCGTGCCGTCATCGCTGTCCTCCGCTTGTCTGCGCGGGGCAATGCCCGCGCCCTACATCATCACGCCACGCTAATCGCGGTGACGCGTACGCCAGCCGCTTCCAGTCCTTCACGGACGCGCGCGGCGAGCACGTCCGACCCGGGCGTATCGCCGTGCACGCAGATCGTGTCGGCCTCGAGGCGCAGCGTGGAGCCATCGGTCGCGACGACCGTGCCTTCCGTGATGAGGCGCACGGCGCGCGCCACGACGGCGTCGGCGTCGTGGATGACACTCCCCGCCTTGCGACGGGACGCGAGCGTGCCGTCCGGCTCGTATGCGCGATCGGCGAATACTTCCGACGCGACCCTCAGCCCCTCGCGGCGTCCGGCCTTCACGATTTCGGAGCCGGGCAGCCCGAACAGGATCAGCGAACGGTCGAAGGCAGCGACGGCGCGTGCGATGGCGCCCGAGAGCGCGGCCTCGTGGACCGCCATGTTGAAGAGCGCGCCATGCGGCTTCACGTGCTGCAGGCGCATCCCCTCCGCGGCCGCCATCCCGGCGAGGGCGCCGATCTGGTACAGGACGAAGTCCTCGGCTTCGCCGGCACTCACCTTCATCTCGCGGCGGCCGAAGCCGACGAGATCGGGAAAGCCGGGATGCGCCCCGACGGCGACACCCGCTTCACGCGCCAGCCGCAGCGTCCGCCGCATCACCGACGGATCACCGGCGTGGAACCCGCACGCGACGTTCGCCGACGTGATGGCGCGCATCAGCCGCTCGTCCTGCCCCAGCGTGTAGGCGCCGAAGGACTCGCCCAGGTCGGCATTGATATCAACGCGCATACGCCGGCAGCCTGTCGAGCATCTGCTCCAGTGAGAGGTGACCTTGGTCGCGCGCGGAGAGGATCGGGGCGCTCGTCGGCCAATCGATGCCGAATGCCGGCTCGTTCCAGCTCAGGCCGATTTCGGCCTCGCGATCGTACACGTCGGTACACTTGTATTCGACGATGGCTTCGTCGCTGGTGACGCAGAAGCCGTGGGCGAAGCCGACCGGCACGTACACCTGGCGGAAATTCTCGCCCGAGAGGGTGACGCCAACCCACTGGCCGAACGTGGGCGATCCGCGCCGCACGTCGACGGCGACGTCGAAGACCTCACCCGTGATGACGCGCACGAGCTTGTCCTGGGGATGACGGATCTGCAGGTGCAGGCCGCGCAGCGTGCCGCGCACCGACCGCGATTGATTGTCCTGCACGAACGGCCGGTCGATGCCGAGGTCGGCATACCGTGCGGACTGGAATGTTTCGACGAAGTAGCCGCGGCCGTCGCGGTGCACGTCCGGCTCGAGGATCAGCACGCCCGGGATCGCGGCCGGAGTGCACTTCATCGCGAATCAGTGCTCCTGAGCCAGGACACGCAGCAGGTATTGGCCATAGCCGCTCGACGCCATCGACTCGCCGAGCCGCTGCAGGTCCGCCGCGCCGATGTAGCCCATGCGATAGGCAATCTCCTCGATGCAGGCGACCATCAGCCCCTGCCGCTCCTCGATCGCCTGGATGAAGTTCGACGCCTGCAGCAGCGATTCGTGCGTGCCGGTATCGAGCCACGCGATACCGCGCCCGAGGCGCTCGACGTGCAGCAGTCCCTGCCGCAGATATTCCCGGTTGGCGTCGGTGATTTCGAGCTCCCCGCGAGCGGACGGCTTCAGCCCGTCCGCGATCGAGACGATGTCCGCATCGTAGAAATAGAGGCCGGTCACCGCGTGCGATGAACGCGGATGCGCCGGCTTCTCTTCGAGGCTCAGCGCGTGACCCGCCTCGTCGAACTCGACGACCCCGTAGCGCTGCGGATCGCGCACCTGGTACCCGAACACCGTCGCCCCGCGATCGCGCGTCGCCGCCCGGCGCAGGTAGTCGGGCAGGCCGGCGCCATAGAAGATGTTGTCGCCGAGCGCGAGGGCGACCCGGTCGCCGTCGATGAAGTCGCGCCCGATGAGGAACGCCTGCGCGATGCCGTCCGGCGAGGCTTGCGTCGCGTAGCTGATCGACAGGCCGAGCTCGTCGCCCGGGCCGAGCAGCCGCCGGAAGCCTTCCTGTTCGTGTGGCGTGGTGATGACGAGGATGTCGCGGATGCCGGCCAGCATCAGGGTCGACAGCGGGTAGTACACCATCGGCTTGCTGTAGATCGGCACGAGCTGCTTGCTGACGGCGCGGGTGAGGGGATGCAGGCGCGAACCGGTCCCACCGGCGAGGATGATCCCTTTCAACGCTAGACCGCCGCGCCTTCCGGATACTGCAGCGCAAGCCGCAGCTCGCGCGCGAGCGATTCCGCCGTCGTCCCGCCGCGCTTCCAGGCGCCGTCGGTCTCGAAACGGAGATCGCCGAGGCGGCGGCCCCAGGGCGCAATCACGCGGCCGATGGCGCGGTAATCCGATCGATCCGCATGCTCCTGGTCGAGGCGGCGGACGACGTCCGGCGCGACGCGGACGAAGGCCCTGCGCGCCGGCGACGCCGTGATGCTGTCCGTGCGTC
Source organism: Vicinamibacterales bacterium (assembly GCA_025450765.1). GTDB lineage: Bacteria > Acidobacteriota > Vicinamibacteria > Vicinamibacterales > CAVVIG01 > JAGWRA01. The sequence goes on along the minus strand of JANWLS010000072.1, from coordinate 11,019 downwards.
CGGGCCAGGCGGCGCCGCCCCCCACCGCGATCTGCTTGAAGTAGTTCACGAAGAACTTCTTCGTTTCCTCGCGTCCGTCGCCGCGGTGCGCCGCAAACGGCCCGTCGGCCATCAGCTTCTTGAGCTCCTGCGCGAGCGGGGCCTGGGCGACGCGTCCGTGGCCGACGCCCAGCAGCTTGATTTCGCCATGCAGCGCCGAGTCTTCGCGATCGTTCAGCGCGCGGACCACGTCGTGGGCGAGCGCGAGCTGCTCATCCTGGTACAGTTGGCGGCCCGACAGGCTCACGAGATGTGAGGCGTTCAGCCGCGTGTGCTTCGCATTGATCGTGACGAACATCTGGACGATGTGGTCGTCCGGCAGCCGGTCGAAGATGATCGCGGGGACGCTGAAATCCTCGCTGCGCAGGCGATCGATGTCGGCGTGCAGCGCCAGGAGGCGGTGCTGCCCGTCGATCGCGCGCAGGATGCCTTCCCGCTCGGGCACCTTGAGGATGCCGAGCCGGCCGTCGCCGTCCGTCGGCTGGAAGCTGAGCTTCTCGTCGCAGGAGATGATCACGGCGCCGGGAATCGACGGCAGATCGCGCGCCTGGCGGCACTGCTCGTAGTACTGCACGAGCTCTTCGATCTTCCGGCGGATGATGTGCCGCTGGTAGGCCTGCTCACTCGAGGCGATCCGGCGCTCGAGCAGGTCCCAGTTCACCTTGGACGACTGGCCGCGCTTGCGGCCGCCGCGTACAGGGGGGTGCTCCCCATAGCTCAGCACCTCGAAGCGCACGAGCTTGTCGATGTCACTGGCCGTCAGCGAGGCCTGGTAGAACTGCACCCCGAACTGCTGCATGCGGATCGCGGCAACATTGATCATAGGCGTGTGTGAGACAAGCCCCGGATTTTACCTTATGAACAGCCGGGCGGCTCAAGGGCTTTTCAGCATCGGGGTGGCTGACGCCTGCCCGAAGCACAGCTTATCTAGAAGTAACCGAAGGGGTTGTGGGAATTGGGGCGGGCGACTTGGAGCGTGAGGCTACGCCGCGAGCGGTTGCCTGGCAGACTCGTCCCGGCGACGCCGTCCCGTGAACGGCGTGAAGGGCGTCGGACCGATCGTCCGGTTCTTCACCTCGACGATGCCCCAGAGGAAGGCGCTGAAGCCAAAGTAGGCCAGGATCGTGAGCACGAGCGGGAACTCGTGGTGGATCGGCTTGGTGAGCAGGCCGTACACCATCTCGACGTGGATCCAGTAGACGAACAGCGACTCGCGCCCCATCAACTCCATCACGCCCGTGAATCCGCGCGCACTGTCCAGGCGACGCGTCATGAAATAGACCAACGCCAGCCCGAGGCACATCACGCCGACGCGGATGAAGAAGAATGACGGCGACGTGGTCCAGAACTCCGAGTGCGCGTAGATCGCCGGCTGCCAGGCTGCCCAGAAGCTCGCCGCCGTCAGCGCCGCACCGCCCGTCAGCACGCCGAGATTGATCGCGCGCTCGCGTCTCCCCTCCCGCGCCTCCTCCAGGAGCACACCGAGAATCGCACCCGCGAAGACGAACGCCGACCAGGGGAACATCGTGAAGTTCGTGTGCCCGTTCATCGGCCGGAGGTACCAGGTGAAATACAGCGGCAGCAGGTCGACGAGATGGCTCTGACGAACGAACGGTGTGCCGAACGCCACCAGCAGCGTCGCGAGCGAAAAGACCACCAGCCGCCCTCTCGTCGTCTGACCCGCCCACCAGAGCAGCGCGGCCAGCACGATCGCCGGCCCCATGATGTTCAGGATGTCGACCTTGAAGAGCGTCAGAACCGGGGAGCCCGGGCTGAGGATGAACGACTGCAGGCGGAACAGAAACGCGAGGATGAAGATTTCGAGCCCGCGGCTGACGACGGCCGAGACGGCCGGCCGTGCCGAGCCGAAGCGCCGCAGCTTCGAACCGGCCGAGAGCGGCACCGCCACGCCGGCGAGGAAGAGAAACAGGGGGGCGCCGAAGCCGCCGACAATGAGCGCCCACCGGTAGGCTTCGGTGCCGTGCGCGGCCAGGCGCGTCCACGAATCGACGGTGTGCGCCTCGATCATGATCAGCACGGCCAGGCCGCGCAGCCAATCGAGGTAGCCGCGTCGCGTCGTCCGAAGAGCTGACATCAGACCGGCGAGGGCGCTCCGTCGGGTACGTCCACGACGTCGTAGGTGATCTGCAAGTCGATGTCCGGGCGCATCGAGTGCCACACGGAACAGTACTTTTCGCGAGAAAGGGCGATCGCACGATCGATGGTCCCCGCCGGGACGCTCCCCTGCACGGTGTAGTGGAGCCGGATCCGTTCGAAGCGGCGCGGCTCGGTGTCGGCGCGCTCACCGATGAGACGCGCCTGGAGCGCGACCGGCGGCTGGCGTCCCTTGCTGAGAATATGGACGAGGTCGATGGCCATGCAGCCGGCCAGCGCCGCCGCGAGCGCCTGCATCGGTGAGGGGCCGGTGCGCTGATTGCCGTCGAGCGCGAACTCGGCGTCGCCGGAGCGGACCGTGAAGCGAAGCTCGCGATCCCAGGCGAGGTCGACTTGAATGGGAGGCTTTGGGTCGGACATTGGGACTATTCTGCTACGTCCGACGTCCGAGGTCCATGCTAAGCTCGGGTCATGCGCCGGTGGTGCTCGCTTTCTGCCGTGCTCGTGCTCGGATTGCTGCTCGCCGTGGCACGGCCTTCGCTCCTGTCCGCCCAGTCTCCAGCAGCCCAGCCGCCGCCTCCGGGCGTCCCGACCTTCCAGACCAGCACGCGCACGGTGGCGCTCTACGCCACGGTCACCGACGACCAGGACCGCCTGGTGCCCGATCTCACGCAGAACGATTTTCAGATCCTCGACAACGGCGCGCCGCAGGCGATCACCGTGTTCAAGAACGACGTCCAGCCGATCACGGTCGCCGTGCTGCTCGACACGAGCGCCAGCATGACGTCGAACTTCGATCTGCTGCGCGCGGCGGCCGAACAGTTCCTGCTGCGGCTCCTGCCCGCCGACAAGGGATTGGTCGGCGCCTTCAACGACAAGATCCAACTGAGCGGCCCATTCACCTCGAACCGCGATGCCCTCATCAGCTATCTCGACAATCTCGACTACGGAAACCCGACGCGGCTGTACGACGCGATCGCGGCTGGTCTCGATCGGCTGAAGAAGGTCGATGGGCGGCGCGTGATCCTGGTCTTCACCGACGGCGACGATACCGACAGCCATATCGGCTTCGGCACGGTGCTCGAGCGCGCACGCAAAGAAGAGACGATGATCTATGCGATCGGCCTCGAGAACTCCTACTTCGACGGGCAGCGCATGGTGCGCAGCAGTCCGGATCGCCATCTTGGCTCGCTGGCCGAAGAGACCGGCGGCGGCTATTTCGAGCTGAAGAAGACGAGCGATCTCGGCGCGACCTTCACCCGCGTGGCCGAGGAGCTGCACAGCCAGTACGTCCTCGGCTTCTCCCCGACGACGCTCGACGGCAAGGTCCACAAGCTCGAATTGAAAGTGAACCGCCCCGGCATGAAGGTGCGCGCTCGCAAGAGCTATGTCGCCTCGGCCGACGCGTTCACCAACTCCGGTCGGTAGGGCGATGACTCGCGGCACACGAGAGCGGCCGGGCGACCGCCCGGCGGTCAATCCGCACGCCACCCGGTCGGTCGTGATGGCACGGCGAGGCCTGATCGCCACCAGCCAGCCGCTCGCCTCGGCGGCCGGCCTGCGGGTGTTGACGGAGGGCGGCAACGCCGTCGATGCGGCCGTCACGGCGGCGGCGGCGCTCGCCGTGGTCGAGCCGACGATGAACGCGGTCGGCGGCGACCTGTTCGCGATCGTGTACGAGCCGAAGACGAGATCGCTGCATGGCCTGAACGCCAGCGGCCGCTCGGCGTACGCCGCCACGCCCGCCTGCTTCCGGCAGCACCACTTCGATCGCATCCCCGAGCGCGGCGCGCTGTCGGTGAGCGTGCCGGGTGTGGTCGACGGCTGGGCGCAGCTCCTCGCGAAGCACGGCACCATCTCGCTCGCCCGCGCACTCGAGCCGGCGATTGCCTATGCGCGGGAGGGCTATCCGGTCCTCGAGATCGTCGCCGCCGAGTGGAAAGGTGCCGAGCGCCTGCTGGCGGCCGATCCGGATGCCGCCGCGACCTTCCTGCCCGGCGGCCACGCGCCCAATCCCGGCGACGTGTTCGCGAACGGCAATCTCGCGCGCAGCCTGGAGCTGATCGCGCAGCAGTGCCCCGACGCGTTCTACCGCGGGCCGCTGGCGCAGAAGATCGTCGCCGCGCTCGCCAGCCGCGGCGGGCTCCTGGCGGCACGCGACTTCGCGGACCATCGCAGCGACTGGGTCGATCCGCTCAGCACGAGCTATCGCGGGCACCAGGTCTTCGAGCTGCCGCCCAATACGCAGGGGATCACCGCGCTCGAGATGCTGAACATCCTCAAGGGCGACGATCTCCGGTCGCTCGGCTGGAATACCGCCGCATACCTGCACCTCCTGATCGAGGCCAAGCGGATCGCGTTCGCCGATCGCGATGCGTACATCGCCGATCCGGACTCGGTGCCGGCCGCGCTGATTCAGACGCTCATTTCGAAAGAGTACGCGGCCGAGCGCCGAAAGCAGATCGACCCCGATCGCGCCGGTACGTCATACCCACCGGCGTCGCTCGCCGGTATGAAGTCGGGAGGACCGGCCGGTTTCGCCGTCGAAGGCCACGACCTCGGCGACACGGTCTACCTGACGGCGGCCGACGACCGCGGTCACGTCGTTTCCCTCATCCAGTCGATTTTCGGCGACTTCGGGTCGGGTATCGTCGCCGGCGACACCGGAATCGTCCTGCAGAATCGCGGCTCGCTGTTCAATCTCACGGAGGGGCACCCCGGCGAAATCGCGCCGCACAAGCGGCCGTTTCACACGCTCGTCCCCGCGATGGTCCTGAAGGACGACAAGCCGTGGCTGTCGTTCGGCGTGATGGGCGGCGACCTGCAGCCGCAGGGACATGTGCAGGTGCTCACCAACCTGATCGACTTCGGGATGAACATCCAGGAGGCCGGCGAGGCGGCGCGCGTTCGCGACCTGACCGCCGGCGTGGCGCTGGAATCGGCGATTTCAGCCGACGCGCGCGCGGGCCTGCGCGGGATGGGCTACCAGCTCGTCGACGCGCCGGGCGGCTTCGGCGGCTTCCAGGGAATTCTCATCGACCCGCGCACGGGCGTGCTCATGGGCGGATCGGATCCGAGAAAAGACGGCGCGGCAGTCGGTTGGTAATCAACCTCAGGAATGCCTACAGTCTGAATCCGGCACTCAGCGGATCTTCATCGTCGATCAGAAACGTGTGCTCGCCAGTGATCCAGGCCGATCCCGCAATCTCCGGAATGATGGCCTGGTACTCCCCGACGGTCACCCGGTCCGCCACACGTCCTTCGAACCGCGTGCCGATCAGGCTCTCGTGTACGAACGGCCGGTCCGGCGAGAGCAGGCCGATCGCATCCAGCACCGCCATTACCGCGCAGGTGCCGGTGCCGCACGGCGATCGATCCACCTCCGCCTCGGCGAAAATCGTGACGTTCCGCAGGTCGGCGTCCGGCGACTGCGCCGGGGCGGTGAAGATCGTCCCGTAGATGCCCTTCAAGCCTTCGTCTTCGGGATGGACGATGCGGTGCGCGCGCTCGAGCGCGTGCTTCACCGCCATGCCCACGCGCCGCAGTTCAGGCAGGTGGGCGGAATCGAGCGGAAGCCCCGCGGCTTCGCCATCGACCAGCGCGTAGAACGCGCCGCCAAACGCGATGTCGACCGGCAGCGTCCGTCCGGCCGCCTCCACGCGCAACCCGGCGTGGAGCACGAAGGATGGCACATTGCGAAAGGCCACCCGGGTCACGCGAGACGCGGCGCCGCCGGGCTCGCGGTGGGCGACGGCTTCGATGCGTCCGGCTGGCGCGTCATACACGACCGTTCCGTCGGCGCGGCGCGGCATCAACAGTCCCCGTTCGAGCGCCATCGTCGTCACGGCGATGATGCCGTGGCCGCACATCGTGCTGTAGCCCTCGTTGTGCATGAAGAGGACGCCCGCGTCGGCGTCGGGCGACACGGCTTCGGTGAGCAGCGCGCCGTACATGTCCGCGTGCCCGCGCGGCTCGAGCATCAGCGCCGTCCGGAGATGATCGGCGTGCCGCTTCACCCACGCGCGCTTCTCCAGCATGGTCTTGCCGTCGGGCGACGGGAAGCCGGCGGTGATCAGGCGCAGCGGCTCGCCGGCCGCGTGCGCATCGAGGGTCTGGATTTTTCGTATCATAAGCGTCGGCGATTATCGCCCGTCCGAGCTGATTATGCCCATGACATTCCGGCTGCTGACCGAACAGGACGTCGTCCGCGTGCTCTCGATGGACGATCTTATCGAGGCGATGGCTGCCGCGCTCGCGCGGTTCTCCGACGGCGAAGTGGTACAGCCCGTCCGCCACGTGCTGCCGGTCGGCTCGCCATCTTCGTTTCTGGCCGTGATGCCGGCCTACATTCCGGACCCGCCCGCGCTCGGCAGCAAGCTGGTGACAGTGTTCCACGGCAACCATGCGCACGGCCTTCCGTCGCATCTCGGCACGATCGTGCTGATGGACACGACGACGGGCGCGCTCGTCGCCGTGATGGACGGCCGCTACATCACCGAAGCGCGCACGGCGGCCGTGTCGGCGGTCTCTTCGCGGCTGCTCGCGCCGGCCAAGGCCGCATCGCTGGCGATCATCGGCGCCGGCGTGCAGGCGCGCAGCCATCTCGAGGCGCTTGGCCGCGTCCACGATCTGAAGACAGTGAAGGTCTGGAGCCCCAGCGAGGCGAGCCGCCAGCGATTCGTGAGCGAGATGGCCGGGCGGACGAGCGCGGCGCTCACGGCGGCGACGACGGCAGCGGATGCGGTTCGCGGCGCCGACGTAATCGCGCTCGTCACCTCGTCGGCGACGCCGGTCATCCAGGCCGAGTGGGTCCGTCCAGGCGCGCACATCATCTCGGTTGGGGCGACCATCGCCACGCAGCGCGAGATCGATCCGGCGCTCACGGCGAAGTCGCGCTTCTTCGTCGATTCGCAGGCCGCCGCGCTCGTCGAATGCGGCGACATCGTGATGGGTGTGGCCGAAGGACGTTTCGGGCCCGAACACATCGCGGGCGAGCTCGGCGCGGTCGTGTCGGGCCACATCGCCGGCCGGCAATCCGCGGATCAGATCACCGTCTTCAAATCGCTCGGCATGGCGGTCGAGGATGTCGTGGCGGCCGACCTGGCGTACCGCCGGGCCTCGGCACAGAATATCGGGAAGGCGCTTGACCTCTAAACGAATCGCCCTCGTCTCTGCCGTCGTGCTCGCCGCCGCGCTGCTTCCCAATCCTTCGTTGGCCAACGAGGCGTCGCGCGAGCTGCGGGCGCGGGCGCTGGTGCTCGGCTACAACCTGGATTTCGACGGCGCCCAGGCCACCTATGGCGAGGCGATCGCGGCCGATCCGAACGATCCGGCGTCGTACCGCGCGCGGGCATCCTCGACCTGGATGCACGTGATGTTCGATCGCGGTCTCGTCACGGCCGACAATTATCTCGGGCGCTTCGCGAAGCCGCCGGCGTCCATGCGCACGCCGCCCGCGGAGCAGGCTGCGCGGTTCACCTCGGATCTGAACCGTGCCATGACGCTCGCCCGCGCGGCCGTCGCCGCGCATCCGAACGACGCGGAGGCGCACTACCAGCTGGGCGCCACCTATGGCCTGCTCGCGTCCTACTCGGCGACGGTCGGCGACGATCGCGGCGCCGCGTTCAAGGCGGCCCGCCAGGCCTAAAAGGAAGAGTCGCGTGCGCTGGAGCTCGATCCCTCCCGCGCCGACGCCGGCTTCATCGTCGGCACCTATCGCTACATGGTGGCCTCGCTGTCGTGGCCGGCCCGCTGGGTGGCGTACATGGTCGGATTCGACGGCGGCAAGGACGAGGGCATCCGCCTCATCGAGACCGCGAGCCGCTATCACGGAGAGAACGCCGACGACGCCGAGATGAGCCTGGTGCTCCTCTACAACCGCGAGCACCGGTACGCGGATGCGCTCGGTGCGCTCACCCAGCTTCAGCGCCTCTTTCCGCACAACCGGCTGCTCTGGCTCGAAGCGGGCGCGACGGCGCTGCGCGCCGATCATCCGGCCGACGCGGAGCGCGCGCTCGATACGGGCTTCGCGATGCTGGCGGACGATCACCGCCCGAGGATGTACGGCGAGCAGGCGCTCTGGTTGTACGAGCGGGGCGCCGCGCGCGTGTCCCTTGGCGAGCGCCACGAGGCGGCCTCGGCCCTCCACGACGCGCTGCTGGCGCACGGCCGCGCGTGGGTCGATGATCGCGTACACACCGAGCTCGGCAAGCTGGCCGATCTCGATGGCGACCGTGCGACGGCACGCCACGAATACGAGGTCGCGGTCAAGCTGGCGGACCAGGATGACGATCCGGTCGGGAAGGAAGAGGCGGAGCGGCTGCTGAAGACCGGCTACCGTCCGCCCACGATCACGAAGCCCTAAGGCTTGCGGAGCCGCAGCGTGGAACCCTGGCTCGTGTCGCGCCAGGGTTGAATGACGATATTGGAGCGCTCGTTGATCGTGTGCATCCCGGAGTAGTTCCGCGCGGGCGTGCTGATCATGTAGCCGACCAGCTCGCCCACCTTCGGCGCCCAGCTCCGCATCGGCCCGGTCCACCCACCGTCGGGACCGATCGAATTCGTCCCCTGGCCCGTCTTGCAGACGCTGGATCGGTCCGATCGCAGGTATTCTCCCGGCCCGCCGTACCACTGCCCGCCGATGTTCGCGAAGTACCACTGATTCGCATAGACCGGCACCGAGTCGTCGCCGAAGAACCCGACGCTCGGCCAGTAGTCGGACAGGCTGAACGAGATGCACATGATGCCGTTGGCGGCGGCGCTGCCGTCCTGCTCGACGGCCTCGATCGTGGCGGTCTGCTTCCACGACGCGATGTCGGACGGCGCGTCCGTGTAGGACACGATGACCTTGCTCAGATCGATCACCTGCGACGTCGTGAAGCTCTGGGTGGCGCTGGGATTTCCCGAGATGCTGTTGCTGCGGTCGATGGCCGTGGCGCGCCAGTAATAGGTCTGGTTGGCGCCGAGATCGACCGGCGGGGTGAACGTCGTCTGTCCTGGCGATTCGGCGACCGTGCCGGTGCTCACGATCGAGCTGAAGCCGGAATCGGTCGCGATGTCGAACTGGTACGTGATGGCGCCGGCCGGGCCGGTGCGGGCGGCGTCCTGGATGGTGAAGGTTGGCCGCGCGGTTGTCTGCGCCCCGGTCAGCGGGTCGAGCGGGACGGGTGCGCCGAGTGTGATGTCGGGGCCGACCTTGAAGGAGCGTGCCTTCCCGAACGGGCTCGACGTGCCGCTCTGCTTCGCCTGCGCGTGCCAGTAGTAGGTCGCGTTCGCGTTGAGCGTCGCCAGGGCCACGCTCGTCTGCCCGCCGCTCCCCTCAGCGACGTCGGCCTTCGTCTGCACCACCTGGCTGAAGGCGCTGTCGGTCGCCACCTCGAAGGTGTACGTGGTCGCGCCACTCCCGGTGACCGCCGCGTTCTTGATGACGAGCGTGACCGGCTGATTGGCGTCCTGGATCTGGGCGGCATCCGCCGGCTGCAGGGGCTGCGGCGTCGTCACGGACGCCGTCCCCGCGACGGCGCCCGAGGCCCCGCTGACCGAAGACGGCTGGGTCGGCGTCCCGGACCCGCAGGCGATGACGATGGCGGCGGCGCACGCGGTGGCCGCGGCCGGCAGGAGGCGACGAAACAGACCAGTAGACATGCCGACCCCAGCGTACGCAATGGCTGAGGCGGAATCAAGCGAATAGTCGAATAAGTTTAGGAAAATAGAATTAGCCGCAGTTAAATCGGCGCGGTACCCACGACGGCGCTGGCGCAGAACGCGCACCGCCGCGCGGCGATCGGAATCTCGCTCAGGCACTCCGGGCACTTCCTCGTCGTCGGATCCGGCGGCGCCTCGCCGCGGTGCATCCGGGCGACGAACGCATTCACCGGGACGATCACGAAGAAGTACACGGCCGCGGCGATCAGCACGAACGAGATCACCGCGTTGGTGAAGTCGCCGATCAGGAACTGGCTGCCGTTCACGGTGAACCGGATCGCCGAGAAGTCCGGCTTGCCGACGATCGCGGCGATGAGCGGTGTCAGCAGGTCCTTGACGAGCGCCGTGACGACGGCGCCGAAGGCCACGCCGATGACGACCGCGACCGACAGATCGATCACGTTGCCCCGCATCATGAACTGCCTGAAGCCCTTGAGCATGCACGCCTCCTGAGAGCGGATGGTACCCCCGCGCCCGCGGAGCCGCAACGGGATTCCGCGGCCGAGATGGCGGGCGGCGCCTAGTGCTCCACCTCGAGAGGCGTCGTGAAGCGCTTCTCCCCTGCCGGCGCCATCGACAGCCCGCCCGTGTGGATGAACAGGACGCGGCGGCCTTTCGCAATGCGGCCCTGTGCCACGAGCTGGGTGAGGCCCCAGAAGGCCTTCGCGGTGTACACCGGGTCGAGGAAGTAGCCTTCGGTCGTGGCCAGCAGGCGGATGGCGGCGTCGCTGCCGGCGTTCGGGACACCGTAGCCTTCGTCGGCGTAGCCGAAGACGATCTCGTGCGGCGGAACATCCGCGGCCGTGAAGCCCAGCCCGAGATGGTCGGACGACTCGAGAAACAGGTCCGTCGTGGTTTTGCGGCTGAAGATCTCCTCCACCGCGCGACGCGATTGCACCGCCACGGGTTGCAGCCGCGCGCCAAGCCCGCCGAGCGCGAGCCCCAGCAGGATGCCGGTGGTCGTCGATCCGGTGCCGTAGGCGACGACGATCTCGTCGAAATCGAAGCGCCCGCCGCGCTGCGCGGCGATTTCCGCGATCGCGTTCATGTAGCCAGGCTCCGCCTGCGGCATGGTGCCGCCGCCGGGAATCCAGTACCCGCCGGTCGCGGCGACCACGCGCTCCGCCAGCGCGGTCAGGGCCTCGAACTCGGCCTCGGTGG
>JANWLS010000071.1 GCA_025450765.1 Vicinamibacterales bacterium | reverse complement strand
GATCGAGCGGCGCGCCGGTGGTGAGCACGTACGAGATCGGTCTCTGGCTTCAGGGCAAGGGACTGCAGAACACGGCGCCGATGGCTCACGGCGGCACGCAGCAGATTGCCGGCATCGGCGTCACGATGGTGAATGCCATCCACAGCAGCTCGGTGATGGAGGACGGCAAGCTCGTGTATCTCGGCCAGCCGGCTGGCTACGTCATCCGCTTCGAGGATGGCCTGTCCGCCTACTTCGCCGGCGACACGGCGCTCTTCGGCGATATGCGGCTGATTGGCGAGCTGTACAAGCCGGACATGGCGTTCCTGCCGATTGGCGACCACTTCACGATGGGTCCCGCCGAAGCGGCACGCGCGGCGGAGATGCTCGGCGTGAAGCAGGTCGTGCCGATGCACTTCGGCACCTTCCCGGCGCTCACCGGCACACCGGCCCGCCTGCGCGAGCTCATCGCGAAGAACATTCAGGTGCTGGAGCTGAAACCGGGGGAAACCACGGAATAAGCCGCGGAATACGTCACCACGCTTCCCTCGTGCCTTTTGTGGTTCGCCTGTCGCCGACATGTCTGATTCGAAGATCTCCTATCGTGTCACCGACGGCGTCGCCGTCGTCGAGCTCATCGATCCGCCCGCCAACACGTACTCCTACGACATGATGCGCGAGCTGGACGAGGCGATCCTGGCGGCGCGCATGGATCGCGGCGCGCATGTGATCGTGATCACCGGCGCGGGCGAGAAGTTCTTCTGCGCCGGGGCGAACATCGCAATGCTCGCCGAGGCGGATCCCGACTTCAAGTACGCCTTCTGCCTGCACGCCAACGAGACGCTGAACCGGCTCGAGCAGACGCCGATGCTGGTGATCGCTGCGCTCAACGGACACACGGTCGGCGGCGGCCTCGAGGTCGCGATGGCCGCCGACATCCGGATTGCGCGGCAGGGCGCCGGGAAGATCGGCCTCCCGGAGGTGGCGCTGGGCGTGCTCCCCGGCACCGGCGGGACGCAGCGGCTCGCGCGACTCATCGGCAAGGCGAAGGCGATCGAGTTGATGGCGCTCGGCCGGCTGATGTCCTTCGATGAGGCGAAGGGACTCGGCCTGGTGAACGAGGTCTGGGACGAGACGGCGCTGGCGGGGCGCACCTTCCAGCAGGCGGTGCTGGACTACGCCAAACAGTTCACGCCCCCCTCGAAGGCGAGCCGTGCGGTCGGACGCATGAAGCGCGCCGTGCAGTCGGGTCTCGAAGCCGGCTTCGCCGAGGGGTTGGCGATCGAGCGCGAGCTCCAGCAGCTGCTCTTCCAGAGCGAGGATGCGAAGGAAGGGATCGCCGCGAACCTCGAAAAGCGCCCTGCGCGCTTCAAAGGGCAATAGCATGCCAACTCAACACAAGCTCTTCATCAATAACGAGTGGTGCGACGCGGCGGGCGGGAAGACGCTCGACGTGATCAATCCGGCGACCGAGGAGGTCGTGGCGACGATCGCATCGGCCGAGTCGAGCGACGTCGATGCGGCGGTGCAGGCCGCGCGCGCAGCGTTCCGCGGGCCGTGGGCGAAGCTGTCGGCGCGGGAACGCGGCCGCCTGGTCTGGAAGATGGGCGAGCGGCTGATGGAACGGGCCGACGAGATCGCACGGCTGGAGACGCTGCACAACGGGAAGCCGATCTTCGAATCGCGCCAGATCGAAATTCCGGCGGCCGCCGAGTGCTTCCAGTACTACGCGGGCTGGGCCGACAAGATCCAGGGCGAGACGATTCCAGTCAAGGGCAACTATCTCACCTACACGCTGCGGGAGCCGATCGGGGTCGTCGCGGCGATCGTCCCCTGGAACTTTCCACTGCTGCTGACGGCGTGGAAAGTGGCGCCGGCGCTCGCGAGCGGGAATACGGTGATCATCAAGCCGGCCAGCCAGACGCCGCTCACGGCGCTCGCGCTCGCCGAGATCGCGCTCGAGGTCGGTCTTCCACCGGGCGTCCTCAACGTCATCACGGGGCCCGGCGCGCGCGTGGGGCAGTTCCTCGTCGAACATCCCGGCATCGACAAGATCGCCTTCACGGGGGATACGAGCACGGGGCGCGAGATCATGCGCGGGGCGGCCGGGACCATCAAGCACCTCACGCTCGAGCTCGGCGGCAAGTCACCGAACATCGTGTTCCCCGACGCGGATCTCGACGCGGCGGTGCGGGGTGCGACGACCGGCATCTTCTACGGCAAGGGCGAAGTCTGTGCGGCCGGGTCGCGGCTGCTGGTCGACCAGTCCATCAGGGATGAATTCGTCGACAAGCTCGCCGCGCGGACGAAGAAGATGGTGCCCGGCGATCCGATGGATCCAAAGACGCGTCTCGGGGCGATCGCCTCGAAGAGTCAGTTGGAACGCGTGCTGCGCTACGTCGACGTCGCGAAGAAGGAAGGCGCCGCGCTCGTCGCCGGAGGAAGCCGCGCCGATATCGGCACCGGGAAGGGCTACTTCATGCAGCCGACGGTGTTCGCGGGCGTGACGCCGGCGATGACGATTGCGCGCGAGGAGATCTTCGGGCCTGTGCTCGCGACGATCGACTTTGCCGATGTCGACGAAGCGATCGAGCGGGCGAACGATTCGAATTACGGCCTTGCCGCGGCCGTCTGGACGCGCGACATCAAGAAAGCGCACTACGTCGCGAGCCGATTGCAGGCGGGCACGGTCTGGATCAACACCTACAACATCTACGATACGGCCGCGCCGTTCGGCGGCTACAAACAGAGCGGCTTCGGCCGGGAAATGAGCCAGCACGCGCTCCAGCACTATACGCAGGTGAAGAGTGTGTGGGTGGATCTGAACATGTGATCATGATCAAGACTCTCTCCGTTATCGGTGCCGGCATCATGGGCCACGGGATCGCGCACGCGGCGATCGTGGCCGGCTACGACACGACGCTCTACGATCCGGCCGAAGCCGCCCTGGTGAAGGGGCGCTCACAGATCGAGGGGATCGTCAATAAAGGGATCGAACTCGGCAAGGTCACGACCGCCGAGGGCGGCAAGGCGCTCGCCCGGCTCACGACGACCGAGGATCTGAAGTCGGCGGTCGGCGGCGCGGACTTCATCGTGGAAGCGGCGCCCGAGCGGATCGATCTGAAGCTGCGCCTGCTCGCCGAGATCGAGAAGTTCGCGCCGGCCTCCGCCGTCATCGCCTCGAACACCTCATCGCTGAGCCTCACGGAAATGGCGGCGGCGCTCTCGTCGCCGGGCCGGCTCGCCGGCATGCACTTCTTCAATCCCGTTCACAAGATGAAGCTCGTCGAGATCGTCCGCGCGCTCGAAAGCACGCCGGAGACGCTGCACGCGATCGACGATGTCGCGAAGAAGATGGGGAAGGAGACGGTGCTCGTCCGCGACTCCGCCGGCTTCGTCACCAGCCGCGTGAACGCGATGATCGGCAACGAGGCCTTCTTCATGCTCCAGGAGGGCGTGGCCTCGGCGCGCGACATCGACAAGGCGCTGAAGCTCGGGCTGAATCATCCGATGGGCCCGTTCGAGCTGGTGGACCTGGTCGGCCTCGATACGCGCCTGAGCGTCCTCAAATTTCTGCACAAGAGTCTGGGAGAGAAGTACCGCCCGTGCCCGCTGCTGGTGCAGCACGTCAAGGCGGGTCGGCTCGGGCGCAAGGTGGGAAAAGGCGTGTACGAGTACTGAGAGCAGCTCACGCGGAGGCGCGGAGCAGGCGGAGGTTATAATCGGGCGGTGACGACACAGACCGAACGGCGTATTTTTTCGCTCGCCGAAGCCCGCGAGTTGCTGCCGACGGTGCAGCAGATTACCGCCGATGCCGTGCGCGAGGCCGAGCGTCTCGCCGAGTGCCTGCAGGGGCTCGGCGAAGAGCACCCCGAGCAAGGGCCCCTGTCAGACGAGCTGAACACCCTCGTCACGGACTGGGCGCGCAGCCTGCACGACCTCGGCGTCGAAGTGAAAGGGTTGTGGCTCGCCGACTTCGACAACGGCCAGGGCTACTACTGCTGGGCGTACCCCGAGCCCTCGCTGTCGCACTATCACGGCTACGAGGATGGCTTCGCGGGCCGCATGACCATCCAATGAGGACGATGGGCGCGGGTGGATGGCGGTCGGTGGCCGCGCTGCTGTTCGCGTGCCTGCTTGCGTCGCCGGCAGCCGCGGCTGATGCCGATCATCTCACGCGCACGCTGCCGGTTCCGCCGCACACGCCCATTTCCGTCGCCATCACCGAGGGGACGATCACCATCACCGGCGAGGCCCGCTCCGATCTCGCCATCGACCTCGTCCGGCGCGCGCGCAACGGCAAGAGCACCGACCTCCTGCCGCTCGTCGCGGAGAAATCGGCGGATGGCATCCAGATCTCGGCCCTGCAACCCGCGCAGGGCGATCAGCCTGGACACGACCCCGACCTGCAGGCGGACGTCACCATCCATGCGCCGGCGGATGCCGTGTTCTCGTCGGTGACCGCATTCGAGGGGCGCATCACGCTGACGAATCTGCGCGGGGCGATCACCGCCGACATCACGCGTGGTCCGATCGAGGCCACAGGAGTGAGCGGACAGGTTCGGCTGACCGGCCATCTCGGCGACGTCACCGTGCAGCGTGCGCAGCTCACGCCGGGCGGGCTGCTGCGCCTGCGGACCTTCAACGGCAATGTGCGGCTCGCACTGGCGAAGCGGCCGGCCAACGCGCGCGTGCTCGCCGTCACCTACAACGGCCAGATCTCCTCGTTGATGCCCCTGCAGATGAAGACCCGCTTCGGCCCGAATTTCGGCGAGGCCAGCATCGGGTCCGGAGAACCCCTGATCTCCATCGACGTCGTCCGAGGCGACATCCAGATCAGCGCGCCAAAAGCCCCGACCAAGTAGGACACGCTCAGGCCGACCTCGGATGAGGGAGTGGACCCCGGACCTCGGACGTCGGACGTCTTGACACTCCCCAAACACAGCTGTTTAATAGAATCATGTACTATGTGGAACGTCGTTCCGCATAGTGGAACGAGTGGTTTTCCCGCATGCCCGCGCGCGCTTCATCCAGTTCTGTCGATAAGGCGCTCGAACTGTGCGACCTGCTGAGCTCGGCTGAGCGCGGCCTGCCGCTGAGCGATCTCGCGCGCGCCGCCAAGCTGCCGGCGCCGACCGCGCATCGCCTGCTCGGGATCCTGAAGCGGCGCGGGTACGTGCGGCAAGACGAGGAGACGCAGCGTTACAGCCTCACGCTGAAGATGCTGGACCTGAGTTTCCGGCTGCTGGGGCGCTCGGAGCTGCGGCTGCACGCCTACCCGGTGCTGCGCGAATACGTGCTGAGGACGGGCGAGCGGACGTTCCTGGCGTTTCCCGCCGGGGGCGAGGTCACCTACATCTGGAGCGCGGGGCCGGATGAAGTGGCGATGCGGACGGCGTACGGGCGCGACATGCCGGCGCACTGCTCGAAGTATTTCGCCGCGACCCAGGCGACGCGCCGGCTGACGTGCCTGAAGCTCGTCGGGGCGCGCGACGTGGCCCAGTCGCATCAGCTGGTCATCCGGCTCGGGCCGCCGCCGGCCGACGAAGCGACGCAGCGCCTGTGCTGCACGTGCGCGCCGGTGAGCGACTACACCGGCCGGGAAGTGGCGCGGGTCGGCGTGTTCAGCCACGCGGCCGACGAAGCGCCGACGCTCAGCGGGCGGAGCCGCGACGCGTGGGAGCTGGCGCGCCAGATTTCGCTGCGCCTGGGACACTTATCGGCGGGCGTGCGCGAAGCCTCGGCGTGATCGCCGAGTGCCCGGCGCCCACCGCCGAGCAATCGATTGTTTCTGGAGGATCCGATGGCCTACATCATCACCGAGCCCTGTATTGGCGTGAAGGACACCGCGTGCGTGGACGTCTGTCCGGTCGACTGCATCCACCCGCGCAAGGACGAGCCGGACTTCGAATCGGCGGAGATGCTCTACATCCACCCCGACGAGTGCATCGACTGCGGCGCGTGCGTGCCGGCCTGCCCGGTGGAGGCGATCTTCGCGCTCGACGAAGTGCCCGACAAGTGGAAGAACTTCATCGACGTGAACGCCAAGCACTACCAGAAATAGGGCGGCCGCACGCCGCCCAGTCGTTTTCGCGCCGCGAAAGCCGCATACCTGCCGCGTAAGCCGAGCTCCCTCGCGAAGCCCGTCACATTTTTCCGTGGACACGGCAGCGCTCGCCTCCGGTAAGATCCCTCCCAACCGGCGGCGGCCGGCGTGCACGGACGCGGAGTACGGGAGGGAGACACATGCGCCTGCTCTTACGCGGCACGGTCGTTCTGGCAATACTCGCGGCGTGCACGCTCGTCGGCCTGGCCGGTAGCGTCATCCCCTCGCAGGAGGCGGATGTCGAAATCCAGATTGCGGCGAAGCTGTTCGCGCAGGGGAATTATCCCGGGGCGCTCGCCGTCTACACGCAGGCGCGCAGCCACGCTCCGGAACCGGATCAGCAACACCGCGCGCTCGCCGGAATCGTCCGATCGGCCCTGCGCGTCGCACAATTCGAGCAGGCCTCCCGTGCGGCGATCGACCTGGTCGCCATGCAGCCCCAGAATCCGGACGATGCGGCGCTCTACGGAGACGCGCTCTGGTCGTCTGGCCTGTTTCCCGAAGCCCAGCAGCAGTACGAACGCGCCCTCACACTGAACCCTCGCACCGCCGACGCCCTCAACGGCCTGGCGATGCTGCTCGCCGCGCGCGGCCATCTCCAGGATGCCTACAACGACGCCGAAGCGGCGCTCGGCCTGGCGCCGAAGAACGAGGAAGTCAACCACACCGTCGGGATGATCTACGAACGGATGCACCGGTTCGGTGATGCGGCCGATGCGTACGAGCACTATGTCGATCTGCTGCCGAACAAAGACAAGAGCCTCAAGGCCGCCTGGTCGCGCGCCGAGATCAAGTTCCTCCGCTCGTTCCAGGATCGCGAGCCGTTCGCCATCGACCCGGCTGATGCCGACACGCTGCACACGATTCCGTTCCGCCTGATCAACAACAAGGTGGTCGTTCGTGCGCGCCTGAACGGCGGCGATGAGCGCGATCTCGTGCTGGATACCGGCGCCGAGCAGACGACGATTTCCGAGAAGACGGGGCGGGACGTCGGGTTGAAGCCGGTCACCTACACCCTCAGTGCCGGCATCGGCGACGCCGGGCTGCGCGGCCTGCAGTTGGCGCGGCTGGACGAACTGCAGATCGGGACGCTCACGGTCCGGAACGTCGCCTGCGTGATCAAGAGCCCGTCGCTCAAGGACATGCCGACGCGCGAGTCGGACACCTTCTCCCCGCTGGCGCTCGGCTTGTCCACGCGCGTGGATTACGCGCGGCGCGAGATCACCATGGGCCGCCATCTCCCCGAGGAGCCCGTGGACGTGGAGCTGCCGATGTACGTGAATCGGCTGGCCACCGTGCGCGGCACGGTCGATGGCCGGCACCCGGCCAGCTTCGTCGTGGACACGGGCGGCGAGGTGATCTCAATCAGCAGCGACATGGCGGGCCTGCTCGATCGTCCGCAGCCCGAGCACCGGATCAGCCTGAAGGTGTACGGCACCTCCGGCTGGGACCGCGACGCGTTCCTGCTGCCCGGCGTGAACCTGAAGTTCGCCGGTATCGCGTTCACGAACTTTCCGGTGGTCGTGCTGAACCTGCGGGCGCCGAGCGTGCTGCTCGGCTACCAGTTGGGCGGGATCGTCGGCCAGAAGTTCCTGGGCGGGTATCGGGTGACGTTCGATCTGGAGCACAGCGTGCTCGGCCTGAAGAAGTTCTAGCCCACCGTTTCACGCGCCGGGCGCGCCCGCAGGCGCTCGGCGCGCCGCACCCCGGCCTCGGCCGCGATCCGCCGCTCGTCGTCGGTCTCGAGCAGGAGCGGCGGCACTTCCACGGGATCGCCCTTCGCATCGATCGCCACGAACGTCAGGTAGGCGTGGCTGGTCTGCCGACGCAGCCCCGTCACGGTTCCTTCCGAATAGACCCGCACCTCCACCTCGAGCGAGGTCCGGAATGTCGCCGTCACGCGCGACTTCAGGATGATCATGTCCCCGACCTTGATCGGGTGCAGGAACTGCAACCCGTCGACGGCCGCGGTGACGAGCAGGCTGTGCGTGTGGCGATGGCAGGCGATCGCGCCCGCGATGTCGACGAGGTGCATCACCGTGCCGCCCAGGATGAACCCGAGCGGGTTGGCATCGTTGGGGAGCACGATCTGCACCATCTCGGTGGCAGACTCAGCGGCGCGCTTCGGGGTCAGGTTCATCGTCTCGTGTCTTCGTGGTTAGAAGTCGTACCCAATCCACACCGTGAACCGCGGCTTGCGGAACGCCGTGCTTCCGCCGGCGGAGGCGAATTCGATGTCCTCCCACTGCTTGTTGAAGAGCGTCCGCCACGACCAGTCGAAGTGGATCGGGAAGCCGAGCGCGAAGGTCTCGAGGCCGATGCCGTAGGAGGCGCGCCCATCTTCGAGCCGGAAGCCCGAGACGGTTTGCGGCGTGCCCGGCACCGCGATCGGATTCCCATTCTGGTCGACCTGGTAACTGACGATCGGCGTGGCGGTTTCGGTGCTGTTCGAGAAGAACTTGTAGGGCTGCGTGTCGAACCAGCCGCCGCCGATGTTGAAGAAGAACACGCCGCGGACGCCGCCGACCACGCCGAGCGGCGTGAGCGCCGCCTCGATGAGCGGGAAGCGGAGCTCGGCGTCGGCGAAGGCGGCGTTCTGCCCGATGAACTGCAGGTAGTCGTACCCGCGCATCTCGGAGTTGCCGCCGAAGTAGAGGAAGTCGGGGTCGGTGCCGCCGCTCTTGAAGAAGCGTCCGCGCAGGGCGAGCAGGCCCGAGGCGCCGATGCGCATGTAGTACCGGGCGTCGGCGTCGACCGTCTGCCGCGAGAGCGAGCCGGCCATGGGCGGCGCGACCTCGTAGGTGACCTGCATCGTGTTCCCCGAGAGCGGGCCGAACTCGCGGAACACCGTCGTCTCCTGCGTGTAGCTGACGCTGAGCGGGACGAGCGTGCCGTTGTTGAAGATCTGCCGCCCGAACTGCGTCTGCTGGTAGTTCTCGGAGTACGCCTGCAGTCCGGGGTCGTTGAAGCTTTCGTTGAGGTGCACCAGGCCGGCCGACACGCTGACCCGCCGATAGGGATCGAGCGGATAGATGCCGTAGACGCTGCCGCCGTTCACCGTTTCGGTGGCCTGCGCCTGGTCGCGGTTGAGGAACAGGGACGGGTCGTAGAACGCGTACCCCTGGTTGCCGTAGAAGAACGTCGTCTGGGAGAAGACCTGCGCGGCGTACTGGAATCGCCGCGACTGGTCGATGTACGAGAAGGCGAGCTGGCGATACTGCGCCACGGAGGCCGCGAAGAGATTCATCTCGTGATCGCCGAGCACGTCGCCGAAGGCCACGCTCGTGCCGCCGAACACGTCGCCGCCGCTCGTCACGCCGACGTTCACCGGCGGCCGGCCTTCCATGAACAGCTTCCCGAAGGTGCCCTTCTTCCGGATGTTGCCCTGCACGAGCGTGTGCGTGAGCGGCGCCTGGAAGTTGATGAGCGGGCCCGGCGCGCCGAAGTCCGATGACGCGGCGGTCGTCACCGGCGTCTTCGGCTCGACGGTGTGCAGGCCGTAGTCGAACTTGTAGTAGGTGATGAAGGCGATCCGGTCGCCGACGCCGCTCGCGTGATCGCCCTTGAGGATGATCGGCGAGACGTTGGCGCCTTCCGTGTCCGTGTACTGCTGCAGCTCGCCGGTCTGCAGGTTGAGCGTCCAGATATTGAAGACTCTGCCGTTGCGCGCCACCTCCGGCGGCAGCGGCTTGCGCGGGTCGGTCGCGGTCGAGGGGAAGACGATCGTCGTGTTGTCGATGAACTGCGCCGCCGCTTCCTCGGCCGTGCCGAAGGTGATCTGCTTCTTGGCACCGGTCGCGACATCGAGCTGGAACAGCTTGTAGGCGCTGCTCACGCGCGTGAGGTACACGATCGACTTGCCATCGGGCGAGTAGACCGGGGCGTATTCATCGAGCTCGTCGTTGGTCAGGTTCTTGATGTCGCCGGTCTGCAGATCCAGTTGATAGATGTTGGCCGTGGCGCTGCGCTCGGCGGAAAAGACGATGTGCCGGCCGTCCGGCGCGAAGCACGGCGACTCGGGGGAGCCGACCGTCTTGATCGGGATCCGCTGCACGATCTTCTTGTTGACGATGTCCTGGATGATGAGCGTACGGATGCCGCCGGTGCGGACGAAGTACGCGATCCGGTCGCCGCCCGGAGCCCACGAGAGCCACGGCACGGTGTTCCACCGATCGCTGACCGTCAGGTAATCCCAGCCCATGTCCTTGTTGAACCCGGGCGTCAGGTCGCTGACGACCTTGCCGTCCTTCGCCGAGAACAGGATGACGTCCAGTTCCTGGTCGTGCGCATTCACCGCGGCGCCCGCCAGCAGGTCGCCCGATGGCGACGGGGCGACCGACAGGACGGAGATGTAGTTGGTCTTCTGGGGATCGGGCGCGAGGTCCGTGCCGTAGTCGCTCGGCCGCTCCTTGTCGCGGAACGGCTTGAAGCGATCCTTCATGTAGCGGTCGAATGCCAGGTCGAAGTCGGCCGCCTTCATCTGGAAGGCGTCCTCGTACGGATCCTGCCCGCCGCCGATCACGTTCTTGCGCAGCGCGAACAGGTAGGACCGGACGCCCTCCTTGCCCCACCGCGATTCGATGAATTCGAAGACGGCGTGCCCGAGGTTGTAGATGACGCGCGGCTGGCTGAAGCTGCCGTAGTCCTCGAGCTTGCTCATCTTCGGAATGCTGTCGGAGATGGCGGCGTCGCGGATCATCGCGAGGTCGAGCGGCTCCCAGATCCCGCGCTCGTAGTCCGACAGGCCTTCGAACACCCACAGCGGGATGTCGTGGCGGATGAGCGACGTCGGGATGATGTCGAACTCGAAGACGTGCGTGAGCTCGTGGACGATCAAGCCGTACTGCAGGTCCGGCGGGTTGTCGATCGGCATGACCATCCGATCGTGCTCGTTGTCGGTGAACGCGGCCACGCCGGGCACCGCCTGGCCGGGCGCGACGTTCTGCTCCTCGAACTGTGCGTGCGTCTCGAAGAGGATGAGCGGAATCTTGTAGGCGATGTCGTGCTTGAGGTCCGCGCTGACCTGCTGGTACGCGCTCTCGGCATACCCGGCAATCGTCGCCAGGTGCGGCTTGAGGGCGGGGTAGTAGTAGATCTCGAAATGATCGGTCGTATAGACGTACCAATCGAACGTGTCGTAGTGCGGATAGATCTTGCCGAAGTAGGGGACGAAGGGCGTCTGCGCGGCGGCCGGTGGCGCCGTGCCGACCAGCAGCGTGGCGATCATCACGCCGACGAGAACCGGAACGAGCAGATGCCGACCGACCCGCATGCTGATGTCCTTTATTAGGCGTGCGCTGGGGCCCCACCCCCAGCGCCTGTCCTCGCGCTCAGAACGCGCTCGGGTGGTTGCAACGTTTCGCCCGGTTCGCAACACGCGCCGAGGGGTCCCCACCCCCGCCACTTGTCCTCGCGCTCGGAACGCGCTCGGAGGATGGCAACGTCTTGCTCGAGCCGCAGCAGTCGCATCTTACTGTGATGGTGACGAGCGCCGCAAACGCTGGCCGGTCCGGCGGGAGCAAGACGTGTGCCCGGCGCCAGCATCACGCAATGGCGGCGGGGCCCTACCCGCAGCTGTCCTCTTTCGTGGCCCGGTGGCCGGAAAATGAGGCAGAATACGGAATACCGCGTGCAGTCGCGGTGTTTTCCTGAGAGATGATTCGCGCGCGATGTTTCGACGCTCCCGCCCCTCTGCCAGCACGCCGCCGGCCGCAGCCGCGAGAGGCTTCGAAGACGAAGCGCTGTCGTACCTGGACCGCTTGTACGGGGCGGCGCTCCGCTTGACGGGCAACGCCGCCGATGCCGAGGACCTGGTGCAGGACACCTACGTAAAGGCGTTCCGGTTTGCGTCGCGGTTCGAGCCGGGGACGAACCTGCGGGCCTGGCTCTTTACGATCCTTCACAACACCGCGCGCAACAGGCGACGGGACGCGGCGCACGATCCGGCCACGGCCGACAGCGAGGCCGTGGAGCGCGCGGCCGACCGGCCGGCCGATGCCGCCACCCCCGAGCAGCTGCTCATGCGCGGGGTGATGGACGCCGATCTCAAGGCGGCGCTCGATTCGCTGCCCGCGGCCTTCCGCGAGGCGGTGTGGCTCCGCGATGTCGAAGAGCTGTCGTATGCCGAGATTGCGCGGGCGGTCGACGTCCCGATCGGCACCGTGATGTCGCGGATTTCGCGGGGACGCCGGCTCCTGCACGAGCGTCTCACCACGAGGACCGGCCAACATGCTCACGTGCACTGAGCTCGACCGTCTCGCCACGCCGTACCTGGACGAGGAACTGCCAGGGGCGGACCGCGAGACCGTCGACAGCCACCTGCGTGCCTGCCCGCCCTGCCGGGCTCGCCTCGAAGCCGAGGCCGGCGCTCGCGCGCTGCTGCACGCCCGCCGCGGGACGCTGGCCGAGCCGGCGCCCCCTGCCTTGCGCAGCCGGTGTGCGCGCGCGGCCACCTCGAGCCGTCGATGGCACCGCGCGGTGCCGCTTGCCCTCGCCGCCACGCTGATCCTGGCCGTGGGCGCGTACGCGCTGTACGCGGCCAGCGGCCGGTCGACGCAGCTGCTCGCCGCCGAGCTCACGCTCGATCACATGAAGTGCTTCGCGCTGCAGTCGGCCGGCGGACCGCCCATGAACCTCCCGACCGTGGACGCGGCGCTCGCGCGGCGCTTTGGCTGGCAGGAGGGCGCACCGGCCGGGGGCGCGGACGCGCCGATTCATCTGGTGGGCGCGCGTCGCTGCTTCTACGCCGATGGCGCCGTGGCCCACCTGTTGTACCGCCACGATGGCCACGCGGTCTCGTTGTTTCTCGTACCCAACACCGCTCGGGCTCGCCAGCTCGTGAGCGTCCTCGGCCACGAGGCGCTCGTCTGGCCCGAGCACGACTGGACCTGTGTCCTCATCGCGCGCGAGCCGCCGCGCGAGATGGAGAAGATGGCCGCGTACATGCGAGAATCGATGGCGCGCTAGGAGAGCACTCATGAAAAGACTTCTGTTCTGGGCCGTGGTTGCACTCGCGGCGCTGTTCATCTGGACGGGACGTCCCGGTGTCCTGGTGGCCTCTGCGGCTGAGCCGGCCGTCTGCGATCCGAATCCGAAACCGGCGAACTTCAACTTCACGTTGAAGGACATGAACGGCAAGCCCGTCAAGCTCGCCTCCTTCAAGGGCCGCGTCGTCGTGCTCGACTTCTGGGCCACCTGGTGCGGTCCCTGCAAGCTCGAGATTCCAGGCTTCGTGAAGCTCGAGACGAAGTATCACGACAAAGGGCTGAGCGTCATCGGCGTGTCAATCGACGACAAGGCACCTCTGCTGCCGCCCTTCGCCAGGCAGTTCAAGATGAACTACCCGGTGCTCGTCGGGCTCGGTGAGCAGTCGTTCCAGGACGCGTACGGGCCGCTCTGGGCCGTGCCGACGACGTTCGTCATCGGCCGCGACGGGACGATCTGCAAGAAGCACGAGGGCATTTCCTCGCTCTCCGAGTTCGA
Source organism: Vicinamibacterales bacterium (assembly GCA_025450765.1). Lineage (GTDB taxonomy): Bacteria > Acidobacteriota > Vicinamibacteria > Vicinamibacterales > CAVVIG01 > JAGWRA01. The sequence continues at coordinate 4,142 of JANWLS010000071.1, read as the reverse complement.
GAAGGAGATCAAGGCGCTCCTGTAGTAAGATCGGATCGAAGGGGAACATCACACATGAAGGGATTCACGCACGCACGTCTCGGATGCGGATGCCGCGTGGCGTTTCGCGAAGGCGTGGAGGGCAGTCCGGTCACCGTGGTGATCGACGAGAAGTCGCCGGCCTGTCGGCTGGCGCTCCACGTGCGTGATCTCCCCGTGTTCGATTATCGCGAGGCGCTCCGCCCGTCGACGCGGCTCGGCTTCCCCGGCGAAGAAGAATACGAAGAAGAGGGCTGACGGTCAGAACCGGATCTTCAGGTCTGCGACGAGCGGCAGATGATCCGACGCCACCAGCGCGCGCCGCGTCCGCGGCAGCGTCACCGTCACCACATCCACCCGCCCCTCGTAATAAATGTGATCGAGATGAAGGATCGGAAAGATTCCCGGGTAGGTTCGTCTCCGCTTCAAGTGTGATCCGAGGTCGATGCTCTTCAGCCGCTCGCTGAGGAGCGTCGTCACCAGCCCCTTCATCCATTCATTGAAGTCGCCCAGCACGACCTTCGGGCCGGCGACGCGCCGGTCGCCGACGATCGCGGCGAGCCGCTCGGCCTGGAACTGGCGCTCCAGGTACGCCGTGCCGAGGTGGACGTTGTAGAAGTGGAGGAGCTGGCCGCCGAGATCGAGGTCCGCGCGCTGCAGGCACCGCGACTCGCACGTCTTCCAGGAGAGGTCGTACTGCACGTGCCGCTGGATGGGGAGCCGGCTCAGGATGACGTTGCCGAACAGGCGCCCGCGCAGGTGGCGCGCCGCCGCCATCACCCAGCCCATGCCGAGCACGGCCCCGAGATACTCCGCCTGGCCACCGCCGTCGGGACCGGCCCCCACCACTTCCTGCAGCGCGATGATGTCGGCATCGACGCCCGCGAGCACTTCGGCCGTGCGCTCGGGCCGCGTGCGGCCATCGAGCCCACGCCCGCGATGAATGTTGTAGGTGGCGACGCGAATCGTCCGGGTCTCGGGCACTGACGCTATGATATGGGAAAGCGCCTGCGGCTCGCGCACGGAGAAATGCAGTCATGGCTAAGCTGGAATCGGAATTCGACGTGAAGTGCCCGTGCTGCGGGACGACGCTGGTGATCGATCGCAACCTCGGTCGCGTGGTCGGCCATCACGACCTGCCGAAGGGCGATCGGCCCGAGCTCAGTGACGCGCAGCGGATTCTCGAGCAAGAAGCGGCGCGCCGCGAGGCGATCTTCAATCAGTCCGTCGCCGCCGAACGGACGCGGGGCGATTCGCTGTCGAAGCGGTTCGAGGAGGCGCTGAAGCAGGCGAAGGAAGAGCCGATCACGCGGCCTGAGCGGGAATTCGACCTCGATTGATGCTTGTCAGGGCCTCTTCCTGAACTCCTCCGGTAACTCCGACCATCTCTCCCGCCCGCGATACGCCACTGGCCGACGATCCGGGTACTGCGCCTTGAAGGCACGATAGCGTCGGCGAAGCCGCTCGATCCGCCGATCCGATGTCGCAATCGGCCGATGCGGATAGTCGAGCAGGATCCGCTCCGCCTTCCAGACGAAGCGCGGCGACAGGCGCCAGTCGTACGTGCCCAGCTCCGACATGCTCACCACCGCGTAGCCGGTGATGCGGCCCGTGTCGTCTACGTAGGGGTCAACGTAGCTCAACGCGAGCGCGCGCGGCGTGGCGAACCCGGGACGCCGTCCATGCAGCCCCGGATCCCGCGAGCGGCCCACGGACCCCCAGCGACCGCGCCGCTGGTAGACGAACAGGGTGTGATCGAGATCGTCGACCGATTCGAAGCTGAGAATGAGCGGCGGATACCCGTGCTGCTCGAGGATGACGGCGGCGGCAAGGGCAGCCTCGAAGCAATGGACGAGGCCGCTGCGGAGGACCTCGCGGAAGCTCCGGAGCGTGATCCCGTCGGGTTCGTCGTTGTAGGAGAGCGCGTTCAGGAAGCGCTGCACGCGCGCGGGCGTGTCGAGGCGGTCGATCAGCTGCCGCTCCGATGGCAGGAATGCCGATCGCGGCGGCTTCACCGCGTCGAAGCCTTCGTGTCGCTGGCGGCGGTCGAGAGATCGCGCAGGAGCTGATCGGGCGTCCAGTCGTTGCCGTCGTACACCTTCGCCAGCCGTCCCGACGGATCGATGATGGCCGTCCTCAGGTTGTGCGTGATCGGCCCATCGTCTCCCTGTGCCTTGCTGATGAAGACGCCGAGGCTGCCGGCGAAGGCACTCACATCCTGGCCCTTGCCCGTGAGGAACGTCCACAGGGCGGGATCGGCGCCGAGCGCGGCCGCGTGTTTCTTCAGGACCGACGGCGTATCGAACTCGGGATCGACGGTGATCGTCACGAGGTGCACCCGTCGCGCGAGCGCCTGGTCCTTCTTGATCTGCTGTTGCAGGCGGACGAAGTTGCGATCCATCAGCGGGCAGTAGTTCGGGAGCGGGCAGCGCGTGTAGATGAAGGTGAGGGCGACCGTCATGCCGCGGAACGACGCGATCGTGCGCGTGTGGCTGAGCTGGTCGGTGAAGGTGGCGTTCGGCACCATCGCGCCGGGATCCAGGATGGGCACGACACCCGGCGGCATCACGCCATCGAGCGGCGCCGATCCGATCGTCGTCAGCTGCGTGAGGTAGGCATCGTCGCCGGCGACGTACAGGGTTCCATTCACCAGGTCCCCGGGCTTCTTGCCAGCCATCATCGACGGCTCCTTCACCGTGAAGGGCATCGTCATCGCCGCCATGTATCCCGGGATCTCCTCGCTGCGGATGACCACCTGCTGTGCGGCCGTATCGACGGCGATCACCTGTCCTTCGAGGTGATAGTCGCGGCCCACGGGCTTGCGCGCGCAGGATGCCACGAGGAGCGCGGTGACGAGCAGGGCCAGCGGTGTGGTGAGCCATCTCATGTTCACAAGTGTACGCGGAGCGACACAGGTGGGCAAAGGGGATGGTGTATACTGGCCGCACACGACGCACGAGAGCCCCCGCCGATGCTGTCTGCCTTCTCCCGCAGCATTCGAGAGAGCTTTCCACGCGGGCGGGCGTTCCAGACGCGGGAGCGCTCCGCGTCAGGCCACACGCGTCCGGATGATCAGGAGCGAGAGACAGCATGGGTCGGAGACTCTATGTGGGGAACCTTCCGTACAAAGCCACCGATGAAGAGTTGAACGCACTGTTCAGCCAGGCCGGCACCGTCGACAGCGTGCGCGTGATGCGCGACATGGCGACGGGACGGGCCCGCGGCTTTGCCTTCGTCGAGATGGCCACCGACGAGGATGCCCAGAAAGCCATCAACGAGTTCCACCAGTACCAGATGGAGGGGCGACCGCTCGTGGTCAACGAGGCCAAGCCGAAGCCCGAAGGCGGCGGCGGCCGTGGATTCGGTGGCGGCGGCGGCCGCGACTTCGGTGGCGACTACTCCGGCGGCCGGCGGCGCGAGCCGCGCTGGTAACTCGCTCGTCGATGATCCAGGTCGGCACGTCCGGCTACAACTACCCCGAGTGGAAGGGCAGCTTCTATCCCGCCGATCTTGCGACGGCGAAGATGCTGCCCTACTACGCCGACCGTTTTCCCACCGTCGAAATCAACTACACCTTCTACCGTGCGCCCACCGAAACGCTGCTCGCCGGCTGGGCTCGCGCCACGCCTGACAGCTTTCGCTTCACGCTGAAGGCGCCGCGGCGGATTACGCACGATGCGAAGCTCAGGGGCGTCTCGGAGCTGACGCGAAACTTCTGCGCCGTCGCCGCGACGCTCGGTCCGAAGCTGGGCGCGCTGCTCTTCCAGTTGCCGCCCTCCCTGAAAAAGGATCTCCCGCGGCTCGACGCCTTTCTCGATGAACTGCCGGCGGCGGCGCCGGCGGCCTTCGAGTTTCGCCATGCGTCGTGGTTCGACGAGGAGACGTTCGAACGCTTGCGCGCGCGGAATCTGGCGCTCTGCATCGCCGAAAGCGAGAAGCTGGCGACGCCGGCGATCGTCACCGGGCCTGTCGGCTATTTCCGCCTGCGCGATGAGGGCTACACACCCGCGGACCTGAAGCGCTGGGCGGCCGTGATCCAGCGCGCGACCGCGAACTGCCGCGACGTGTTCGTGTATTTCAAGCACGAGGAAGCGGGGAAGGGCCCGGAGTTCGCGAAGCAGTTG
>JANWLS010000070.1 GCA_025450765.1 Vicinamibacterales bacterium | reverse complement strand
GGGTGCCGGCGGGAAGATCGACGTGTCGGTCGACGGACGGCAGGTGGCGCTCGTTCCCATCAATCCGAAGATGAGCGGCGACCATCCGCACGGGCTGGAGATCACGACGCCGCCCATCGAGGTGACCTCCGGCCCGCATCGAGTGTCGGCCGCCTTCCCAAAACGGTGGGATGGGCCGATCGACGACTTGCTGGCGCCGCAGCGCTTCACCCTGGCCGACACGCTCATCGGCAACGCGCCGGGTGTGACGACGCTCCCGCATCTGCGGATGCTGACGATCAGCGGCCCGTTCCAGGTAACGGGGACGGGCGCCGCGGATACCAGCCGGCAGAAGATCTTCATTTGTCGGCCCGTGTCTGCTGTGCAGGAAGGATCGTGCGCCCAGAAGATCCTCACGCATCTCGCTGACGAGGCCTACCGTGAGCCGGTGACGCCATCCGAGCTGGCGTGGGTGATGCGCTATTACCAGCTCGGTCGCAAGCAGGGCGATTTCGAGGAAGGGATCCGGATGGGGCTGCAGGCGATCCTCACCAGCCCGCGCTTCCTGTTCCGCCTCGAGCCGCAGCCGGTCTCGCTGCGGGCGGGGCAGAACTACCCGATCAGCGACATGGCCCTGGCGTCGCGCCTCTCATACTTCATCTGGGGGGCGCCGCCCGACGCGGAGCTGGTTCAACTCGCGCACGAGGGACGGCTGCAGGACCGAACGGTGCTCGACGCGCAAGTGCGGCGGATGCTGAAGGATCCGCGGTCGTTCGCGCTCTCAACCGATTTCGCCTACCACTGGCTCCGACTGGAGGACGTCTCGAAGGTCGAACCCGATGCGCTCCTGTATCCGCAGTACAACACGAACATCGAGCAGGACTTCATCAAGGAGACGGAGCTCTTCTTCAACAGCATCGTCACGGGCGACCAGAACGTGCTCGATCTGCTGACGGCCAACTACACGTATGCCAACCAGACGTTGGCGCAGTACTACGGCATGCCCGGAGTGGCGGGCCCGCAGTTCCGCAAAGTGTCACTCGACGGAACGCATCGGCGCGGGATCCTCGGTGAAGGCAGCATCCAGGTGGAGACGTCGGTGGCGAACCGCACCGATCCGGTGCTGCGCGGCAAATGGGTGCTCGAGGTGCTCATCGGCCAGCCGCCACCGCCACCCCCGCCCGGCGTCAATACGAACCTGTCCACCTCGTCGCCGGCGGTTCAGCACGGTCAGGCGCTGTCGGTGCGGCAGCGGATGGCGATCCATCGCGCGAATCCGGTGTGCGCCTCGTGCCACTCGGTGATCGATCCGATCGGGCTGGCGATGCAGAACTTCTCGCCGGCCGGGCACTGGCGGATCAAGGACAGCGGCGTGCCGGTGGACACGTCGACCACGCTCTGGGACGGCTCGAAGATCAACGGCCTGCCCGGCCTCATCAACGCGATGGTGGCGCACAAGGCCACCTTCCTCACGGTGTTCACGAAGAATCTGATGGTTTATGCGCTCGGCCGGCAGATGCAGTACTACGACATGCCGACGGTCCGGGCAATCATTCACCACGCCGCACTCAACGGATACCGCTTCTCCTCGTTCGTCCTCGGCGTCGTCAACAGCGACGCGTTCCGGATGAGCCGGGCAGGAACGCTGAGCGCCAGCAACGGCGGGCCCAACTTGCAGCCGAAGACGGGGCGCTCGCAATAGGGTTCGCGGAGAAGCACGCCATGTTCATCACACAGAAACACATCTCGCGCCGCACCGTGCTGAAGGGAATGGGCATCACGCTGGCGCTGCCGTTCCTGGACGCGATGATCCCGGCAGGAAAGGCGTGGGCGAAGACGACGACCGCCAAACAGGTCGATCGGACGCGCCTGGTGGCCATGGAAATGGTCCATGGATCGGCCGGCAGCACGAAGCAGGGCGTCCAGTTGAATATGTGGTCCCCGAAAGCGATTGGGACGGCGTACGACTTGTCCCCGACCAGTCTGACGTCGCTCGAACCCTACCGGAAATATCTGACGATCGTCAGCGGCACGCACAACCACGCGGCGGAAGCGTGGCACGCCGCGGAGATCGGCGGCGATCATTTTCGGTCGAGCGCGACGTACCTGACGCAGGCGCATCCCTACCAGACGGAGGGATCGGACATTCACGCCGGCATGTCGATCGATCAGATCTACGCGAAGGAAAAGGGGCAGGACACGCCGATTCCGTCGATGCAGCTCTGTATCGAGCCGGTGAACACGGGCGGCGGCTGCGCCTACGGCTACGCCTGCGTGTACATGGATTCGCTGTCGTGGGCCTCGCCGACCGAGCCGCTGCCCGCCATCCGGAATCCACGCGCAGTCTTCAATCAGATCTTCGGCCTCGGCGGCACGCCACAAGATCGGGCGCAGCGGCAGCGGGCCAATGCGAGCATTCTCGATGGGATTGCGGAGCAGGTGGCCGATTTCAAAAAGCGGCTGGGCGTCGGCGATCAGGTGAAGCTCGGTGATTATCTCGACAGCGTCCGAGAGATCGAGCGCCGGATTCAATTAGTGGAGAAGAAGAACCGCAGCGGCGAACAGCGGGACCTGCCGGAGGCGCCCATTGGCGTCCCCGACACGTTCCACGAGCACGTCCACATGATGATGGACCTCATCGCCGCGGCGTTCCAAGCGGATCTCACGCGCGCCTTCTCGTTCAAGCTCTCCCTGGATGCCATCGGTCGCGTCTACCCGAGTGCGGCTGGCAAGGCGGGCGATGCGCCGTTCCATCCAACGTCGCATCATGGCGAGAACCTGGACAAGATGCGGGTCTTTCAGGGCATCAACACGTATCACGTGAGCATGGTGCCGTATCTGTGCGCGAAGCTGGAGAAGATCCAGGAAGGCGACAAGAACCTGCTGGAGAAGTCGCTGCTCATCTACGGATCGCCCATGGGTGATTCGAATCTGCACAACCATGTGAACCTGCCGTTGTTCCTGATGGGGCATGCCAACGGTCAGCTCAAGGGAAATCGTCACGTTCGGCACACGGGGGCGCCGATGTCGGACGTCTGGCTCTCGGTGCTGAACATGTTGGGTATCGAGAAACAGAAGTTCCAGGACAGCGATGCGCCCATGAACCTCAACGAGCGTCAGGTGACGGAGCAGACGACGACGATGTAGTGGTGGCGCGGGTATGTGAGGAGAACGAGCATGGCTCGAAGAGTGATGACGGCCGTGTGTCTGAGTCTGGCCGGTGCGCTGTGCGTTGCGACGCTCGCGATCGCCGCGCCTTCCACCGCGCCGGTCGCTGACGCGGTGATGAATGGCAACCTGGCGGAGGCCCGCGCCTGGCTGAAGCAAGGCGCCGACCCGAACGCGGCGCAGAACGACGGGATGACCGCGTTGCACTGGGCGGCGCTCAACGGCGATCTCACCGCCGCCAGGATGCTCCTGATCGCGGGCGCGGATCCCAACGCGACGGTCCGGATCGGGGAGTACACGCCGCTGGACATCGCGGCCACGGATGGGCGCGCGCCACTCGTGGCCGCCCTGATCACCGGCGGAGCGAATCCGAAGCTGACCGATGCCCACGGGACCACGTCTCTCATGTTGGCAGCCGCCTCGGGCGATGTCGCCACTATCACCGAGCTGTTGAACGCTGGCGTGAACGTCAACGCGACGGAGCACGTGAGGAACGAAACCGCGCTCATGTTTGCGGCCGCCAACGGACGAACGGCCGCTGTGAAGACCCTGCTCGCGCACGGCGCCGCCTGGCGGCCGGCGACGAAGATTCTCGATTGGGCGACGCTGCCGCCGACCGATCCGCGGATGCCGTCCTTCCGCGGCTTCGGGCCGCCTGCCTCCCCAGCGAAGAAGAAGGGACCGATGGTCACCAAGGTGGCTGACGCCACGCACGGCAAGTCCGTTCCTGCAACAGCCGGCGTGCCGGCCAAGAAGCCGAACGTCCGGAACTTCTTCCTCACCTACTACACGCAAGTCGGGAAGGTCGGCGGGTTGACGGCGCTGCTGTTCGCAGTGCGTCAAGGTGACGCCGCCACCGCCCAGGCGCTCATCGACGGCGGCGCCGACATCAACCAGGTTGATCCAGGCGATCACACCAGTCCCCTGATGATGGCGATCGTCAACGGCCGTTTCGACCTGGCGGGCCAACTGCTGAAGGAAGGCGCGAATCCGAACCTGGCACAGGTCAATGGAGCCGCGCCCCTCTACGCCGTGTTGAACTGCGTGTGGGCCGACAAGACGCTCTATCCGCAACCGAGCGCCTACAAGCAGTAGAAGATCACCTACCTGCAGTTGATGGCGGATCTCCTGGCACACGGCGAGAATCCCAACGCGCGTCTGAAGAAGCAGGTCTGGTACTCGGCCTACAACTTCGACCAGGAGGGGCTGGACCAGTCCGGTGCGACGCCGTTCTGGCGCGCCGCGTATGCCGACGATGTGCCGGCGATGAAGCTGCTGGTGGCTCATGGCGCCGACCCGACCATTCCGACGATCAAGCCGAAGAGCGGGCGGACCAATTTTTACAAGAAGACGGCCAGGAAGGACTACTCGGGGCTGCCCGTCGTCCCCGTTGGCGGCCCGGACATTCCGCCGCTGCTGGCCGCTGCGGGTGAAGGGTACGGCTGGAGCCTGACCTCCAATCACCATCGGGTCGCGCCGGCGGGCTTTCTTCCGGCGGTCACGTATCTCGTGGGGACACTCCACGCGAACGTGAACGCGGTCGATGCCGATGGCAACACCGCCCTCGACAATGCGGCGGCCCGCGGTGACAACGCGATGATCCTGTATCTGGTCGCGCACGGCGCCAAGGTCACGACGATGAACCGGAACGGGCAGACCGTCGCGGACATGGCGAACGGCCCCGTACAGCGTGTCAACCCGTACCTGCAGACGATCGCGCTCGTCGAGCGGCTGGGCGGCGCGCTGATGCACGCCTGCGTGTCGTGCGGCGGCTAGCCGGAGGCTTCGCTCCTCCTCGCCGCCGCCTTTCTCGCCGTCTACCTGCCTGATCTCGGTCAGGAGCACGGCGTTGGACCTCGGACCTCGCCCTTCGACAAGCTCAGGGCGACCCTGAGCGGAGTTTCCACCTCCTCATTGCCGCCGACGGATCCGTGCACTAAAATAAGACAATACCGGTCGGAATTCGAGATCGCTAACGGCCCGCAAAGCGGGCCCGCGAACGGAACGGAGCGAGCCGGATCGCGAGCGAGTGAAGTGGGCCGGGGTTCGGGGCAGAGCCCCGATTGAACATGCTGAGATTCTCAAAAAAGGCGGACTACGCCCTGATCGCGATGAAGCACCTCGCGCTGCGCGGCGATCAAGCGGCGAGTGCGCGCGAAATTGCCGAGCAGTACGGCATCCCGGTCGAGTTGATGGCCAAGGTGCTGCAGCGGCTCGCCCGGCGCGATCTGCTCGTCTCCCACCAGGGGACGCGCGGCGGATACAAGCTGTCGCGCTCGCCGCGCCTGATGTCCGTCGCCGACGTCATCCAGGCGATCGACGGCCCGGTGACGGTGACCGCCTGCTCCACGCAGGACGATCAGTGCGAGCAGTACGCCACCTGCAACGTCCGCGATCCGCTCTGGCGCATCAAGGAGCGGATCCTGACCGCGCTCGGCACCTGCACGATCGCCGAACTGGCGAGCGACGCGCCCGAGCCGGTCCACCCGCCGGGGACGCAGTCGGCCACCTGGCATCCTTCGGCGTGAGCGCCCCGCCCGTTTATCTCGATTCGCACGCCACGACGCCGGTCGACCCGCGTGTGCTCGAGCGGATGCTGCCGTTCTTCACCGAGCGGTTCGGCAACGCCTCGAGTCGCAGTCATCCGTACGGCTGGGAAGCCGACGAAGCGGTGGAGACCGCGCGCGAGCAGGTGGCCAGCCTCGTGGGCGCGAAGCTGCGCGAAATCATCTTCACCAGCGGCGCCACCGAGTCGAACAACCTGGCCCTGCGCGGCGTGGCGGCCTTGCGCGGGCGAGGCCACATCATCAGCGCGACCACCGAGCACAAGGCGATTCTCGATCCGCTGCGGCGGCTCGAGCGCGAAGGCTTCCGCGTGTCGTGGGTGCCCGTCGCCAGCGACGGCCTGCTCGATCCAGAGTCCGTGCGGGCGGCGATCGCCGACGACACCATCCTCATTTCGATCATGGCGGCGAACAACGAGATCGGCGTCCTGCCGCCGGTCGCGGCGGTTGGCGCGATCGCCCGTGAGCGCGGCGTGCTGTTCCACACCGACGCCGTGCAGGCTGCCGGCAAGGTGCCCTTCGATGTCGAGGCGGCCGGTGTCGATCTCGCCTCGTTCAGCGCGCACAAGATGTACGGACCGAAGGGGGTCGGCGCGCTGTACGTGCGCCGGCGGAAGCCGAAGCTGGATCTCGTGCCGCTGATGGACGGCGGGGGGCAGGAGCGCGGCCTCCGTCCCGGCACGCTGAACGTTCCGGGCATCGTCGGGTTCGGCGCGGCCGCCGAAATCTGTCACGACGAAATGCCGGCCGAATCGGTGCGTATCGGCGCGCTTCGCGACCGGCTGTTGCACGGGCTTCGCGAGCGCCTTCCCAACATCCACGTGAACGGATCGATGACCGCGCGCCTTCCTCAGAACCTGAACACGGCGTTCCCGGATATCGAGGGCGAGGCGCTGTTGATGGGGCTGCGGACGCTCGCGGTCTCTTCCGGATCCGCCTGCACGTCCACGAGCGTCGAGCCGTCACACGTGCTCAAGGCGATCGGCCTCAGCGACGAGCTCGCGCGCGCCTCGCTGCGGTTTGGCTTGAGCCGATTCACCACCCCGGCGGAAATCGAGTACGCCATCGAGACGGTCGCCGACCTCGTGGGCAAGCTGCGGGAGCTCGCGCCGCGATAGAATTGACAGCCATCATGCCGAACATTGCGATTGCCCACAGCCCTGATTCCGACGATGCGTTCATGTTCTATGGCCTGGCGAGCGGCCAGGTGCCGACCAACGGCTACGAAATCGAGCACGTGCTCTCCGACATCGAGACGCTGAATCGCGCCGCCTTCGAAGGCAAGTACGAAGTGACGGCCGTCTCGTTTCACGCCTACACGAAGCTCACCGATCGCTATCTCCTGCTGCCGCACGGCGCCAGCATGGGCGATCGCTACGGCCCCATCGTCGTGGCACGCGCCAACGGGCCGAAGTCGCTCGATGGCGTCACGGTGGCGATTCCCGGCGAGCTGACGACGGCGTACCTGGCGCTGAAGATGTACAAGCCGGATGTGTCGGTGACCGTGATGCCGTTCGATCAGATCCAGGAAGCCGTGCGCGATGGCCAGGTGGAAGCCGGCCTGCTCATTCACGAAGGGCAGCTGACGTACGGCGACGAGGGGCTGAAGAAGATCGTCGACATGGGGGAGTGGTGGGCCGACAAGACAGGCGGGCTGCCGCTGCCGCTCGGGGGCAACGTGATCCGCCGCGACCTCGGCTCGGCGGCCATCCAGACGATTTCAGGCCTGCTGCACGACAGCATCGCCTATGCGCTCGCCCATCGCGACGAGGCGGTCGACTACGCCCTGAAGTTCGGGCGCGGCCTCGACAAGCAGCGCACCGATAAATTTGTCGGGATGTACGTGAACGAGTTGACGCTCGATTACGGCGAGCGTGGGCGGACGGCGGTGCAGCGGCTGTTCGACGAGGCGCGCGCGGCGAAGCTGATTCCGAAAGCTATCGAGGTGCAGTTCGCCTGACGTCCGGTTCGATGCCGACCGCCTGCGCCAGGATCGCGTGCACCTGTTGAACACCCTCGGTGAGGCCCGCCGGGCCGGGCTGCAGAATGTAGGTGGACTTCACTTCGAACACGTGACCCCGCGTAATCGCGGTCACGCGCTCCCATCCCGGACGCTCGAGGATCGTCGCCTTCCGCACCTTCTTGCCGCACCAGGAGGCGATGACCACCTCCGGGTCGCGCGCGGCGACGAGGGCCGGATCGAGGATGCGGTCCTTTCCGAGGCGCGCGTGCCGAACCTCCGGAACCACCGGCTCACCGCCCGCGATCTCCACGAGCTCTTCGACCCACTCGATCCCGGCGATGAGCGGGTCGTCCCATTCCTCGAAGAAGACGCGCGGCCGTTTCGGAAAACGCGAGGCTGACTCGCGGATCCGACCCAGGCCGCTCTCCAGGTCGGCGGCCAGCGCCTCTGCGCGCGGGCCTTCGCCGATCATCCCCCCGAGCATCCGGATCATCTGCAGGATTTCAGCGACGCTCCGCTGGTTGAAGGTGAAGACCGGCAGCCCGCGGCGGATCAGGTCGTTGGCGATGTCGGCCTGCAGATCGGAAAAGGCGAGCACGAGGTCCGGCTCGAGCGCTACGATCTTGTCGATCCGCGCGTGCAGGTACGCCGACACGCGCGGCTTCTCCCGCGCTTCGGGAGGTCGAGCCGTGTACCCCGACACGCCGACCACGCGATCGCCGGCGCCGAGCAGATAGAGCGTTTCGGTGGTCTCCTCGGTGAGGCAGACGATCCGTTCGGGATAGCGCGTCGTGTTCATGCGGTGATCGCTCCCCCAGCCGGCACGAGGTCCGCGAAGACGAAGCCGTCGCGTTCGACCACGACGCCGCGCTCGATCGGAATCGGCGCCGTGAACATCGGTCCCTCGTACGCAAAGGTGTGGAATTCGCCGCGCTCGCCGCAGCGGTCGATGGCGGGTGGGAACTCGTCGAGAAGCGGCGTGTCGAAGTCGCGCCCGGCGAACGCTGGATCGAGCACGCGTGGGTCGACGCAGGTGAGGCGCGCCTTGAGGCCGCCGGCCACCATCTCGCGCGCGAGCGCGTCGGTGGGACGGCCCCACAGCGGGAAGATCGGTGTCAGGCCGGAGCCGGCGAGCCGTTCCTCGCGGTAGCGGCGGATGTCCTCCAGGAAGAGATCCCCAAACGCCACGTGCGTGAAGCCGTCGGCGACAGCCTGCGCGACGGCCGCCCCCATGCGCCGTTCGTACTCCTCGTTCGAGCACGGCCACGGCAGCGCGACCTCCCTGAGCGGCAACCCCGCCGCGAGCGCCTGCTGGTGCAGCAGCTCCCGCCGCACCGCATGCATCGCCACCCGCTCAGCCGCCTCATTGATGGTCGTCAGCAGCGCGCCAATCTGAAATTCACCGCCCTGCCGCAGCACGTGCAGCATCCAGGCGCTGTCCTTGCCGCTGCTCCAGGAGATGAGAAGCTTGTTCATGGATGGAGCACCCTGGCCAGTCGTTCTGTGGCTTCCGCCAGCCGCGGGCCTGCGGAGACGAGATCGTTGCCGAAGAGCACGTAGACGCGATGGTGCTGGACGGCGGGGACTGCGCTGAGGACATTCCAGCTGTCCCGGTCGCGCGCGAGATCGGCGGCCGACATCGGGCTTCCGTAATGCAGCTCGATGATCACGTCAGGCCGCCGTGCGATGACCATCTCCGTCGAGACCGGCAGCGACTCCCGTTTCACATCCGCGAAGACGTTGTCGCCGCCCGCGGCCTCGAGCTCGTCGTTGAGAAACCCGATCCCGCCGCTCGCGAGCAGCCCGCGCAGGGCGAACGGCGTCCGGTCGAAGATCAGCAGCGTCTGCGGCCTGGGCTCGCCGGCCACACGCGCGCGAACCTGCTGCAGCTGGTCCTTCAGGCGCGTCACGAGCGCCGTCGCGGACGCCTCGTCTCCGGTGCGCGCGCCGAGCTGCTCGATCGTGGTGAAGGCATCGGCGATTCCGCCGTGCACGAAGCTGAAGACACCGATGCCGGCAGCCGAGAGCTGCCGATTCAGGTCCGATTGGCTGCCATAGATAACGACCAGATCGGGACGCAACGACAGGATGCGCTCGAGGTCCGGATCGAGGAGCGCTCCGACCCGGGGAAGCTTCTCGACGGCGGGAGGGAAGTGGTCGTAGCTGCTCACGGCGACCACCCGCGGCCCTGCTCCGATGGCGTAGAGCATTTCGGTCGCCGCGGGCACCAGCGAGATGATGCGCGTCGGCGCTTCTTGCGCAGGCGCGGCGTGCGGCCCGGCGAGGAGCAGCACGCAGGCGGCGAGCGCGACGAGTGCGCGCGCCTTCATCGCCACACCGACGAGTGCCTCAGCAGGAGCCAGAGGAAGAATGGGCCGCCGAGGATCGCCGTGATGATGCCGACCGGCAGCTGCGCTGGTGCGAGCACCGTGCGCGCCACCAGGTCGCACAGCACCAGGAACATCGCGCCGAAGAGCGCCGAGGCCGGCAGCACGAGCCGATGGTCCGGACCGACGAGCAGCCGCACCAGGTGCGGGACGATGATGCCGACGAACCCGATGGGCCCCGCGAGCGCCACGGCGGCGCCGGTGGCGAGCGACGCGCTCACGAGCGCCACCTGCTGGGCCCGCTCCACGTCCACGCCGCGCGCGGCCGCCGCATCGGTACCCAGGCTCAGGAGATTGAGCGGTCTGGGCAGCCAGGCGAACGCCACGAGCGCGATGAGGACGAGCGGGGCGGCGGCGACGATCGGCGCGTAGCCGGCGACATCCAGGTCGCCCATCAGCCAGCGCACCGTGCGGAAGGTTTCGGTAAAATCTGCCATGAACTGGACGAAGAGAATCAGCGCCGCGAAGAACGCGCTCAGCGTCACCCCCGCGAGGAGCAGCACATTGGTCGAGAGGCCCTGCCGCCGCGCGACCGAGAGCCCGTACACGATGGCGAGCGCGAAGATCGCGCCGAGGAAGCTGGCCACCGGCACCGCCGTCAGGCCGAGCGCGCGGATCTGCAGGTTGAAGGTGATGGCGATGATCGCGCCGAGCGCCGCGCCCGCCGAGATGCCGAGCGTGTCGGGACTGGCGAGCGGGTTCCGCAGGAGCGCCTGAAAGACGACGCCGGCCGTGGCGAGCGCGCAGCCGACGAGCGCCGCGGCGAGCACACGCGGTAGGCGCGCGATGAAGAAAATCTGGGCGTCCGGGTTGGCGGCGAACGGGATCGACGGGTCGAAGACGCGCGCCAGATCGATGTGGCTGGAGCCGACGAGCGGCGCCAGCACCAGGACCGCGAGCGTGGCGACGCCGAAGATCAGCAGCGTGAGCGCGAGCCGCCGCCGGATGGCCGGCACGCGCGGCAGCGCCTGCACCGCCGCCTGGCTCATCCCCGTCATTCGGCGAGTCCCCGAGGCGTCACCGTGAGACAGCCGTCCGGCTCGTGCCGCTGCACGTCGGCGTCCACGCCGTAGAGCGAACGAATCTGGGATGGCGTCAGGACGTCGGCCGTCAGTCCGCTCGCGCGCAGGTGCCCGGCCGAGAGGAGCGCCGTGTGCCGGCACACGCGCCCGGTAAAGTTCAGGTCGTGCGTCGAGAGGACGATCGTGAGCCCGCGCTCGGCGTTGAGGCGCATGAGCAGCTTCGCAATCTCGAGCTCGGCGCCGATGTCGAGCGAGGCGGTCGGCTCGTCGAGGAGGAGCAGCTCGGGCGACTGGGCGAGCGCGGCGGCAATCACCACGCGCTGGCGCTCGCCTCCGCTGAGCGTCGCGAAGGAGCGTTCGGCGAGGTGATGGGTGCCGGTGGCGTGCAGGGCTTGCTCAGCCACCGCGAGATCGTCGGCGCGCTCGAGCGCGAAGGTGCCGAGGTGGGGATACCGTCCCATCAGCACGATTTCGAGCACCGTATATTCGAACGCCGGCGACGTTTCCTGCGGCACGTAGGCGAGGCGCCGCGCCCGCTCGCGGCGGCCGATCGACGCGAGCGGTTTGCCCTCCAGCCGGACGCATCCTGCGCTCGGCGTCAGCATCCCCATCAGCAGTTTCAGGAGCGTCGTCTTTCCGGAGCCGTTGGGGCCGAGCAGCGCGATGAGCGAGCCCGACGGGATGTCGAGCGTGATGTCGTCCAGGATCGGCCGGCTGCCGGGCGCGGGCCGGCGCGTGTAGTGGAACGAGAGCTGTTCGACGGCGAGAAGGG
>JANWLS010000069.1 GCA_025450765.1 Vicinamibacterales bacterium | reverse complement strand
GCCGATGAGTGCGTCGGTCTTCATGACCTCCAGGCACGCTTCGAGCAGCAGCTTCTCCATGAACGGATCGCCCACCTGCACCGCGGGGCGCTTGTCGGCCGACTTCTCATCGAACTCCGCCGACGCCGGTGGCTGCGCCCTGGTACGGCTCGATGAAGGACGGATGATTGTGCGATTCGATCTTGAACACCGCCGCGAGGCCGTCGCCGATGTCGACCGCCCCGGCATTTTCGCCCGGCCCCTGCAGGACCTGCGGACCGCCGGTCGGCAGCGTGCGCAGGTGCACGCGCGAGCTCTTGTAGCTGCAGTGTTCCGACCACATCACCGAGAACATGCCGAGCTCGGTGAGGTTCGGCTCGCGCCCGAGCAGCTCACAGATACGCGCGTATTCACCCTCGGTGAGGCCGTGCCGCTCGAGCACCGCGCGATCGTAGGTGCTCATGGCCGGCGACCCGCTCCCATGGCGGCCGTGGACACGTGAGCCCCGCCGCCATTCGCGCCGACGCCCGACGCGACCGCATCGAGCACCGATTCGAAGATGACCAGGCCATCGCGGCTCCCCAGCTCCGTCTCGCAGGCATCTTCCGGATGCGGCATCATGCCGACGACGTTCCGGGCCGCGTTGCAGATGCCGGCGATCGCATTCACGGAGCCGTTCGGATTGGCCGCGGGGTCGAGCCGGCCTTCCGGATCGGTGTACCGGAACACGACCTGCTGCTGCCGCTCCAGCTGAGCGAGCGCGTCCGGGTCGGCGAAGTACCGCCCCTCGCCGTGCGCCACCGGAATGCAGAGGACCTGGCCGGGCCGCGCACGCCGCGTAAACGGGGTATCGAGGCTGTCGACCCGCAGGTGCAGGAAATCGCAGATGAACTTCAGGCGCTCGTTCCGCAGCAGCGCCCCGGGCAGCAGGCCGGCTTCCACCAGCACCTGGAAGCCATTACAGATCCCGATGACCGGTCCGCCTCGTTCGGCAAACGCCCGGACCGCGCCCATGATGGGCGAGAAGCGCGCGATCGCCCCCGTCCGCAGGTAATCGCCGTAGGCGAACCCGCCAGGCAGGATCACCGCGTCGGCGCCCTTCAGATCGCTTTCCTTGTGGTGCACGTACGTCGCCGACTCGCCGAGCACATGGCGCGCGACATGCCAGGCGTCGTGCTCGCGATTGGACCCCGGGAAGACGACAATTGAAAATTGCATCGGCGTCAGTCAGTGACTTCGATCCTGTAACTTTCGATCACAGGGTTCGCCAGCAGCTTGTCGGCGAGCTCCGCGGCGAGCGCCCTGGCGGCCTCGGCCGTCGGCGCGTCGAGGTCGAGCTCGAAGTACTTGCCCTGCCGGACGTCCTGCACACCAGGGTAGCCGAGCGTGTGCAGCGCTTCCTGGATCGTTTTCCCCTGCGGGTCGAACACCGAGGGCTTCAGCGTGACGAAGACGCGTGCGTGCATAGGGTTAGCCGGCCGCGACGGATTGAAACACGCGATCGAAAATCGTGTCGACGTGGCGGAGCTGCTCGTCGAGATCGAAGGCCCGCTCGATCGCTCCTTCGTTGAGCACGCTGCGAACGTCGGGGTCGGCCAGCAAGAGGCGCTTGAAGTCGGTCGCTTCGTCGAAGGACCGCATCGCATTGCGCTGCACCCACTGATATGCCTGCTCGCGCGACACGCCGCGGCGGGCCAGCTCCAGCAGCACGGTCCCCGAAAAAACGACCCCGCGCGAGCGGGCGAGGTTCTCACGCATCCGCTCCGCGTTCACCACCATCCCGCGCACGATCCGCGTGAGCCGGCGCAGCATGTGATCGAGCACGATGAAGCTGTCGGGCAGGATCACGCGCTCGACCGACGAGTGCGAGATGTCGCGCTCGTGCCAGAGCGCGATGTTCTCGAGGGCCGCGTGCGCATTCCCGCGCAACAACCGCGACAGGCCGACGACCTGCTCGCACCCGATGGGATTGCGCTTGTGCGGCATTGCCGAGGACCCCTTCTGGCCGCGCCCGAACGGCTCCTCGACCTCGCCGATTTCCGTCTTCTGCAGCCCCCGGATTTCGAGCGCGAACTTTTCGAGCGAGCCGCCCGTGATCGCCATCGCACTGAGCAGCTCCGCGTGGCGATCGCGTTGAATCACCTGCGAGGAAACGGGCGCCGGGGTGAGCCCCAGCCTCGCGCACACATCTGCTTCGATTGCCGGCTCGAGATGCGCGAAGGTGCCGACGGCGCCTGAGATCTTGCCGACGCTCACCGTCTCGCGCGCACGGCGCATCCGCTCGAGGTCGCGCGCGAGCTCCGCGTGCCAGAGCGCCAGTTTCAGGCCGAAGGTCATCGGCTCCGCGTGGACGCCGTGCGTCCGGCCGATCATCGGCGTCCGGCGATGCTCGACCGCCCGCGCGTGAACGGCCTCGGCGAGATCCTCGAGATCCTTCAGGATGAGCGTGCAGGCATCCCGCATCTGGATGGCCTGCGCGGTGTCGATCACGTCCGACGAGGTGAGGCCGAAGTGCACCCAGCGCGCCGACGGCCCGACGCGCTCGGCCACCGCCGTGGTGAACGCGATCACGTCGTGCTGCGTCGTCTGCTCGATTTCCTCGATGCGCGCGATGTCAAACCCGCCGCGCGCGCGGATCTCGCGTGCCGCCTCCACGGGCACCACGCCGGCGGCCGCGAGCGCCTCGACGGCCGCGATCTCGACCTGCAGCCAGGTCTGGTAGCGCCGCTCGTCGCTCCAGAGGCCGCCCATCTCGGGATGGGTATATCGGGCAATCATCTATTTGAGGGCCAGGCGGTCGCGCGAAACCGTGAGACCGTTCACCGGGCCGAGCACCGTCGCCGCCAACGCACCGTTCGAGAAGAGATCCCGCGCCACGCGCTGCACGTCGGCCGGCGCAATCCGCTCGACACCGTCCAGCGTTTCGTCGAGGCCGAACTGCCGATCGAAGTAGATCTCCTGGCGGGCCAGGTGCGACATCCGGCTCGCCGTGTTCTCGAGGCTGAGCATCAGGCTCCCCTTGAGGTGATCCTTCGCCCGCCTCAGCTCGGCGTCGCCGACCGGTGTGTCCTTGATCCCGCGCAGCTCGTCGACGACCAGGTCGATCACCTGGCCGGCGGCGTCACCCGCGCATCCAGCGTAGACGGTAAACGAGCCGGCGTCCCGGTACGCGCTCAACCCGCTGAACACCGCATACGCGAGCCCACGCTTCTCGCGGACGTTCTGGAACAGCCGGGAGCTCATCGACCCACCGAGGACGGTGTTGAGAATGTAGGTGGCGTACCGATCGTCGTGATTCTGCGCGTAGCTCGACGTGCCGAGACAGAGATGGCTCTGCTCGAGCTCCTTGTCGCGGATGATCACCTGCGGGACGACGACGGGCGGCTGCTCCGCGGCCCGCACCGGTGCGCGCCTCGTCGCTTCGAAGGCCCGCGCCACCAGGTCGCGCACGTGCGCATGATCGATGTTGCCGGCGGCCGAAATGATGAAATTCTGCGCCGTGTAGGCACCGGAGAAATACGACCGCAGCGACTCCTGCGTGAACGCCTCCACGGTTTCCGGCGTCCCCAGGATCGGACGCCCCAGCGGGTGGCCTTCCCACAAGCTCTGCGTGAACATCTCGTGGACCAGATCGTCCGGCGTGTCCTCGACCATCTTGATTTCTTCGAGGACGACCTTCTTCTCCCGCTCGAGGTCCTCGGGATTGAAGGCCGGATGCAGGACGATGTCCGAGAGGATATCGACCGCGAGCGGCAGGTGCTCGTCGAGCACCTTGATGTAGTAGCTCGCGTATTCCTTCGCGGTGAAGGCGTCGAGCTGCCCGCCAATCGAGTCGATCGACTGTGCGATGTCTTCCGCCGAGCGGCTGCTCGTGCCCTTGAAGAGCATGTGCTCGACGAAGTGCGCGATCCCGCCGCGGTCCGCCGTCTCGTGGCGCGAGCCGCGCGTCAGCCAGACGCCAATGCTGACAGAACGGACGTGGGGCATGGTTTCCGTGACGAGACGGAGACCGTTGTCCAGCACCTCTCGATGAATCATCAGCTTCGCGTCTGGGTTCAAAAACGAGGCGACCGGCGCGCGCGGTCGACCTCAGGCGTGTGAACGGGATGAATCGCTGCAAATCTTTGCGCGAGAACAGATTAACAGCGCATCAGATCATAGCATGCGGATCATCGGCAGTTCAACTCGCGGCCCGCTTTGCGGGTAAGATCAGATGGTACTGTGACTTCCCCGGCCGCCGGTTTCGACCTGACCTCCCTCGACCGCGCGACGCTCGAGCGCGAGCTGACCGCCCGGGGCCTGCCCGGGTTCCGTGCGCGGCAGCTCTTCCAGTGGATTTACCAGCGCGACGTCACCGATTTCGAGGCGATGACGGATCTGCCTCGACCGCTCCGAACGGCCCTGGCGGCCGAACTGACGATCACGACGCCGCGGCTCATCGGCCGGGAGCGATCGGAAGACGGCACCGAAAAATTCCTGCTCGAGCTCGACGACGAGCGCCGCATCGAGTCGGTGTTCATTCCCGACACGCCGGCGATGACGTTCTGCGTCTCCACGCAGGTCGGCTGCGCGATGGCGTGCGCGTTCTGCCTCACGGGCCGGATGGGGCTGGTCCGGAATCTCACGGCGGCTGAAATCGTCGGCCAGGTGCGGCTGCTGGCGCACGCGCTCGATCTCCGCGATCGCGCCTTCAACATCGTCCTGATGGGAATGGGCGAACCGCTGCACAACTACGACGAGACGATGACGGCGCTGCGGATTCTTGCCGATCCCTTTGGGCTGGCCGTGCCGCCGCGGCGGGTGACGCTGTCAACGGTCGGTCTCGTCCCGGCGATGGATCGGCTCGCGGCCGAGCCGCTGATGCCCAATCTCGCGGTGTCGCTGCACGCCGCCACCGAATCGCGTCGGCGCGAGATCGTCCCGATCGGGCGGAAATACTCGATCGATGAAGTCATCGACGCGTGCCGGCGCTTTCCGCTCCCCAAGCGGCGGCGCATCACGTTCGAGTACGTCCTGCTCGCCGGGGTGAACGACTCTGACCACGAAGCGCACCAGCTCGCGAACCGGCTCGCCGGCCTGCGCGCCAAGGTCAACGTCATTCCGCTCAACGCGGCACCCGGCATCCCGTTCGAGCGGCCGTCGGATGCGGCCGTCGATCGATTCGCCGGCGTTCTCGCCAGTCACCACATCACGGTGTCGGTGCGCAAGAGCCGGGGCCGCGATATCCGCGCCGCCTGCGGTCAGCTCATCGTGGAGGGGGGACGCCGTTCGCCCGCACAGATACTGGCGGCGAAGATCGACAGGAACGAGGACTGACCACTTCGCCCCGCATTGGCTCCCCCGCCGACACAATCCTGACCCGCACGCGCTCGTTGCGTGGAAGGCCTGGCGCGACACGAACCTTCAGGTAATTGTCGGTGACGACCAGTGAGCCATCCTCGATCGTGAGGCCCGGGCGAACCGCGCCGACCTGTGCGGCGCGAAAGCGCTCGGTCAACGCGTGCCCGGCCTCCCGAACGAGACGCGCACGCGCCTTGACCTTCACCGGATCGACCTTCTCGGACATCGCCGCGGCGGCCGTGCCCGGCCGATCGGAATAAGGGAACACGTGAAGGTGCGTCAACGGTGAATCGGCGAGGTACGACAACATCGTCTCGAAGTCCGAATCGGTCTCGCCCGGAAAACCGATGATGATGTCGGAGCCGATCGAGGCGTCCGGCAGCCGCAGGCGAATCCGGGAGACCAGCCCATCGTACTCAGCCCGCGTGTAGGGGCGCCGCATCCGCGCGAGCACCCGGTCACTCGCATGCTGCAGCGGCAGATGAAAATGCGGCGCGACGGCTCCGTCGGCCGCGAGGTCCACGAGCTCCGGCGGGCAGTCCATCGGCTCGAGCGAGCTGACGCGCAGCATCACGCCGCCGTGGCGGCCCGCCGCGCGCTGAAGGAGCTCGGCCAGCGATGAGGCCGGCGTGAGATCGCGACCGTAGGCGCCGAGGTGCACGCCGGTCAGCGCGATTTCGCGGAACCCGGCCGCCTCGATGCGTGCGATGTGTGCCAGGACGTGGGCGAGCGGCACGCTGCGACTCACCCCGCGCGTGCTCGGGATGATGCAGTACGCGCAGTGCTCCTCACAGCCGGTCTGCACGCGGAGCGTGTAGGCCGTGCGGCCGCCCACACCAGGCCGGATCGAGGCGCCGCAGGCTCCGTCGCCCTCCGCAAACCGTTCGGCGGTCGTCAACCCGGCTTCAGCGCCGACGAGCTCGGCCAGCCGCTCTTTCTCCGTGTTACCGACGATGCGGACCACGCCCGGTAACGCGCGGACCTCCTCAGCCCGGCGCGTGGCGTAGCACCCGGTCGCAATCACGCGTGCGGACGGATTGAGCCGGGCAATCCGACGAATGGTCTGCCTGGCGCCCTGGTCGGCCGTCGCCGTGACCGAACAGGTGTTCACCACGACCACGTCGGCCAGTTCAGGCGACGCCGGCTCGCCGCCTCGCGCCAGCAGTTCCTCGTCGAGCGCGAGCGAATCGGCCTGGTTCACGCGGCAGCCGAAGGTCACAATCGCGTATTTCATTGGACGTGGGGCTTATTTCAGGGCTTTCTGTCCGATGTCCCGCCTGACGTGCATGCCGTCAAACCTGATGCGGTCGACGCCGGCGTAGGCGTGCGCAATCGCCTGGCGATAGTTCTCACCGCGGCCGACCACCGTCAGCACGCGCCCGCCAGCCGTCACGAGGCGCCCGCCGCGCATCTTCGTCCCGGCGTGGAACACGAGCACACCCTCGAGGGCTTCCGCGTCGGGCAGGCCGTGAATCGCATCGCCGGTGCGATAACTCCCCGGATACCCGCCCGCCGCGACCACCACGCCCACGTGCGGCTCGCGCCGGATTCTGAGGCCGGTTCGGCGCAACTGCCGCGTGACCGCCGCCGCCAGGAGCGGCAGCAGCGGCTCGTCGATCATCGGCAGCATCACCTGCGCCTCCGGATCGCCGAGTCGCACGTTGAACTCGATCACCTGCGGCCCGTCCGCGGTGAGCATCAGCCCGACGTAGAGGAAGCCGCAGAACGGGCGGCCCTCGTCGGCCATCCCGTCGAGCACGGGCTCGACGATGGTGCGCATGAGGCGCTGGTGCAGGTCCGGCGTGACGCGCGGACTCGGCGCAAAGGCACCCATCCCGCCTGTGTTCGGTCCCTCATCGTGATCGAACGCGCGCTTGTGGTCCTGCGCCGAGAGCAGCGGCATCGCGCAGTGGCCATCGGCCAGCACGAAGAACGACAGCTCTTCGCCCTGCAGGCACTCCTCGAGCACGAGCCGCGCACCGGCCTCGCCGACTCGATGATCCACCATCGCGTCGCGCACGGCGGCTTCGGCGCTCGCGCGATCGGGCGCAATCACGACGCCCTTGCCGGCCGCGAGCCCGTCGGCTTTCACGACGAGCGGCCATCCCAGATCGCCCGAGGCGACGATGGCGAGTGCGGCCTCGGCGGTGTCGCACACCTGGAAGCGCGCCGTGGGAATGCCATGGCGCGCGCAGAACTCCTTTGCGAAGATCTTGCTGGTTTCGAGGGCCGCCGCTTCTGACGTGGGACCGAAGACGGCGCGACCCGCCGCGACCATCCGGTTGGCGAGCCCCAGGCTCAGCGGCAGCTCGGGGCCGATGACGGTCAGATCGATCCGTTCGTCCTCGGCCAGTGTCAGGAGCTGGTCGACGTCGCCGGCGTCGACAGGGCGGCAGTCGGCATGACGGGCGATCCCTGGATTCCCCGGTGCACAGATCACGCGCGAGACTTCGGGCTCGGCGGCAAGTTTCCAGACCAGGGCGTGCTCGCGGGCGCCACCGCCGACGACAAGGACTTTCATTTCAAGGAGTTAGAAGAAGTTCGCGCGAGAACGCGAGGCAAGGCCCGGCGGAAGCCTCTTGGATTGACGCCGCGCAAATTTTACGCCTAGGATGCGCGGTTACGTGTGCTAGTCTAGCATACTTGGCCCATTGCACGGGGTGGCCTCCGTGCCCGCAAGCCGCACGAAGGGGGTGTCAGGATTCGTGGCTGAAGTGAAGATCCAGGAGGGCGAATCGATCGAAAGCGCTCTCCGCCGGTTCAAGCGGAAGGTGCAGCAGGAAGATATCATCAAGGATATCAAGAAGCACTCCTTCTATCTGAAACCGGGTGACAAGCGACGCGCCAAGCAGGCGCTCGCGCGCAAGCGGAATCGCAAGAAGCTCCGGCGGGAACTGGAATAGACGGTCCGACGAGCTACAAGGGGTAGCCAAATGGAGTTCCAAGACAAAGCCCTCACAGGTGTGGACTGCGGCGCTGAGTTCATCTGGACCGCGGGGGAGCAGCTCTTCTTCGCGGACAAGAATTTCAAGAACGAACCCAAGCGATGCAAGGCGTGCAAGACCAAGCGGTCGTCCCGGCCAGCTGGCGCGGCAACTCCGCGCGAGAGGGTCGAGACGGTGGCCGTCTGCTCGGCCTGCGGCAAGGAAACCACGGTACCTTTCAAGCCCACGCAGGGCCGGCCCGTCTTCTGCCGGGAATGTTTCCAGCAGCGGAAGTTCGCCGACGCTGGCGGGGTGTAGCGCGGTTCTCGTTCCATTTGGTCCGTCCCGGAAAAGGCCACGCCGCCATCGGCGTGGCCTTTTTTTTGCGGTCGCGGGAAAGTTGACGATGTTCAGTTGTTTACGTTAGAGTGAACCACCCTGCTTGAGAGCTAAAGGTCTTATTCTGCAAGCAAATATGCTGTTCTGGTCATCGGCGATGGCCGGCGGGCGAGGGAGAGAGCCGCGATGCAGATCGATGAACGGGCAGTCGGCGACGTCACCATCCTCGACTTACGGGGCAAGATCACCCTGGGCGAGGGCGACGAGCTGCTCAAGGACAAGGTCAACAGCCTGGTCAACCAGGGCCGGAAGAAGATCATCCTCAATCTCGAGAACGTGCCGTATATCGACAGCGCGGGCCTTGGCGAGATCGTCCGCACGTACACGACGGTCAGCCGCCAGGGCGGCAGCCTGAAGCTGCTCGGTCTCACCAAGCGCATCCAGGATCTCCTGTCGATCACGAAGCTGCTGACGATTTTCGAGACCTTCGATCAGGAAAGCGAAGCGGTCCGGAGCTTCTCGGCTTCAGCCAAGGTCTGAGCCCGCCTCCACGCGCGCATATATGGCGCGACGTCCTCTTCCGAATTTCGTGCTACCCGGGATCCCGCCCACGAGCGGGGTCCTGCGGTACTCGACGCTCTCAGGCCTGCTCGCCTCGCTCCGGCCGGCGCAGTGGACGAAAAATCTCGTCGTCTTTGCCGGGTTGATCTTCGGACGGCGGCTGATGACGCCGTCGGCCCTGGCGTCGGCGCTCGGCGCGTTCGTCATCTTCTGCGCGCTCTCCGGCGTGGTCTATCTGATCAATGATGTGGTGGACCGCGAGAGCGACCGGCTCCATCCGCTCAAGGCGAAGCGGCCGATTGCCGCGGGCGAGCTGTCCGTCGCCGTCGCGATCGCGGCGGCCGCGGTGCTCGGCAGCGGAGCTCTCGTGGCGGCGTTTTCGCTCGGGCGGGCGTTCGGGCTCGTGGCGGCCGGCTACCTGCTGCTGCAGGCCGCGTACTCGGGCCCGCTGAAGCACATCGTCATTGTCGACGTGCTGGCGATCGCGATCGGCTTCGTGCTGCGGGCGGTCGCCGGGGCCGTCGTGATTCCGGTGCCGATCAGCCAATGGCTGCTGGTCTGCACGATCCTGCTGGCGCTCTTTCTCGGGCTCGCCAAGCGCCGGCACGAACTGGTGGTGCTGGCCGACAGCGCGGCGGCGCACCGGCCGATTCTCGGCGAATACTCCGCGTACCTGCTCGATCAGATGATCGGCATCGTCGCGGCGGCCACGCTGGTGGCCTACGTCTTCTATACGATCAGTCCGGAGACGCAGGCCAAGTTCGGCACGCAGTGGCTCGGGCTCACGATTCCGTTTCCGCTCTATGGGCTGTTCCGGTATCTCTACCTGGTCCATCGGCGCGAAGGGGGCGGGAGCCCGGCCGATACGCTCCTCAACGATCGACCGCTGCTGCTGTGCGTCGCACTGTGGGTGGCTGCGGTCGTGCTGATTGTCTATCAACCGTTATAGCCCGTCGAATCCGGTCCCACCATGGCTGAGTTCAACATCCGCGGCGACAGCGTGGACGTCGAGCAAATCATGCGACAGATCCGCGCCCGCATCCGCGAGAAGCGCGGCGTCGACTACACGGAACAGGAAATCCAGGAGATGGCGAACGTCAAGCTGGAGAAGTTCCTGGATCCAGGCGGCGTCCGATCCGATCTCGTGGCGCAGTTTCGCCAGGGGCGGCCGGAACCACCGCCGGTCCCCGACTACACGTTCGAGAGCGACACGCTGTTTACGACGCATCGAACGCTCTTGCGCTGGATCCGGACCCTGCTCCGGCCCATCCTCAAGCTGTTCTTCAACCCCAATCCGCTCGTCCACGTTCTGCACACGCAGGCCGAGATCAATCAGGCGAACGTCCGGATGAACGCCACGCGCAACGACCTCGACGCCCTCTACTACGAGGTCATGCACAACCTCGTGCTCGAGATGACGCGCCTGAGCATCGAGAACAAGAACCTGAAAATGCGCGTGGAATCGGTCTCGGGGCGGCTGGAATTCAACGAGCGCCGCGCGCGCGCGCTCGAGGGCGTCGTCCAATATCGCACCACCGCCAGCACCGAGCCACCCGCGCCCATTCCGCGTCCCGCTCCGGAAACGTCCGGGCAGCCCGCGCCGGGCCCGACGGGTGCCGCCACCGCGGAGGGCCCCGGACAGCGGAGCCGACGCCGTCGCCGCCGCCGAGGCCGGCGGGGCACCGGCACGGCCACTGGGGAAGGCGTCGGCACGAACGACGTCTTTTCGGGCGAGCGTGCCGAGGGCAGCCAGGGTGAGCCGGCCATGACCGGTTCGGAGCACGACCACGACACCGAGGCCGGCGACGATCAGGATTCCGGCGACTTCGAATCGTGAAGCTGGCGGTCGTCGTCCAGCGTTATGGGGCCGACATCGCCGGCGGAGCGGAACTGCACGCGCGGTACATCGCCGAGCGCCTGTCGGCGCATGCGACCGTCGAGGTCCTGACGACCTGCGCGCGCGACTACATCACGTGGCGGAATGAGCGGCCGGCAGGAACCGAACCGATCAATGGGATCACGGTTCGACGGTTCCCGGTGCGGCACGAGCGCCACCCGGAAACATTCGGGCGGCGG
>JANWLS010000068.1 GCA_025450765.1 Vicinamibacterales bacterium | reverse complement strand
CGCTGCGCGACTGCTTCACCGCCGTGAGCTCGTGCTCGAATTCATCCTTCGAGATTTCCAGGACGACGTTGCCGAACATCTGGATGAAGCGGCGATACGAGTCGTAGGCGAAGCGGCCGTTGGACGTGCGGCGCTTCAGCCCTTCGACCGCCGCGTCGTTGAGGCCCAGGTTGAGGATCGTGTCCATCATGCCCGGCATCGAGAACTTCGCACCGGATCGGACGGAGACGAGCAGCGGATTGTCCGTGGAGCCGAGCTTCGCATGCGCGGCCTTTTCGAGGCGCGCCACGTGCGTCTCGATTTCCTGCTCGATGGCAGGCGGGATGCGGCCGCGCTGCTTCAGGTAGATCCCGCAGACATCGGTCGAGATCGTGAAACCGGGCGGCACGGGCAGCCCGGCGTTGGTCATCTCGGCGAGGCCGGATCCCTTCCCGCCCAGGATGTCCTTCATGTCGCGGTTGCCGTCGGCCTTGCCGTCGGCGAAGAAGTACACGTACTTCGCCTTGCCCTTCCGCGCCGATTTCCTGCCCGCCTTCGCCTTGCCCGCCTTCGCCTTCACTGCTCGCTTCGCCATGCGCTACGACTCCGTATGAGGAACGATTTCCGAGAGATCCGCGATGTGCAATACCAGATCGCGCAGCGCGCGCAGCAGCGTCAACCGCGCGTCACGCAGCGATGCCTCGTCGGTCATGACGAGGACTTCGACAAAAAACCGATCCACGGCCGGCCGGAGCCCCGCGAGCTCCGCGAGCACGTCCGGATACCGCCCCTGCGCCAGCCCTCGATCGATGGCGGCGCGCCGGCCTTCGATCTCGCCGAGCAGCGCGAGCTCAGCGGGCTCCTTCAGCCGCGATCGAAGCCCCTCGAACGCCGCCGGTGAAATGTCGCCAGCCGGCAGCTCGCGCGTGATGTTCTTCACGCGCTTGAAGAGGACGGCCAGCGCCTCGAACTCCGCCGACCGGCGCGCGTGCGCGAGCGCGCCGACCCGCCGCATCACGTCGCGCGGCCTCAACTGGCCCGACGCTGCGGCACCCGCCAGCACGGCCCTCGCCTCGTCGTACGCGAACCCGCGACGCTCGAGCAGGTGCTGCAGCCGCTCGACGAAGAAGTCGAGCGCCATCCCGTGCCACGCCTCGCGGTTGAGGCCGGGAATCGGAGCCAACCCCTGCCAGGCACGTTCGAGCAGCTCGGCGATATCCGGCGCCGCATCCACGCCGGTCACGGCGTGAAGGTCCACGAGGATCTTCACCACCCCCTGCGCCTGGCGGCGCACACCAAACGGATCGCGGGTGCCGGTGACCCGCTCGCCCGCCGCGAGGAGGCCGACGATCGTATCGAGCTTGTCGGCAATCGAGACCGCCGCCCAGGTCCTGGCCCCGGCCCCGAGCTGCGCGGCCGAGGGCGCCGCGTCCGCCTCCACGCCGATCGGCAGGTAATGATAGTAGATGGCCTTCCAGACGTCTTCCGGCCGGCCCTCCTCGCGCGCGTAGACGCCGCCCATCACGCCCTGGAGCTCGGTGAGCTCGCGCACCATATCGGTGGTGAGGTCGACCTTGGCGAGGCGCGCCGCCTCACTCGCCGCCTTCGACGCCGCCTCGTCCAGGTGGAACGCCTCGCTCGCGATGAGGCCCGCCAGCCCGGCGATCCGCTCCGCCTTCTCGCGATAGCTGCCGAGCGCGCGATGAAAATGCACCGTCCCGAGCCGCTCGATCCGGCTGGCGAGCGTTGTCCGCCGGTCCGCATTCCAGAAGAAGGTGGCGTCGCGCAGGCGCGCCGTCAGCACGCGCTCGGCGTTGCGCGCGATCGTGTGCTCGTCGGCCGGCTCGGTATTGACGACGGCCAGGAAGGCCGGCATCAGGCGCCCTTCGTCGTTCACCACCGGAAAGAAATGCTGATGATGCACCATGGTCGTCGTCAGCACTTCCTCCGGAAGCTGGAGGAACTCGGGGTTGAAGATGCCGGCGACCACGGAGGGATATTCCACCAGGTCCGGCACCTCCTCGAGCAGCGCCGACTCGCCGATGGCGAGCGTGCCCACGCGCCCGCGCAAGCGCTGCGCGCGTGCGTCGAGCTCGCGCGCGATCTTGTCGTGACGCGCGCTCCGCTCGAGGATCACGAAGTGCTCGAGCAGGCGCGCGCGGTAGTCCTCGAACGTCTTGATCTTGATCGCCCCGCCGGCGCGCCCGCTCGTCGCCAGGAAGCGATGTCCGTACGTGACCGCCGCGGTGCGGACCTCCTGCACTCTCGGCCCCTGCGCCGCCGGCGTCCGCCCGATGCGGAACGGGACGACGCGCCCGCCGTAGAGAAAGAGAATCCAGCGGATCGGGCGGCCGAAGAGGAGCTCGCCGCGCGCATCGTCCAGCTCGGCGTCCCAGTGCATCTGCTTGGGGAAGCTGAGACCGCGCAGCACGCCACCGAGCACGTCGGACAGCACGTCTGCCGCTGCCTTGCCGCGCAGATGACGGCGGAACGCGAGGTACTTTCCCTTCGGGGTGTCGACCTGCTCGAGGCGATCCACGGCGACACCCTGCTTGCCGGCAAACCCTGCGGCAGCAGGCGTGGGCGACCCATCGGGCCGGAAGGCCGCCGACACCGGCGGGCCGGTGACGAGATCTTCCAGGTCCGTCTGCCGCTCGGCGACACGCGCGATCCGCACGGCAAGACGCCGTGGCGTGCTGAAGGTCTCGATCGGCGCGTTCGGCGCCAGGCGTGCCGTCGCAAGCGAGGCCTGGACGACCTCGCCGATCTGGCGGGTCAGCCCTGGCAGCCAGGCGGCGGGCAGCTCTTCGCAACCCAGTTCAAGCAAAAACTCTCGATCCATAGGGTCTTCGGACCACGGGCTCCGGGCTACTGGCCTGAAGAGTCCGCGTAAGCCTTGGCGATCGCCACCGCCAGATGGCGGACCTTGAGGATGTACGCCATCCGCTCGGTCACGCCGATGCTGTTGCTCGCGTCGAGGATGTTGAACAGGTGCGAACACTTGAGGCAGTGCTCGAGCGCCGGCCAGACGAGCCCCGAGGCGAGCAGCCGCCCGGCCAGCTCGTAGGTCTCGTCGAACAGCTGACGATGCCGCCGCGCGAACTCCTCGAGCGGCAATCCCTCGACCTGGCCGAAGACGTACTTCGATTGTTCGATCTCTTCACGCAGCCGGACATCGCGATACGGCACGCCGGGCGCCCATTCGAGGTCGTACACATCCTCGACCTTCTGCAGCACCATCGCGATCCGCTCCAGGCCGTAGGTGATCTCGGCGGCGATCGGCGCGAGCTCGAGGCCGCCCGCCTGCTGGAAGTACGTGAACTGCGTGATTTCGAGCCCGTCGAAGAGCACCTGCCACCCGATGCCCCATGCGCCCAGCGTCGGCGACTCCCAGTTGTCTTCCTCGAACCGGATGTCGTGCTCCTTGGGATTGATGCCGCAGGCTTCGAGACTCTGCAGGTACATCCCCTGCACCTCGTCGGGGGCCGGCTTGAGGATCACCTGGAACTGGTGGTGCTTGAACAGGCGATTCGGATTCTCGCCGAACCGGCCGTCGGCGGGGCGCCGCGACGGCTGCACGTAGGCGACGTTCCACGGCCGCGGCCCGAGCACGCGAAGGAACGTCTCTGGGTGCATGGTCCCCGCGCCAACTTCGAGATCGAGCGGCTGTTGAAGGACGCAGCCACGCGCAGCCCAGAACGCGGACAGCTTGAGTATCAGATCCTGGAAGGTCACGGTGTTGATGACTGTCGGTTCAGGCCCGGCGCATCTCGCGCAGCACGCGGATCGATTTCGGCTCGCGCTCGAGGTGCGTCATGATCAGTACCCGGTGCGCCTCTTCGAGCTCGCGGAGGACGCCATCCGGCCAGCCCACGCCCGCTACGGCCTCCGGCGGCGCCTGGCCCGCCACGCGGAGGAAATCGAGCGCGACCGGCGAGACCGGCAGCTGCGCCGGGTAGATCCCCTGCAGGCGCAGCACCCAGAAGTCCACGTACCGCGCGAGGGCATCGAGCGGGACGCCGCTGGCGATCGCGTCCACGGCTGTGCGCCCCAGGCGGTACAGGCGCGTGTTCGGGTCGGCGTCCGGCGCGCACGCGTCGATGAGCTCGGCAAAGTAGCTCGCGTAGCCCGGGCCCTCGGCGTCGCGGCTCGAGAGCGGCGAACGGACCGGCTCCACGAAGTGCAGCAGCACCAGGTCGCGGCCTTCACGCTCCTGGTATTCCACGCGCCCGCCGGTCCGCGGCTCGAGTGCCCCGCCGAACCGGCGCCGGCTGCGCCGCGCATTCTTCGCCACGCCCCGCCGCTTGCCGCGATCGCTCGTCAGGAAGACGACGATGCGGTCGGCCTCACCGAGCTGATACGTCCTGAGGATGAGCGCGTCGCTGGAATAGAGCGGCACCAGCCCCTATTCTATAGGAATTGCTCCGCGTGCTCCGCGCCTCGGCGTGAGTCTGCGCTGATCTACTTCCCGTCCCGGCGGAGCCCCAGTTCATCCAGCACGCGCTCATCGTCCCGCCAGCGCGCGCGGACCTTCACCCGCAGATCCAGATACACGCGCGTCTGGAAGAATGCCTCCAGATCGACCCGCGCGGCGGTGCCGATCGCCTTGATCATCGCCCCCTGCCGCCCCACCAGGATCGGCTTCTGCGACTCGCGATCCACCAGAATCGAGCAGTAGAACCGCATCAGGCCGTGCGCATCCGGCTCCTCGAAGCGGTCCACGACGACCGCCGTCGAGAACGGCAGCTCGGCATGCGTCTGCTGCAGGACCTTCTCGCGGACGATCTCGGCCACGAAGAAGCGCTCCGGCTGGTCGGTGAGGTAATCCGGCGGATACAGCGGCTCGCCTTCCGGCAGGCGCTCGCGCAGCACGGCGTCGAGTCGATCGATGTTCTCGCCCGTCAGCGCCGACACCGGGACGATCTCGGCGAACTCCCGCGCCTGCCGGTAGCGGTCGATCACCGGCAGCAGCTTCGCCCTGGCCATGAGGTCGATCTTGTTCAGCACCAGGACGACGGGAGCCTTCACCTGGTCGAGCAGCGTCAGGAGGTAGCGATCGCCGCCGCCCGGTGGCTCGCTCGCGTCGACGAGCACACCGAGCACGTCGACGTCGCGCAGGCTCTCGCGCACCTCGTGCATCATCCGGACGTTCATCTTGTGCAGCGGGCGGTGCACACCCGGGGTGTCCACCAGGATCAGCTGCGCGTCGGCCGTCGTCCGGACGGCCAGAATCCGCGTCCTGGTGGTCTGGGGCTTGTCGGAGACGATCGCGAGCCGCTCGCCGACCAGGCGGTTCAGGAGGGTTGATTTGCCGGCATTGGGCCGGCCGACGAGCGCAACGAACCCGACCTTCATTCGCCGCTCTGGGCGACCTGGGCGTCGCTCGGGCGCCGGATGCGCACCTTGTGCACGCGGCGGCGCTCGGCTTCGAGCACTTCAATCACGAGGCCGTCGATCTCGACGACTTCCCCGACGGCCGGCACACGCCCGAGGTGCGACATGACGAAGCCGCCAACCGTCTCGAAGCCTTCGCGTTCAATGGGGACGTGCAGCCGCTCGCTCACCTCGTCGATGTCCACCTTGCCCGAGAACAGCCACGTGCCGTTCCCCTCGTCGACGACGGGCTCCGCCTCCTCGTCGTACTCGTCGCGAATCTCCCCGACGATCTCCTCGATGAGGTCTTCGAGTGTCACGAGACCGGCCGTCCCGCCATATTCGTCGACGACGATGGCGCACTGGACCTGCTTGCGCTGAAATTCCTTCAGCAGCTCCGGCACGCGCTTCGATTCCGGGACGAAGTACGCGGGCCGCATCAGGTCGGCCACGAGAGAAGGTTCGTGCCCCGGCGTCAGCGAGATCAGGTCCTTCACGAAGACGATCCCGACGATGTTGTCCGGCCCTTCCTTGTAGACCGGAAAGCGGGAATACTCCTGCTCGCGGAAGAGGGCGCGGAGATCGTCGAGCGTGGCCGTCGCGCTGATCGCCACCACATCGGGGCGCGGCGTCATCACTTCACGGACCAGGGCGCCGCCGAACTCGACAACCGACTGAATGAGCTGGCGCTCCGCCCGCTCGTCGTTCGCCTGCGCCTCGGGCGCCCCGCCGTTGGACGGCGCGCTTTCCGCTTCGGCCGGCTCGCCGTTGCCATTCGCCGGTCGCTCGCGCCGCGAGCTGCTCAGCAGCCCGGTCAGTCCGGCCGTGATCGGCGTGAGCGGCCGGACGATCGCCGTCGCCGACGGCAGCACCAGTTCCAGGGCGCGCTCGGGATTCCGGCGTACGATGAGAATCGGAATCAGGTGCCCGCACAGGATCATGAACGCGATCATGGCGGCGATGAGGATGCCGTAGGAGCCGGGGCTCGTGAGCTCGATCCGGTGCGCCACGAGCGCCGTGGTGACGATGATGACGAGCCCGAACAGCAGCCTGATCGGGAGCAGCAGGCGCAGCGGATCGTCGAGGTACGGCCCGAGCTCCTGCGGACGGCCGTTGCGCTCGACGAGGAGCCGCAGCCCGAGGCGCAGGAAGTCGGTGAAGGCGGTCTGGACCGTGCCGAGATAGCAGGCCGCGCAGCCGAGCAGGAAGATCGCGAGCGGGATCATGAGGCGCGCTCGATCAGCCCCTCGCGCAGGCCGGCTCGCTGGCGCAGCCGGCGCTCCAGGCGCGCCATCTCACCGTGGTCCGACTCGTGGTCGTAGCCGGCGAGGTGCAGCAGCCCGTGGAGCGCGAGGATGCGAAGCTCCGTCAGGCGTGAATGCCCGGCCGCCCGGGCCTGGCGCACGGCCACGCCCGCGGCGATGACGATGTCGCCGAGATAGGGCACGGCAGGTGCAGGTGGTCGTCCGAGGTCCAAGATCCAACGTCCAGCGTCCACTCCCGTCGTCCGATGTCCCTTGTCCGACGTCCTTCGCCGGACCGCGGACCGTGGACGCCGGGAATGGACGTCGGACGTCGGACGTCGGACTGTGGACGGATCCGATTCATAGGGAAATGACAGCACGTCCGTGGCGTGGTCCACGCCCCGGAACTGGCGATTGAGCCGGCGCACGCGGGCGTCGCTCACGAGCGCGACGGTCGCCTCGCCCCGCAGGCCGGCCGGTGCGAACTGCTCGAGCCATCTCGAGAGCGCGCGTCCCACACGGCGGCCGCCGGTTTCATCGGCCACCGTCACGCGCAGGGCGTGGCGTCGTTGGTCAGTTGGTGACATGCGTCAGGAAGAAGCCCCGTCGCCGTTCGAAAAGGCTTCGTACGCCCGGACGATCTGCTGCACGAGCTTGTGGCGTACGACGTCCCGATCGTCGAAGCGGATGAAGGCGATCCCCTCGACCGCGCTCAGCACCGTGGACGCCTCGATGAGGCCCGAGGGCCGTCCGTGCGGCAGATCGATCTGCGTCACGTCGCCGGTGATGACCGCCTTCGAGCCGAAACCGAGCCGCGTCAGGAACATCTTCATCTGCTCGGACGTCGTGTTCTGCGCTTCGTCGAGGATGACGAACGAATCGTTGAGCGTGCGGCCGCGCATGAACGCGATGGGCGCGATCTCGATCGTGCCGCGCTCGAGCAGGCGCGCCACCCGGTCGACATCCAGCATGTCGTAGAGCGCGTCGTACAACGGCCGCAGGTACGGATTCACCTTCTCCTGCAGGTCGCCCGGAAGGAAGCCCAGCTTCTCGCCCGCCTCCACCGCCGGTCGCGCCAGGATGATCCGGCTGACTTTCTTGGCGACGAGGTACGACACCGCCTGGGCCATGGCCAGGTACGTCTTGCCCGTGCCGGCCGGGCCGATGCCGAACACGATGTCGTACTGATCGATCGCGTCGAGATAGCGACGCTGGTTGATGCTCTTCGGCGCGACCCGCCGGCGCCCCGGCTGCGTGAGCGCCCCCTTGACCAGGTAGTCGCGGAGGTCGACACGCTCGCCGCGCGCCGCCAGTTGCGAGGCGGTCTTCACGTCGGCGTTCGTCACCTGGTAGCCCTCGCGCTGCAGCGCCGTGAGCGCTGAGATGAGCCACTCGACTTTTTCGATATCGCCCGGCTGGCCGTCGACGAGCAGCGCGTGACCCTGCGTGCGGATGCGGACGTTCAGGAGAGATTCGAGGTTGCGGAGATTCTCGTCGTACAAGCCGAACAGCGTCTCTATTCCCTCGTCGGGAACCGCAATGGTTCGCATCGGGCCGTCGCTTGTATCTCCTTGGGGCACAGAAATTTAACTGAAAATGGTACCATCAGCCGTCCCGACGGTCAACTCCGCAGCCCGATGTGCAGCTCGCGCAGCTGTTTTTCGTCGACCGTCGATGGCGCCCCGGACATCAGATCGACGGCCTGGGCCGTTTTCGGGAACGCGATCACCTCCCGAATCGACGATTCCCCCGCCAGGAGGGCGACGATTCGGTCGAGCCCCAGCGCAATCCCGCCATGTGGCGGCGTTCCGTACTGCAAGGCTTCGAGGAAGAAGCCGAAACGCGCCTTCGCCTCGTCGGGAGCAATGCCGAGCAGCGAGAAGATCCGGCTCTGCAGGCCCGAATCGTGGATGCGGATGCTGCCGCCGCCGATTTCGCTCCCGTTCAGCACCAGGTCGTAGGCCTTGGCGCGCAGCTTCGACGGGTCGCGATCGAGATGCTCGACGTCCTCGTCGACGGGCGCGGTGAAGGGATGGTGCATCGAGAACCAGCGCTGATCCTCGTCGCTCCATTCGAGCAACGGAAAGCCGGTGATCCAGGCGAAGGCAAACTCCCCGTCTTTGAGGAGTCCCTGCTTGCGGGCGAGCGTCAACCGGAGCTGTCCGAGCAGGCGCGACGTGTTCTCCGCCGGACCCGCGGACATGATCAGCAGGCCGTCGGCATCCGCACTCGCGGCCTCGAGCGCCGCGCGCACCGCCTCTTCCCCGATCGCCTTGAGCGCGGAGCTCTGAATCGCTCCCTCGGCGCCGCGCCGCGCCCACACGAGCCCGCCCGCGCCGAGCTGCTTCGCCTGTTCGACGATCTCGTCCAGCTCGCGCCGGGAGAAGCGCGCGCCGCCAGGCACCACGAAGCCACGGACGACCCCGCCCTGCTCGACGGCGCCGCGGAACACGGCGAAGGTCGACGCCGAGAAGATCGTCGACAGGTCCTGGATGTCAAGCCCGCAGCGCAGGTCCGGTTTGTCACTGCCGTAGCGCGCCATCGCCTCGTCGTAACCCATCTGGCGGAAGGGCGTCTGGATCTCGCGGCCGATCTCCTTGAAGATGCCCTGCATCAGCGGCTCGATGATGCTGAAGACGAGCGGCATCGTGGCAAACGAGATCTCGATGTCGACCTGCGTGAACTCTGGCTGGCGATCGGCGCGCAGGTCCTCGTCGCGGAAGCAGCGGACGATCTGGAAGTAGCGATCCGTCCCGGCAATCATCAGGATCTGCTTGAAGATCTGCGGCGACTGCGGGAGGGCGTAGAACTCCCCCGGATGGACGCGGCTCGGCACGAGATAATCGCGGGCGCCTTCGGGCGTCGATTTGCCGAGAATGGGCGTCTCGATCTCCCAGAAGCCCCGCGCGTCGAGCCTGTTCCGGATGGCGAGGGCCACACGATGCCGCAGCCCGAGATTCGCCTGGACGCTGGGCCGGCGGAGATCGAGATAGCGATAGCGCAGCCGCAGGTCCTCGGAGACATTGGTGTCCTCCGCAACCGAGAAGGGCGGCGTCTTCGCCTCGTTCAGGACGACCAGCTCGCGCGCGACGACCTCGATGTCACCGGTGGCGAGCTTCGGGTTCACCACCTCCGGCGAGCGCCGCTGCACGAGGCCCTTCACCGCCACGACGAACTCCGAACGCAGGCGCTTGGCCGACGCCAGCAGATCGTCGTGGTCGCGGATGACGACCTGCGTGAGGCCTCCGCGATCGCGGAGGTCGAAAAAGACGAGCGAGCCGAGGTCGCGCACGCGGTGCACCCAGCCGAGGAGCACCACGTCGGCGCCGACATCGCCCGCCCGCAGCGCGCCGCAGGTGTGTGTCCGCGCGAAATCAGTCAATTGATCGGTCATTATTCAAGTTCGCGCCGGGGTCCCACCCCCAGCGCCTGTACCTCGCGCGGAACGCGCGCTCGGCAGGCTTGCGACATTTGGGCTGCGTTCAGCTCAAGCCTTGAGAATCCGTCCTGCAGCGTCCGCCGCCTCCGCGCGCGGCACCGTTTGCTGGGCGCCGCTTCGCAGATCTTTCAAGGATACCTTGCCGCTGGCCCGTTCCTCGTCGCCAATCACGGCCACCACCGGCACCTGGCGCGACGAGGCGTACTTGAGCTGCTTGCCGATCTTGTCCGCGTCCGGGTAGATGTCGACCCGCAGGCCTGCGTGCCGGAGGTCGCCGGCCAGCGCCAGCGCATCCGCGCGCGCGTCCTCGTTCCAGATCGTGACGAGGACCTCGGCCGCCGCCGCGTCGAGGCCCTTCGGAAACATCTCCCGCTCGCCCATCACGACCAGGATCCGCTCGAGCCCGAGCGAGAAGCCGCAGGCGGGCACGTCACGGCCGAGAAACATTCCGACGAGGTTGTCGTACCGGCCGCCGCCGCCGAGGCTCCCGGCCAGGTCCGGCACCTGAATCTCCATGATCGCGCCAGTGTAGTACGACAGGCCGCGCGCAAGACTGGGATCCAGCCGGATCCGCCCCGCCGCCGCGGTCGATTCCGCGAGCCCCATGATGATGGCGAGCTCATCGAGCGCGCTGGTCCCCGCGGTGTGCCCGGCGAGTAAGGAACGAAGATTCGCCTCGGGGGCGTCGAACACCTTCTGCAACCGCTCGAATGCGGCCGCGGAGATCCCGCGCGCGCCAAACTCGCCGGCCACGCCCTCCGCACCGATCTTGTCCAGCTTATCGAGCGCGACGAGCGCCTCGCCGTGCTGTTCCGGTGCGACGCCAGCCGATTCGAGCATCGCAGTGAGCAGGACCCGATGATTCAAGCGGACCGCGAAGTCCGTGAACCCCAGCTCCGTGAGCACCTCGCTGACCGCCGAGAGCACCTCGACGTCGACCACCGGCGAGGTCGATCCGAGCGCGTCGATATCGCACTGATAGAACTCGCGGAAGCGGCCGCGCGCGGGGCGATCGGCGCGCCACACCGGTTGAATCTGGTAGCGCTTGAAGAACTTCGGCAGCTTCGCCTGGTAGGCCGCCACCACGCGGGCGAGCGGCACGGTGAGGTCGTAGCGGAGCGCGAGGTCGGCCTGGCCACTCGCCTCCTGCTCGCCGCGCTTCAGGATCTTGAAAATGAGCTTGTTGCCCTCTTCGCCGTACTTGCCAAGCAGTGTCTCGATGTTCTCGACGGCGGGCGTTTCGAGCGGCTCGAACCCGTGGCGCTCGTACACGCGCCGGATCACGGCGACGACGTGCTCGCGGCGGCGCACGTCCTCGGGCAGGAAGTCGCGCATGCCGCGCGCGGGTTGCGTGGAAAGTCCGGACGTACTCACGGCTGCATGTAATCCAGGCGGGACTGCACGTACCGATCGGAATAGAGCCGGATCTCGGCCAGATCGGCGTCGCCGAGCGTGCGCCGGACCTTGCCGGGCGTCCCCATCACCAGTGATTGCGGCGGAATCTTCGCCCCTTCGACGATCAGGGTCCCGGCGGCGACGATCGATCCGCGGCCGATTTCCGCGCCGTTCAGGATCACGGCGCCCATGCCCACCAGGCAGAGGTCCTCGATCGTGCAGCCGTGCACGATGGCGCCGTGGCCGATGGTGACCTCATCCCCGATCGTGGTGGCGTGGGTGTCCTTCATCACGTGCACGACGGTGCCGTCCTGCACGTTCGAGCGCCGCCCGATCCGGATCCGGTGCACGTCGCCGCGGATCACGACGCACATCCAGACGCTGCTCTCCTCGCCGATCTCGACGTCCCCGATCACCTGCGCGCTATGATCGACGAACGCGGTCGGATGGACGCGTGGAAGAATCGACCGGTAGGAGCGAAGCACGTTAGCTCTTCCGCTCGATGCGCGGGAGCGTGACCTCGAGCTGCGACTGGTATTTCCCCTGCTTGTCGGCGTACGAGCGCAGGCACGTCTCGTCGCTCTGGAAGAAGAGGACCTGAGCGATGCCCTCGTTGGCGTAGATCTTCGCCGGCAGCGGCGTCGTGTTGGAAATCTCGAGCGTCGCCGTCCCCTCCCACTCCGGTTCGAACGGCGTCACGTTCACGATGATGCCGCAGCGGGCATACGTCGACTTGCCCAGGCAGACGGTGAGCACGTCGCGCGGGATCCGGAAATACTCGATGGTGCGCGCGAGCGCGAACGAGTTGGGCGGCACGATGCAGACGTCGGTCTTCAGGTCGACGAACGATCGCAGGTCGAACGCCTTCGGATCGATGACCGTCGAGTTGATGTTCGTGAAGACCTTGAACTCGTCGGCCACGCGGATGTCGTACCCATAGGACGACAACCCGAAGGAGACGACGCCGGATCGCACCTGGCTTTCGACGAACGGCTCGATCATCCGGTGCTCGAGCGCCATCTGCTTGATCCAGCGGTCGGACTTGATGGACATAGAGTCCCTATCTCCTGAACAGTGCCACGATCACCGTCAGCACCACGCTCAGGATGATGCAGGTCGCAATCGGCAGATAGAACGTCACCGGCCCGCGGCGCACGACGATGTCGCCCGGCAGCCGCCCGAACGGGATGCCGAGCATCATGAGCGCCCCGATGCCGGCGATGACGAGGCCGATGAGAACGAGCAGGCGCCCCATCTGTTGGCATTTTTCACTTGGCGTGGGGCCCCACCCCCACGCCGAACTGACGCTGAGGCTCGCCCTCGGATCTCCATGCCCTCGGGCTCGCATGGCCGCGGGCGCTCCCAGCCGTGCGGCCTGCGGCCTGCCCTAAACCAGCTCCATCCCCGCGAAAAAGTACCCGATTTCGAACGCGGCCGTGTCCGGCGCGTCCGAGCCGTGCGTCGCGTTCCGCTCGATCGACTCGGCGAATTCCTTGCGGATGGTGCCGGCGTCGGCCTTGGCCGGATCGGTGGCGCCCATCAGCGTCCGCCACTTCTTGATGGCGTCCGGCGCCTCGAGCACCATGACGAGCGCCGGGCCCGAGGCCATGAATTCCGTGAGGCTGCCGAAGAACGGCCGCGCACGATGCACCGCGTAGAAGCCTTCCGCTTCGGCGCGCGAGAGGTGCATCAGCGTCATGGCGGCGACGCGAAAGCCGGCCGACTCGATCCGATCGAGAATGCGCCCGGCCTTCCGTCCGGCGACGGCATCGGGCTTGATGATGGCCAGTGTGCGTTCCATCTACATTCTTCCCTGCAGCGCCTGCCCCATGTCCGCGGGGCTCTTCACCACGGTCACGCCCGCCGCCGTGAGCGCGTCCATCTTCTCGGCGGCGGTGCCGGTGCCGCCCGCGATAATCGCGCCCGCGTGGCCCATCCGGCGCCCGGGCGGCGCGGTCTGGCCGGCGATGAAGCCGACGACGGGCTTCTTGAAGTCACGCTTGATGAAGGCTGCGGCTTCCTGCTCGGCCGAGCCGCCGATTTCGCCGATCATGATCACGGCATCGGTGTCCGGATCCGCCCCGAACAGCGTCAGCGCATCGATGAACGACGTGCCGATGAGCGGGTCGCCGCCGATCCCGATGCACGTGCTCTGGCCGAGCCCGAGCTTCGAGAGCTGGTGAATCGCCTCGTAGGTGAGCGTGCCGCTCTTCGACACGATGCCGATGCGGCCTTCCTGGCAGATGTGCCCGGGGATGATCCCCGCCTTGGCCTTGCCCGGCGAAATCAGTCCGGGGCAGTTCGGCCCAATCAGCCGCGTCGGCCGCTCCTTGAGGAAGGTCATCGCCCGCATCATGTCGAGGGTCGGAATGCCCTCGGTGATGCAGACCACGAGTGCGATCCCGGCATCAGCCGCTTCCATCACGGCGTCGGCCGCGAAGGCGGGCGGCACGAAGATCACCGACGCGTTCGCGCCGGTCTTCTCCACGGCCTCGCGTACGGTGTCGAACACCGGCCAGCCCTCGTGCTTGGTCCCGCCCTTGCCCGGCGTGACGCCGCCGACGACGGTCGTGCCGTAGGCGGCCGCCTGCTTGGCGTGAAAGGTTCCTTCGCGGCCGGTCAGCCCCTGCACCAGCAACCGCGTCGATTTATCAATCAGTACCGACATATGACTCCAGACTGCCTATCGCCTGTGGCCCGTGGCCTGCCGGGCGCGGAGAGACTAGGACGCGCGCCGGCTCAGCCGCACCACCGCCTCGGCCGCTTCCCCCATCGTGTCGGCGGTCGTGAGCTTCATGCCGCTCTCGCGCAGCATCTCTTTCCCCTTCTCGACGTTGGTGCCTTCCATGCGGATGACGATGGGCACCGGGACGCCGAGCTCCTTGACGGCGGCGATGACGCCCTGCGCGAGCACGTCGCAGCGGAGAATCCCGCCGAAGATGTTGATGAGGACGGCGCGCACGTTCTTGTCCGACATCAGGATCTTGAACGCGTTCCGGATCTGCTCCGCGTTGGCGCCGCCGCCGACGTCCAGGAAGTTGGCCGGCTCGCCGCCCGCCAGCTTGATGATGTCCATCGTCGCCATGGCCAGGCCGGCGCCGTTGACCATGCAGCCGATGTTGCCGTCGAGGTGGATGTAGTTCAGCGAGAACTTCGACGCCTCGATCTCGAGGGGATCCTCCTCGGCCAGGTCGCGCAGTTCGCGGATGTCCGGATGCCGATAGAGCGCGTTGTCGTCGAAGTTCATCTTCGCATCGGCCGCGAGCAGGTCGCCCTGCGCGGTGACGACGAGCGGATTGACCTCGATGAGGGAGGCGTCGGTGGCCATGAACGTGTTGACGAGCGCCGTCGCCAGCTTGACGAACTTGCCGACCTGCGCCGCGTCGAGCCCGAGCGCGAACCCGAGCGCGCGCGCCTGGAATGGAATCAGGCCGGTCGCCGGATTGATCGCCGACTTGAAAATCTGGTCGGGCGTCTTGGCCGCCACCTCCTCGATGTCCATGCCGCCGGAAGGGCTCGCCATCAGCACCGGCCGGCCGCTCGCGCGATCGAGCACGAGCCCGAGATAGAGCTCGCGCGCCATCGAGAGGCCTTCTTCGACGAGCACGCGCGAGACGAACCGGCCCTCGGGTCCGGTCTGGTGCGTCACCAGGGTCATCCCGATGATGTCCTTGGCGACACGTTCGACCTCGTCGGGGGTCTTTCCGAGCTTGACGCCGCCGCCTTTCCCGCGTCCGCCCGCATGAATCTGCGCCTTCACGACGGCAAGGCCGCCGCCAAGACGGCGCGCCACCTCGCCGGCTTCGACCGCCGTCAGGGCGACTTCGCCGCGCGGCACCGGGACGCCGTACTTCGCGAGAATGGCTTTGGCTTGATATTCGTGGATTTTCATAAACAGACCCATGATGCTAATCGGGCGTGGATTGAGACGTCAAGGCGCGCACGCGCCATCCATGCGCGGGACGCAGGGCGATCATCAGGTTCCCGCGTCCTCTTGCGTGAGTTTCGGCCTGAACAGTATGATCGCGGGTGGTACTCGCCGCCCAGCGGCCTGTCATGCCGTCTCGCACTCGTTCTTCCGCATCGGAGCGACCAAGATGCCTCCGCAACCGAAGATCGGCCAGTCGTCCATCGGGACCAAGATCGTCATCTCGATCAGCAGCTTCTTCCTGATCCTGTTCCTGCTGCTGCACCTGGCCGGCAACGTCCTCGTCTTTTTCGGGCCGGCCACCTTCAACGGCTATTCGCACGCCCTCATCGCCAACCCGCTGCTCATCCCCATCGAGATCATCCTCGCGGTGATCTTTCTCATCCACATCTACAAGACCATCCGGATGTGGGTCCGCAACCGGGGAGCGCGGCCGGTGCCCTACGCCCGCAAGGAATGGGCGCATCACACCAGCCGCAAGAGCTTCTCGTCGACGACGATGATTCTCTCGGGCGCGGTGATCCTGCTCTTCGTCGTCATCCACCTCGAGACGTTCAAGTTCGGGCCGGACTATCTCGTCGCGGGCAGCGGGCAGGTGCGGGATCTCTATCGACTGGAGATGGAAATCTTCAGCAATCCGCTCACCGTGGCGTTCTACGCCCTGGTGATGCTGCTCATCGGCTCGCACCTCTGGCACGGCGTGTCGAGTGCCTTCCAGTCGCTCGGCGCTGATTCGCCGCGGTGGAAGCGGACGTTCCGCGTGGGCGGGCGCCTCATCGCGATCATCATCGCCGTCGGATTCATCGTCATTCCTATCTGGGTGTACTTCGCCGGGGGGCGTTCATGACGCTCGATTCGAAGGTTCCGGCCGGTCCCATCGCCGAAAAGTGGGATCGCCACAAGTTCCAGGTCAAGCTGGTCAACCCCGCCAACAAGCGGAAGCACACGGTCATCATCGTGGGCACCGGCCTGGCGGGGGCGTCGGCCGCCTCGGCCCTGGGTGAGCTCGGCTACCAGGTCCTGAGCTTCTGCATCCAGGACAGCCCGCGCCGCGCCCACAGCATCGCGGCGCAGGGCGGGATCAACGCCGCCAAGAACTACCAGAACGACGGCGACAGCGTGTACCGCCTCTTCTACGACACGGTGAAGGGCGGCGACTACCGATCCCGCGAGGCGAACGTCTATCGCCTGGCGCAGATCAGCGTGAACATCATCGACCAGTGCGTCGCGCAGGGCGTGCCGTTCGCCCGCGAGTACGGCGGGCTGCTGGACAACCGATCGTTCGGCGGCGCACAGGTCTCGCGCACCTTCTACGCCCGCGGCCAGACCGGCCAGCAGCTGCTGCTCGGCGCCTATCAGTCGATGATGCGGCAGGTCGATCGCGGCAACGTCAAGGTCTTCGCCCGCCGGGAGATGC
This sequence comes from Vicinamibacterales bacterium, assembly GCA_025450765.1. GTDB lineage: Bacteria > Acidobacteriota > Vicinamibacteria > Vicinamibacterales > CAVVIG01 > JAGWRA01. Next base: position 2,879 of record JANWLS010000068.1, on the reverse strand, counting down.
TCGACCTGGTCGTCGTCGACGGCAAGGCCCGCGGCATTGTCGTGCGCAACCTGACGACGGGCGAACTCGAAACCTATGCGGCCGACGCCATCCTGCTCTGCACGGGTGGATACGGGACGGTCTTCTATCTCTCGACCAACGCGGTCAACTCGAACGTCACCGCCTCGTGGCGCGCGCACAAGCGCGGCGCGCTCTTCGCCAATCCCTGCTACACCCAGATCCACCCGACGTGCATTCCCGTGAGCGGCGAGCATCAGTCGAAGCTGACCCTGATGAGCGAGAGCCTCCGGAACGACGGGCGCGTGTGGGTGCCGAAGAAGAAGGGCGACCACCGGCCACCGAACCAGATTCCGGAAGACGAGCGCGACTACTACCTCGAACGGAAGTATCCGAGCTTCGGGAACCTCGTGCCGCGCGACGTCGCCTCCCGCAACGCGAAGCAGGTCTGCGACGACGGACGCGGGGTGGGCGAAAGCGGTCTCGCCGTGTACCTGGACTTCAAGGATGCGATTGGGCGGCTCGGACGCGGCGTCATCGAGAGCCGCTACGGCAACCTGTTCCAGATGTACGAAAAGATCACCGACGAGAATCCGTATGAAGTGCCCATGCGGATCTTCCCCGCCGTCCACTACACGATGGGTGGGCTCTGGGTCGATTACAACCTGATGAGCACGGTCCCGGGTCTGCACGTGCTCGGCGAAGCGAACTTTTCCGACCACGGCGCCAACCGCCTGGGAGCGAGCGCACTCATGCAGGGGCTGGCGGATGGCTACTTCGTCATCCCCTACACGCTCGGCCACTACATCGCGAGCACGCCACTGCCGAAGGTCTCGACCGACGCCGAGCCGTTCAAGGAGGCCAAGGCGTCCGTGCAGGATCGCATCAACAAGCTGCTGGCCGTGAAGGGCCACCGCACCATCCGCGAGTTCCACCGCGAGCTCGGCCGCGTCATGTGGGACCACGTGGGCATGTCACGGAACGCCGAGGGGCTCCAGCGGGCGCTCACCGAAATCCCGAAGCTGCGCGAGCAGTTCTGGCACGAGGTCTCCGTGCCCGGGACGCCGGACAACCTCAACCAGAGCCTGGAGCACGCGGGACGCGTCGCCGACTACCTCGAGTTCGCCGAGCTCATCGCGCTCGACGCGCTCGAACGCGGCGAATCCTGCGGCTGCCACTTCCGCGAAGAGAGCCAGACGCCCGACAACGAAGCCCTCCGCGACGACGAGCACTACTCGTACGCGGCCGCCTGGGGCTTCAACGGCGTCGGCCAGCGGCCCACCCTGAACAAGGAGCCGCTCACCTTCGAGGAAGTTCACCTTTCACAGCGAAGCTACAAGTAAGGGGACCGGACCAATGGCGAACATGACCCTGAAGCTTCTCGTCTGGCGGCAGCCCGGCCCAACCGTCCCGGGCCGGCTCGTCCCCTATACCGCCGACCAGATCTCGCCCGACATGTCGTTCCTCGAGATGCTGGACGTGGTGAACGAGGGACTGATCCGGAAGGGCGAAGAGGCGATCGCGTTCGACTCGGACTGCAGCGAAGGCATCTGCGGCACGTGCAGTCTCGTCGTCATCGGCATCCCGCACGGGCCGCAGCGCGGCACCACGGTGTGCCAGCTGCACATGCGGCACTTCCACGACGGCGAGACGATTACGATCGAGCCCTGGCGGGCGCGCGCCTTCCCGGTCGTCAAGGATCTCGTCGTGAACCGCAGTGCGTTCGATCGGATCATCGCGGCCGGCGGGTACGTCTCGGTGAATGTTGGCGGCGCGCCGGACGGCAACACGCTCCCGATCGGCAAGAAGACGGCCGACCTGGCGATGGATTCGGCCGCGTGCATCGGCTGCGGCGCCTGCGTGGCGGCGTGCAAGAACGCCTCGGCGCACCTCTTCGTCGGCGCCAAGATCTCGCATCTCGCGTTGATGCCGCAGGGCGAAGTGGAGCGCTACGAGCGCGCCGCCCGGATGGTGGCGCAGATGGATGCCGAAGGCTTCGGCAGCTGCTCGAATGAAGGGGAATGCGAGGCCGTCTGCCCGAAGGAAATCCCGATCTCGAACATCGCGCGGATGATTCGGGAGTACTCGAAGGCGCTGAGCACGCACCGCAAGTGGCAGTGGAAGGCGACGACGAGCGAGTAACCAGGGACGAGGAATGAGGAACGAGTGATGGCCACTCGTTCCTCGGCACCCATGCCTCGTTCTGACGCTAGACGTTGATCACATCCGTCAGTTCCTTGACCGCGGCGGCCGACTTCTTGAGCGCCGCGTCTTCCTCGGCCGTCAGTTTGATCTGAATGATCTGCTCGACGCCACGCGCGCCGAGCTTCACCGGCACGCCGACGAAGAGGTCCCGGATCCCGTACTCGCCCTGCAGGAGGACCGAGCACGGCAGGATCTTCTTCTTGTCCTTCAGGATCGCCTCGACCAACTCCACGGCCGCCGAACCGGGTGCGTAGTAGGCGCTGCCCGTGCCGAGCAGCTTCACGATTTCCGCGCCGCCCTGCGCCGTCCGCTTCACGATCCGGTCGATCGTCGCCGCCTCCATCAATTCCGTAATCGGAATCCCCGCGACGGTCGAATAGCGCGGGAGCGGCACCATCGTGTCGCCGTGGCCGCCGAGGACGAACGCGTGCGTGTTCTCCACCGATACCTTCAGCTCCATCGCGATGAAGGCGCGCATGCGGGCCGAGTCGAGGACGCCGGCCATGCCGATGACGCGCTCGCGCGGGAAGCCGCTGATCTTGAGGATCGCCTGTGCCATCGCGTCGAGCGGATTGGTGACCGGCACGATGATCGTGTTCGGCGAGTACTTGACGATCTTCTCGGTGACGTCCTTGATGATGGCGTAGTTCTTGTTGAGCAGGTCGTCGCGGCTCATG
>JANWLS010000067.1 GCA_025450765.1 Vicinamibacterales bacterium | reverse complement strand
GGCGGTGCCTGGTCCATTGGACGCGTTCGCCTCCTCTCACTCCGCGCGCCCGCGCGCCCGCGCATCGCCGCACTCATCCTGACGGCGATCGCGTACTGGCTGGACCCGCCGGCGATAAGAGCTCGCGCGGTCCGAGTACGCGATTGGTGCGTGCGCCAGACGATCGCATTCGTCGGTGTGGTGATGCTGGTCGTGATCGCCGTCGGCCTCCACTGGGGCACACACGCGGCCAGCGGCGCCGATGCATACGGGTACGTGAGCCAGGCCTCGCTGTGGCTCTCGCCACTTGATCGTGTTTCAGCCGCCGCCGCACGGGTGGCCGTTCAGCGAGTGGACGCTCTCACCGCTCGGCTATCGTCCCGGCCTCGAGCCGCACACGATCGTCCCGACCTACTCGCCCGGGCTGCCGCTGCTCATGGCGGCCGCGATCGCCGTGCTCGGCTCCTCCGGCCCGTTCGTCGTCGTGCCCCTGTTGGGAGGCCTCGGTGTGCTGCTCACCTTCCTGGTCGGCACGCGCCTGTTCGGCCGCGGTGTCGGCTTCGTCGCCAGCGTGTGGCTGGCGGCGAGTCCCGCGTTCCTCTTTCAACTGATGTGGCCGATGAGCGACGTGCCGGCGCTCACCGGCTGGACGCTCGCCCTGCTGTTCGCCCTGCTGGAGCGCCCGTTCACCACAGGTCTGGCCGCCGGGTGCGCCGTTCTGATTCGTCCCAACCTGGCGCCGCTGGCCGTCCCGCTTCTGCTCCTCTCGATTCGTCCGGTCGAGTGGGACCGCCGATCACTCGTCGCGTGGTCCAGGCGCGCGGTCGCGGCCGGCGCCGGGCTGCTGCCGGCTGTTCTCGCCGTGGCGCTGTTCTACGATCACCTGTTCGGATCGCCGCTGCGCTCAGGCTATGGATCGGCCAGCTCGATCTACGACTGAGCGTATCTGCTGCCGAACCTGCACCGGTATCCGGTGTGGCTGATCGCCACCGAAACGCCACCCGTGCTGCTGGCCTTCGTGCCGCTCATCTCGCACCGCTTCCGCGGATCACGCGCGCAGGGGATCGTGCTGAGCTCAGGGCTGGCGGCGTTTCTCGCGATCGGTCTTGCTTCTTACTTCTTCTACGAGCCCTTCGACGACTGGTGGTATCTGCGGTTCCTCCTGCCGATCTACCCCCTGTTGCTGGTGTTGGCCGCTGGCGGAGGGTGGGCGGCGCTCCGCAGGCTGCCGCGGCGGATGAATCGATGGGCGCCCGCGCTCTTCGCGGCGCTGGCGGTGCTTCTCGTGTTCCACGAAGCGGGTAAGGCCATGAATCTCGGCGTGTTCGATCTGCAGCGCGCCGAGCAGCGATACGTCACGATCGGCCACGACCTGACGGGCGCGATCCCCGCCAACGCCGTCATCCTGGCGATGCAGCAATCGGGCAGCCTTCGCTATTACGCGCACCGACTGACGATCCGGTACGACGAGATCCCGCCCAGCCGCCTGGTGCGCGCCATTCACCTGCTCGAATCGGCAGGCCTGCATCCGTATCTGCTGCTCGAAGATTGGGAAGAGCCGAAGTTCCGGACGCGGTTCGCGAAGGCGACCGGGCCCGGGGCCATCGGCTTGAAGGTCGTGAAGGTGTGGCGGGATCCGGTGGTCGTTACGCTGTACGATGTGACGGACACCCCAGTCGATCGAGCATGGCCCGCAGGTGATCGATATCCACCGGCTTCACCAGGTGGCCGCCAAAACCGGCCGCGGCCGTCTGGCGCCGATCCTGCTCCTGCCCGTATCCGGTGAGCGCCACGAGCAGCGTCTTCCGCAGCACGGGGTGCAGGCGAAAGCGGCGCGCGAGCTCGTAGCCATCCACCGCGGGCAGGCCGATATCCACCAGCGCGAGATCCGGACGGAAGCGCGCCCCGAGGTCGAGCGCCGACCCGGCATCGTGTGCCGCGCGAGCCTCGTACCCGTAGGCGGAGAGCAACTCAGCGAGCATCACCGCCGCGTCGCGATTGTCGTCGACGACCAGCACACGGCTCGGACGTGGGTCTTCAGCCGCTGTCGGCATCACCCCGATCATAGACCGATTCAGGAACGGCGCACGCTCGCGCCAGCGTTTATTCATCGGGCTCCATCCCATGCAGCGGCTATCGCCGCCTGTCCCAGACTGATGCCGCCATCGTTGGGCGGCACCTGACGATTCATCCAGACGGGCAGCGCGTGACGGTCGAGCTGCAGCTTGAGATCGCTCAGCAGCAGCGCATTCTGGAAGACACCACCCGAGAGCACGAAGGCGCGCGCGGCGTGCGTCCTCGCCAGCCCGCACATGGCCACCGCCAGCCCGTTGGCGAGCCCGCGATGGAACGCGCGGGCGACATCCTCGACGGCCCAGCCGCGACGACGCGATTCGATCACGTCGGTGAGCGCCGGCCGGAAATCGAGCTCGCCGTCCAGGAACGGACACGCGAACGCGTGCCGCGAGCGGCCGCGGAGGGCGAGTTGCTCGAGCCAGATCGCCGCCTGGCCCTCGAAGGTCATCGGCCGGCGGAACCCGAGCAGCGCCGCAACCGCATCGAACAGGCGTCCGACCGATGTCGTGCGGAACGTCCGCATGCCGTTGGCCACGAGCCGCCGAGCCTCCTCATAGCGCGTCGGCAGCGAGAACGGCGGCACGAGCAGGTCGCCCAGATGCTCGAGGTCGGCGGTGAAGCCCGCGACGGCCTGCGCCGGAAAGCGAGCCGCCGCGTCGCCGCCCGGCAGCCACGCTTCGCGCAGGTGACCCACGCGCGAGAATCCGTGGAAGACGCTCCCGACGAACAGCTCACCGCCCCAGATCGATCCGTCATCGCCGTAACCGGTGCCGTCGAACGCGGCGCCGACGACCCGCGTGTCGAGCGCGTCGTGCTCGGCGAGCACGCTTGCGACGTGCGCACGGTGATGGGAAACCGGCAGACGAGCCTCGGCCGGAAGGGCGGCCGCGTGCTGGCTCGACGTGTAGGCTGGGTGTGCATCGTGGGCGATGATCGTGTCGGCCGGCGTTAATCCGTACATCGCGAGCAGGTCGGCGATTGTCCGCTCGAACGCGTCGCGCGCCGCCGCCTGCTCGAGGTCGCCGATGTGCTGCGACACGAACGCTTCGCCGCCCACCACGAGCGTGATGCTGTTCTTGAGGTCGGCCCCCAGCGCCAGGATCGGCCGCGGTGTCGGGAGCCGGGCGACCGCCCCTGGTGCGTAGCCGCGCGCCCGGCGAATCATCATCCGGCCGTACACGGTCTCCTGCACCACGGAATCGTCGAGGCGGCGCGCAATCGGGCGCTCGCCCACGAGCCACGCATCCGCGAGGCCCGCCAGCCGAGCACGTGCATCGTCATCCTCGTAGGCAATCGGCTCGCTCGACCGGTTGCCGCTCGTCATCACGAGCACGTCGGGCGCGCCGGCATCGAACAGCATGTGGTGCACCGGCGTCGATGGCAGCATCACGCCGAGCCGGCCATTGTCCGGCGACACGCCAGGCAGGTCGACCCGGGCCGGCGCGAGCAGGATTGGACGCGCGGCCGAGCGCGCCAGCGCCAACCCATCGCTCGAAAGCTCGACGAGCGTTGCCATTACCTGGTCGTCGGGGACCATCAGCGCGAACGGCCGCTCCTTCCGGAATGTCCGCTCGCGCAGGGCGCGCACGGCCTCCGGTTGCCGCGCATCGCAGGCCAGGTGATAGCCGCCGATGCCCTTGATCGCCACGATCGCGCCCGCCCGCAGGAGGCGCACGGTCGCCGCCACAGCCTCGGCGTCCACGCCGCCGGCGCCTTCCGCTTCGAGGCGATAGTGCGGTCCGCACGACGGACAGGCGACCGGCTGCGCGTGAAAGCGACGGTTGGCGGGATTCTCGTATTCAGCGCGGCACTCGACGCAGAGCGGCCAGGGCGCCATCGTGGTCCTTGGCCGGTCGTACGGGAGTTGGCGGACGATCGAATAGCGCGGTCCGCAGTGCGTGCAGGTGATGTACGGGTACTGGTGTCGCGCGTTCGACGCGTCGCGCAACTCCGCCAGGCACGCCGCGCACACCGGCAGATCCGGCGAGATACGCGTGGTGGGCCGAGCGCGCCCGGCGCTCTCGCGAATCTCGAACGTCGCGAAGGAGCCGCGCGGCGCCGGCTGCCTTTCAATCGAGACGATCGCCGCGGCCGGTGGGGCTTCGAGGTGCAGACGGCGGGCGAAGGCGCGGATCGCCTCCTCGGCCCCTTCGACGTGGATCTCGACCCCCTCGGCATCGTTCAGCACCCAGCCGCCAAGTGCGTGGTCGGCGGCGAGGCGATAGACGAACGGCCTGAAGCCGACACCCTGGACGATGCCCCGCACGCGGAGCCGCTCGGCAGCCGGCCGCTTCGATGAATCGAGGGGGTTCACCAACGGCACCGGTTAGACGAGACAGCTCCGGCCGCCCCAGCCGATGGCCAGCAGGCGTCCGTCGTCGACAATGACCGGCACGCGGGAATCGCCGGTGAGCGCCTCGAGGCGCGCGCGGGCGGCGGCGTCGGTCTCCACGTCGTATTCGACGAAGTCGCGGCCGTCGAGGGACAGCTGCTCGCGCCACTCCGTCGTGTAAGGACACCCGGACGCTCCGTACAATTCAAGCTGCGGCGCCGCCATCAGCCTCCTCCCCGAAATCGTCGTAGAGCGCGTCGATGAGCGTGTGATACATCGACGCCTGTACCTCCTGGATGCGTGGAATGTAATCGGACGAAACGACGAGGGCGATGTCGGCAAGGCCGCGACGGACGATCTCACCGCCATCGTAGCCGAGCAGCGCCACCGTGAGCATGCCCCGCCGGCGCGCCTCTTCGAGCGCCATCAGCACGTTGCGCGATCCGCCGCTCGTCGAGATCCCGAGCGCCACGTCGCCTCGCCGGCCGTGCGCGATGACCTGCCGCAGAAACACCGTCTCGTGGCCCACGTCGTTGGCGATCGCGGTCAAGACCGCGGGCTCGGTGGACAACGACATCGCCGGGATCGCCGGGCGCGGCTTGATCGGAAGCGCACAGTCGAGCGCGAAGTCGTTCGCATCCGTGGCCGAGCCGCCGTTGCCGAACGCGAGGATGGTGGCACCCGTGGAGAGACGGGCGCGGATCGCCGCCGCCGCCTCGGCAATGCCCATCGCCGCTGATTCGGCGGCCTGCTTCCGGAGCTCCTCGTCCATCGCCGCTTTGGCGCGGATCGAATCGGCGACCTCGCCAAGAATCGCGGTCGTGTCCTGCTCCGCGTCACCGAGGTACGGATAGAGAAATCCGCTCGCGCCCACGTCGTGCCCGGCCTGTCGGTGCTCCAGGAACACGTGCACGGTCTCCCACAGCGTGTGGTAGAGCACCTCGACGATCTCCTGGTGGATGTACGGGTCGGCGCTCACACCCGGGATGACGTAGCTCCCCTCGCGTCCCGGCAGCGCAAACGTCTGGGCGCCCACCCCGCGCGCGACCCGCAGCGCATCGGTGATCACCGGGTCGCCGCCCGGCGGGCCGAAGCCCATGACGATGTCGTCCGGCCGCAGCACGCTCGTGAGCCCACCTTGCACGGCATGGGACAGATCGATGGCTGGCAGGGCGCGCTTGCCGACGATCACGGGATGCACGAACTCCACCGACACGTGCTGCGCGTCGGTGGCGCTGTGCAACCGGCCCACGGCCAGCAGCCGGCCGCCGCGCGCGAACCGGTCGGCCATTTCGCGGCACGCGACCGCCAGGCGATGCGCCTCGCACGCGAAGAACGCGCGCCCCACGGCGTTGCGCTCCAGCAGGGCATGCTGAATCGTAGGCACGAGCGTCGACTGGATCAAGATAGGCATGGGATTAACAGATGCGCGGCAGCGGATCCCCGACCAGCATGTCGATGATGCGCGTGCCGCCGTAGGCCGACACCACCGTGACCGTGCGCAGCCGCTCCTCGCGAACCTGTCCGATGATCGCCGCCTGCTCGCCGCCTGGAACGGCCTGCATCGCCGCCAGCGCGGCATCGGCCGCCGCTGCCGCGACCACGGCGAGCACCTGGCCTTCGTTGGCGATGTGCAGCGGATCGAGCCCGAGCAATTCGCACGCGCCTCGCACTTCGTCGCGCACCGGCACCGCATCCTCGTCGAGCGCGATCGACAGGCCACGATCCCGCACGAGTTCGTTCAGTGCCGTCGCGACTCCCCCTCGCGTCGGATCGCGCATCCAGTGCACGGCCGATCCGGCGGCCTCGGCCATCGCCTCGACGAAGGGCCACACGCTGCGCGTGTCGGATTGCAAATCCGCGCGCAGGTCGATATCGCCCCGTGCGAGCAGGATGGTGATGCCGTGGTCGCCGATCGGCCCCGACACGAGGACGCGATCGCCCGCCTGCACGCGCGAGGCGGCGACGGTCAGGCGCGAATCGAGCCGGCCAATGCCCGCGGTGGTGATGTAGAGCCCATCGGCCTTGCCGCGCTCCACCACCTTGGTGTCGCCCCCGACGATCGCGACACCGTGGCGCGCCGCCGCCTCACCCAGAGCCCGCAGCTCCGCCTCCAGTACCTGCGTGGACAAGCCGGCCTCGATCACCAGTGTCGTCAGGAGCGCCATCGGCCGTGCGCCCGACACGGCGAGATCGTTCATCGTCCCGTAGACGGCTAGCTCGCCGATCGATCCGCCGTTGAACCGGAGGGGCCGGACGACGAACGAGTCGGCCGTAAACGCCAGCGCGGTGCCCGCGATGTCGAGGTACGCCGCGTCCGCCAGCGGCGCATGGGTCGACACGCCCGCAAGCGGCACCACCAGCCCCTCGATCAACCGTCGGCTCGCCGTGCCGCCGGCGCCGTGCGCCATCTCGATCCTGGGATCCTGAAAGCGGACGCGCGCCCGCGCCTCATGCCCGGGCTCCGTTTGCGCCAGCGGCAGGCCGTCGGCCACTCTCATGCCGACACCTCTGCACGACGATGCACGTAGTTGTAGTAGGCGGCGCACGCGCCTTCGGAGGACACCATCAGCGCGCCAACCGGCCGCTCGGGCGTGCAGGCGCGGCCGAACAGCTTGCACGCCTGCGGCTTCAGCACGCCCTTCAGCACTTCACCGCACTGCGCGGCTTTCGGATCGGTGACCCGCACGCCCGGCACGGTGAACCGCCGCTCGGCATCCCACTGGGCGTAGCGCTCGGAGATCTGCAGCGCCGATTGCGAGATGAAGCCGAGCCCGCGCCACTCGAAGTACGGCCGCAGCTCGAACACGTCGGCGAGCGCTTTCAGCGCGGGAAGATTCCCTTCCCAGGGCACCACGCGTGCGTACTGGTTCTCGACTTCGGCGCGGCCGTCGCGCAGCTGCCGCAGAATCATCACGATCGACTGCAGCAGATCGAGCGGCTCGAACCCCGACGTGACGAGCGGCTTGCCGTAGTCGCGCGCGACGAAGTGATACGGACGGCAGCCAATGACCGACGACACATGGCCGGGCCCGATGAAGGCGTCGAGGCGCATGTCCGGCGAATCCAGGATGGCGCGGATGGCCGGAATGATCATCACGTGGTTGCAGAAGATGGAAAAGTTGTTGATGCCGAGCGCCTTCGCGCGGTGCAGCGTGAGTGCGGTCGATGGCGCGGTCGTCTCGAACCCGATCGCGAAGAAGATGACGTGCCGATCGGGTTCGCGCTCGGCAAGCCGCAGGGCATCGAGCGGCGAATACACCATCCGGATGTCGACCCCGGCGCTCTGCCGCTCGAGCGGGCTGCCGTGCCGGCCCGGGACGCGCATCACGTCGCCGAAGGTCGTGAAGATCCCGCCCTGCTCCTCGGCGATGCTCAGCCCGTCGTCGAGCCGGCCCATCGGCAGCACGCACACCGGACAGCCGGGGCCGTGGATCAATTCCAGGTTCGGCGGCAGGAGATCGGCCAGCGCGAACCGGTAGATGGCATGCGTGTGGCCGCCGCACACCTCCATGATCCGGTAGTGCCGGCCCGGATCGATCAACGCGCGGATCTCGGCCGCCGTGCGCCGGATCAGGGCCGGATCGCGGAATTCATCAACGTATTGCATAACTCTCAATCTCGCGCATGGCCTGCTCGTCTTCACCGAGCATCGCCAGCAGGCGGAGCTGCTCCTGAGCAGCCGCCTCGCTGATGCGGCTCATCGCGAAGCCGACGTGAATCAGCACCCAGTCGCCGGCGACGAGGTCCTGGTCTTCGAGCAGGCCGACATTGATCGCGCGACGCACCTTCGACACTTCGACGATCGCCACGTGCGGATCGTCAACTGATCGTTCGACAATCTGTCCCGGTATCGCCAGGCACATGTTGTGTGTCCTCCGTCTCGAGATGCACAAGGCGGCGCACGGCCGCCATCGCCGGTTCCACCGCCGCCGCGACGACCGGGCTCAGGCCCATACCTTCGTCGAGGGACTCAGGCTCGCAGCCGACCACGAGCACCTCCGGCAGCCGGCCGCCGAGCCGCCGTACCAACGCCAGCACCGCCGCCGGATGCAGCGCGTGCCCATCCATGGCGCCGGCCGCGCCGTCCTCGTCGAGATCGGGCTCGATCACCGACACCGTGCCGGGTGCGCTGCCGTGCGGCAGCGCGTCGACGAGAATCAGCCGGTCGTAACTCCCGGCCAGCAGCTCGTACGCCAGGTGCACGCCACGGATGCCGATGTCGGCGACCTCGATTCCCTGGCCCAGCGAGGCGTCGCCGAGGCGCCGGACGACCTCCACGCCGAACCCGTCGTCCCCAAGAAAGATGTTGCCGAGCCCGGCAACCAACGTTCGCGCGCGTGCTGCCAGCGGCATGGCCGGTTACATCGACTCGATGCGGCGATACCGCTCGATCTCGGGCCACTGCGCCACGACCATCGCCGCGACCAGGACGCCAACGCCTGCAAGCACCCATTTGCCCATGACTGGTCATCTCCCCGCGCGCGACAGCCCGCACGCGACCTTCACAGCGGCACCACGTCCTCGGGCCCGGAGGACAGGAACCGGCCGTAGGAGGCGTGGACGTCGCCAGACGGGTCGTCGTCGACGACCACGGCGACGAAGGCCCGTCCGTCGAGATCGCGGTACACCCCCTGCACGCGCGCCGTGCGGCCGCGCACGATCAGATCGATCGGATCGGCACGCCGTGTCGGCTCGAGGCGCACGCGGCTGTCGCGCGCGACGATCCGGCCGGCGATCTCGATCGAGCTCTCTTCCGGCGCCGCTTCGCCGGGCGGATTCAGCAGCTCGCGCCACGCCATCTCGCCGGGATCCTCGGGCATGACCTGCCGATCGCGGATCGTGCCGTGCAGATCGGTCATGGCCGCCGACGTCAGGGCATCGGTCCGTTCGATGATGTCGCGCACGCGCCCATCGGTGGCGCGCGCCTCCGCCTTCTCCTCGTCGGTGAGCGTCATTACCCGGAGGGAGAGGATCTCGTCGATCTCCGTACCGTCGAAGAGATCGCCGGGGCTCTCCGGCGCGATCTGCGGAAAGTCGTAGAGGATGATCGGGGCCGACAGCAGGAGGTCGCGCCGCGAGGGGTCGCCCACGAGGACGGGCCAGGTGTGCGCGTTCCGGCACCTCGCCGCGAGCTCGGCGGCCGCTTCCGGGGGATCGGTCAACGAGATGAAGTGCCCGCCGTGCAGGTGCAGCAACAGGTGCGATCCGATCATGGCGGACCGGAGCGCCTCGTCTCTCGAGTGCGCGGCCGGCGCCCCGGTCGTATTCTCCACCGTGATGCGCAGCTTCACGATGTCGCCGGCGCGCTCGGCGGAGGCCCGCAGGAGCCCCCGCACGGGCCTTGTCTCATGCACGATCCGGATTGCACGCCCGTCTTCGTCCGTCTGCGAGTCCACGTCGTGCGCGGACGCGAACGACAGCGGCACCACCATGTCTTCGGTCAACAGGCGGGAGACGGACCAGCCGGACGCGTCCACCGCTTGCTCGAGCCCTTCGTCCCATTCCACGACATCCCGCTCGTTGACGCGCACGCCGGACGATCGCACCCAGGTGCCGCCCTGCTCGATCGTGATCTCGCGGGATCGCAGCTGGAGGCAGCGGAAACGGATCTCGAGATCGGGGTCGCTCCCCTCGCCCGGTTCCAGCAGACACTCCGTCTGCATCCGCCAGGCATCACAGGTCGCGTCGGCGAGATCGCGCGGCATCAGCACGCCGAACTGCCAGCGGGCCTGGTTCCGGACGCTGCTCGGGCGATACGGGTAGAGCGCGTACCCTTCGTAGAGCACGGCGTCAGCGATGCGGGCGGCCTCCTCGAAGCTCATACGGCCTCGCGGGGAGCCGTGGGCGCGCAGAGCGCATCGATGACCGATTCCCAGCTCGGCAGCGCATGCTCGGCGCGGAAGCGATACAGCGCGTCGAAGCTCTCACGCCGCAGCCGGATCCACGTCGTATCGAAAAAATGCCGCTGCATCACGTCGCGCCAGGTGGCCACGGGAAGGCGGAAGCTCGTTTCGATATCCCAGGGGATCGGCCGCACCTGGAAGACGCCGTTGGTCACGGTGAACACGCTCCCGCTGAACATCAGCCGGATTGGCACGATGCCATCGTCCAGGGCGTGGAAGTACTTGGCCGAGGCGACCTCGAAATCGTACGTACACGGCACCGGCAGATCGAAGTCCATCCGGCCCGTGAACGATGGCAGGGCGAAGGACAGCTGGGTCCAGAACAACGGGCGCATCGTGTCCGCCCAGCGCTCGCGGGCGCCGAACACCTCGACGAGCCGCTCGCCTTCACCGGCCGTGTATTGACGACGGGCGACATCCAGATGCAGATCGCTCCGGACGATGGCCGCATGGACGGCGCTGCCGAGGCCTGACGCGACCTGCAGGCGCAGCACGAGCGTCGGGCTCATCGCGTGCGGTTCCACCCGCGCCTCGGTGACGGTAAACGCGAGGTCGTTCATACGTGCGCCGTGCTTTCCTGGAAGCTGCCGCTGCGCGTCCGCACGCGGTCGAAGAACTGCTCGATCGACGCACGGGCCTCGGCGCCACCATCAAAGCCGCGCCAGTGGCGACGGATGATCCCCACCAGCTCGTAGCAGGCGTCCACGGGGACCACGAACGCTTCGCGCCGATCGCGATGCCGCCTGATCAGGAGCGCCTCGGTATCCGGCTCGACCGTGGCGAGCCGCGGCTCCCGCTCGGTCCAGTCCTGCCAGGAATCCATCGGCAGCAGCGATTCGGTGGCGCCGGCCGGGCTCGGATAGAAGATCGCGACGTGCTCCGTGCCGGAGTGCCGCATGAAGAATGCGAGGTTCACCGGGAGATCGACCGCGCTCCACACGTGATCGAGCTCCCCGAGCGGTTCATAGCGATCCGGCACCACGCGGCGCTGTCCGGCCCCGGCGCCCTCTGACGCAAACAACAGCGCGCAGGCGCGGCAGACACACTGCAGCGAGCGCGCCGCAACATCGACCAGATGGGCGTGATCGGCGTCCAGGGACTCATTGCAGAGATCGCATTGTGCGGCTGCATGTGGACGCGCCGGCCTCACCGTCGTCCCGTCGGCCCTGGTCAGCTGCACCAGGGGCGTTCGAGGTGCGTCCGGCGACACGATCCGGCCGCCGCGCACGCGAAGCTCCCCGCTGGCCACCGCGTACCGGACCAGCAGGACCGCCCCGGTCAGCGGGCCGAGGGCTCGCACGAGGTCCGGGCGATCCGTCATCGGATCTCCGGCATCTGGAACGGCGAGTGCACCTGCTCCAGGGTCCGTCCCTTGCCGAGGAACATGTGCACGCCGCACGGCAGGCACGGATCGAAGCTCCGCACCGCCCGCATGATGTCGATGCCCTTGAAGTTCTCGGGCCCGTTCTCCTCGAAGATCGGCGTGTTGGTGATCGCGTCCTCGTAGGGGCCCATCACGCCATAGCTGTCGCGCGGGCTCGCATTCCACGGTGTCGGCGGATACGGATGGTAGTTGGCGATCTTGCCGTCGCGAATCACCATGTGGTGCGACAGCACGCCGCGCACCGCCTCGGTGAACCCGCAGCCGATCGCGTCCTGCGGAACGGTGAAGGTTTCCCAGGTCTTCGTGTGGCCGGATCGGATCGCCTGCAGTCCGCGCTCCACGAAGTAGTACGCCGCGGCGGCCGCATAGGCCTGGAAGTACGTCCGAGCACGGTCACGCTCGATCGCGTTGCTCCACCGCGGAATCTTCCATTCGAACTGCATCTCGGGCAGCAGCGCCGTCTTCGGCAGCTTGATCTCCACGCTGTGGCCGGTCGCCTTCACGTAGCCGATGTCCACCAGGCCGGAGAGGGCCGTCGACCAGAGCCGCGCAATCGGGCCGCCGCCGGTGTCGAGCGGCAGGTGATCGCGGCCGTCGAACCACCGCGGCGACATCACCCAGGTGTACTTGTCGTCGAAGTTCCGCTTCTGCGGCTGCGGAATGGTGTGCTGGTTCCAGGGATGCCGCCGGTCCACCGGATTGCCCAGCGGATCGTGCGTGACGTACATCTTCTGGTCGCTCCAATCCTGGTAATACGAGCTGCCCAGCAGAATCCTGATCCCGAGGTTGATCTGCACGAGGTCGTTCGTGACGAGCTTGCCGTCGACGACCACGCCAGGGGTGACGAGCATCGCCCGCCCCCACCTCGTCATGTCCTTGTATTCGAAGTTGCAGACGTCAGGATCCTGGAAGGCGCCCCAGCACCCGAGCAGGATCCGGCGCTCGCCGACCTTTTCGTAGCCGGGCAGCGCTTCATAGAAGAAGTCGAACAGGTCGTCGTGCGCGGGCACCATCTGCTTGACCCACTCGGCGTACTTCGCCAGCCGGGTCAGGTAATCCGTGAAGACCTGCACACTCGCCACCGTTCCGATGCCACCCGGATACAGCGTCGATGGATGCACGTGGCGGCCTTCCATCAGGCAGAACATCTCGCGCGTGAGCCGGCTCATCTGCAGCGCCTGGCGATAGAGCGAGCCTTCGAAGGGGTTGAACGCGCGCATGATGTCGGCCACCGTGCGGTAGCCGTGGATACTCGCGTGCGGCGCCTCGGCGCGCTCCGCCTTCTCCCACACGCCGGGGTTCGTCTCCCGCACCATCTTTTCGCAGAAGTCGACCCCGACGAGGTTCTCCTGGAAGATGTTGTGGTCGAACATGTACTCGGCCGCCTCGCCGCAGTTGAACATCCACTCGGCGAGCTCGGGCGGGCGGCAGCCGTACGCCATGTTCTGCGCGTAGCAGGAGCAGGTGGCGTGGTTGTCGCCGCAGATGCCGCAGATCCGGCTGGTGATGAAGTGAGCGTCCCGGGGATCCTTCCCCTTCATGAAGATGCTGTAGCCGCGGAAGATATGCGACGTGCTGAAGCACTCGGCGACTTCCTTCTTCTCGAAGTCGATCTTGGTGTAGAGGCCGAGGCTGCCGACAATCCTGGTGATCGGATCCCAGACCATCTC
>JANWLS010000066.1 GCA_025450765.1 Vicinamibacterales bacterium | reverse complement strand
CGGCGCCCCGCGGCGTGCCGCAGATCGAGGTCACCTTCGACATCGACGCCAACGGCATCGTCAACGTCCAGGCGAAGGATCTCGGCACCGGCAAGGAGCAGAAGATCACCATCACCGCGTCGAGCGGCCTGTCGAAGGACGAAGTCGCGCGGATGATGCGCGAGGCCGAATCGCACGCCGACGAGGACAAGAAGCGGCGCGATGAAATCGAGGCGCGCAACCGGGCCGACCAGGCCATCTACGGCGCCGAGCGGCTGGTGAAGGACTCAGGCGACAAGATCTCGGCCTCCGACAAGCAGGAGATCGAGGCGGCGATCGAGGAGGTCCGGAAGGCGAGCGGCGGGAGCGATGTCGAGGCGACCAACCGCGCGATGG
This sequence comes from Vicinamibacterales bacterium, assembly GCA_025450765.1. Classification (GTDB taxonomy): domain Bacteria; phylum Acidobacteriota; class Vicinamibacteria; order Vicinamibacterales; family CAVVIG01; genus JAGWRA01. Next base: position 4,735 of record JANWLS010000066.1, on the reverse strand, counting down.
ATCGGCTGACGGCGGCGCAGCACAAGGCGGCCGAGAGCCTCTATCGTCAATCGCAGGCCGGAGGGCCCGGTCAGCCGGGCGGTGGTCCGGGGCCGGAGGCCGGTCCGGGAGCCGAGACGCCGCCGCAGGGTGACGTCATCGATGCCGAGGTCGTCGACGAGGAGAAGAAGTAAGCATCGGCCATGGACCTGTACGTCGTGCTCGGGGTGTCCCGAGGCGCTACGACAACCGATGTCAAGCGGGCGTATCGCCGCCTGGCGCGCCGGTTCCACCCGGACATCAATCCGGGTGACCAGGCGGCGGCGCTGCGCTTCCGGCAAATCACCGACGCGTACGAGACGCTGATCGATCCGGAACGCCGCCACCGGTACGACACGCTCGGCGAGGTCGTGAGCGCGGCGGCCGAAGCCTCGTCGTATGGCTTCGAAGGCTTCGACTTCTCGGTGTCGATCGGCGGGCTGGACGCCACGACGACGTTCGGGGACCTGTTCGCCGACGTCCTGCGCGCGCGGGAAACCGGGCGAAGCACCCCGGCCGCCGCGCGTGGCGCGGATCTGCACCAGGCGATCACGGTGTCATTCGAGGATGCCTGGCGGGGCGGTGAGCGAACGCTCACCGTCGTGCGGCGCGTGCCGTGTCCGGGCTGCAGCGGCACCGGGCGCGTGCGGGCCGGGGAGGGCCGGTGTGCCGCCTGTCATGGCGCCGGCCATGTGCGATCGCGGCGCGGGCACATGGTGTTCTCGCGGCCGTGCGCGACCTGCGGCGGCACCGGCCACCAGCCGCCGCGGCCGTGCCCGGCCTGCAACGGCCAGGGGATCCAGGCGCGCAGCGAGCCGGTGCTCATTCGCATTCCGCCCGGTGTGGCCGACGGCACGCGGCTGCGGGTCGCCGAGCGCGGCCACGCCGGCGAGCCGGGCGCCGGCACCGGCGATCTGTTCGTGACCGTGCAGGTGCTGCCGCATCCGCTGTTCCGGCGCGAGGGCGACGACATCCACCTCACCGTGCCCGTGGCGATTCACGAAGCGGCGCTCGGAAGCCGGATCGACGTGCCGGGGCCGGACGGCGTCGTGCGGGTCCGGATCCCGCCAGGGACGCCATCGGGGCAGCGGTTCCGCCTGCGCGAGCGCGGCGCCCCGTCGCCGCGCGAGCCCGGCCGCCGCGGCGACCTCATCGTCGAGGTCCGGCTCGTGTTCCCGCCGGTGCTCGACGAGCGCTCGAAGGAGCTGCTGCGGGAGTTCGGACGGATCAATGGGGAGGACGTGAGGGGAGAGCTGATCCGGAAGGAGACGAATTGAGAATGGCGAATGAGGAATTGAGAAACGTTCTGAGCTCGTGATTCTCAATGCTCCATTCTGAATTCCTCAGGATTCACCCCATGGTCACCAAACGCGGCGGCAAAGCCTACTACATGATCAGCGCGGTGGCGCAGAAATACAGCATCCATCCGCAGACCCTGCGCCTGTACGAGCGCGAGGGGCTGCTCAAGCCGTCGCGGACCGAAGGCAACACGCGCCTGTACTCGGAAGAGGACCTCGAACAGCTCGAGATGATCCTGTCGCTGACGCGCGACCTCGGCGTCAATCTCGCCGGCGTCGAGATCATCCTCAACATGCGCCGCAAGATCGAGCAGATGCAGCACGAGGTCAACGAGTTCATGGACTACGTGAAGCACGAGCTCGCGCGCGGGCTCGACGATTGGGAACAGCGCCTGAGTACCGCGCTCGTGAAATCCACGCCGACCGATCTCGTCCGCGCCACACCGCCGAACAAGACGGGTACTGGAGAAAAGTAGGCCGCGGGCTGCCGGCCGCGGGCTTCGGACACCGGACGTCGCACATCGGACGCCGGACATCGGACGTCGCAGTGGACATCGGACGTTGGACATTGGACGTCGGACCTCAGACGTGGCATCTTATTGTCCATGTCCTGCGCGGTCTGTGATGGCACCGGATGGAAGTCGATCGATCAGAACGGCACGCGATCGGTCGTCCGGTGCGACTGCTGGCGCGCGGGCGTGGGCGGGCGGCTGCTCGGCGAGGCGCGCATTCCGCGGCGCTACCAGCACTGCGACCTCGACGCCTTCGTCCCCTACAACGAATCGCTCGAGCGCGCCGTCTCCGCGGCGCGGCAGCTCGCCGACGCGTTTCCGGTCGTCGAACGCGGCCTCTTTCTCCTCGGCCAGCCTGGCGTCGGTAAGACGCATCTCTCGGTCGCCATCCTGAAGGCGGTGATCCGCCGTTCAGGCGCGCGCGGCCTGTTCTACGACACGCGCGACCTGCTGCGCGTCATCCGCAGCACCTACGATCCGGTGAATCGCACGAGCGAGCTCGACATCCTGAAGCCGGTCATGACCGCCGACCTGCTCGTGCTCGACGATCTGGGCGCGGAGAAGACCTCCGAGTGGGTCGAGGAAACGCTGAACCTGATCGTGAACACCCGCTACAACGAGCGGCGGACGACCATTTTCACGTCGAACTTCGACGACAAGCCGGATCACACCGATCCCGACTCGCTGCTGTTCCGGATCGGCCACCGCATGCGATCGCGCCTGCACGAGATGTGCGAGTTCCTCCACATCGACGGCGCCGACTATCGTGAGCTGCCGCCCAATGGCGGTGTGGACGACCTGGTCATCCTCTGGAAGACGCGCAAGCTCGCGCCGGCTCCAGCCCCGCGCACCCGCACCGCCCGCGCGCAGCTCCGGGCGCCAGCCAACGAGGAAAAGCGGGAGCTTCGCTGGCCCGGCGGCAAGGCGGGATCGTAGGCGATCGCCATGGCCAGCCTCGGTCTGTACCTCCACATCCCCTTCTGCGCCGCGATCTGCCACTACTGCAACTTCAATCGCTTTCTGCTCGATGACGATTTGAAGCGCCGCTACGTGCCGGCGCTCGCGCAGGAAGTGCTGAACGCCGGCGCACGCGAGGCGGCCGCCGCCGATGGCGACGTCCCGGTCGACACGATCTATTTCGGCGGCGGCACGCCGTCGCTGCTGGAGCCCGTCGATGTCGATCGGCTCCTGGACGCCTGCCGGCGCGCGTTCCGCGTCGCCGGTGATGCTGAAGTCTCCCTCGAGGCGAATCCCGAGTCGATCAGCGTGGAGCGTCTGGCCGGCTTTCGTGACGCCGGCGTCAATCGACTCAGCATGGGGGTGCAGTCGTTTCGCGACGAGGAGCTCGGCCGCCTCGGGCGCCTGCACTCGGCGCAGCGCGCGGACGAGGCGTACGCGCTCGCGCGCTCGGCCGGCTTCGACAACATCAGCCTCGACCTCATGCTCTGGCTGCCGGAGCAATCGCTGGCCGACTGGATGCAGTCGGTCGACCATCTCATCACGCTCGGGCCGGAGCATGCCTCGTTCTACATGCTCGAGGTCTATCCGCACTCGCCTCTGCGCGAGCTCATGGCCCGGTCGCGATGGTCGCAGGCCCCCGACGATGACGTGGCCGAGATGTACCTGGCGGCGCTCGAGCGTCTGGATGCGGCCGGATACGAGCAGTACGAGATCTCGAACGTGGCACGTGGGGGGCGCCGTGCCCGTCATAACCTGAAATATTGGACCGATGGCGAGTGGCTCGGCTTCGGCTGCGGCGCGCATTCGACGCGCCACGGCGTCCGGTGGAAGCAGGTGACCTCGGCCGCGGAATACGTGTCGCGGATTGAAACCGGCGCAGACCTCGTGATCGAGCGGCGGATCCTCTCCCCCCAGGAGCGGCTGGAGGAGCGGCTCTTCACCGGCCTTCGGCTCAGCGACGGGATCGACCTCGCGGAGGTGGCACGCGAGGGAGGGGTTGACGTCTGGCAACGCTACGGCAATGATTTGAGTCCGCACCTCGATGCCGGCCTCCTCGTGCGGGAGGCGGAGCGGTTGCGGCTGACGCGCCAGGGGATGCTCCTGGCGCACGAAGTCATGGCTGTGTTCGTGTAGCCCGTCTACGATAGAGTATTGCCTTTCTTGAAGGAGGCCGTGATGCGACGTATCGGGTTCTTCCCGGCGGTGGGGCGCCGGTTGGCTGTCATAGGAGCGGGCCTCGCCCTCATGCTGACGCTGCCGGCGGCGGGCGCGTGGGCGCAACCGCAGGAGCCAGCGCAGCAGACCACCCAGCCCGCGCAGCAGCAGGAACAGCAGAAGCCGAAGGGCCTGGTATTCGGCGCCGATGCCGGGATCGTGTTCAACACGATCAAGCCGGACAAGACCGCCGACTTCGAAATGGTCATGGGCAAGCTCAAAGAGGCCCTGCAGAAGAGCACCAACCCGCAACGCAAGCAGCAGGCGGCGGGCTGGAAGGTGTTCAAGTCGGTCGAGCCGGGGCCGGGCGGCAACGTGCTCTACATGTTCATCATCGATCCCGCGGTGTCAGGCGCCGACTACACCGTGTCGACGATCCTGAACGAAGCCTTCCCCGATCAGATTCAGGATCTGTACAAGACGTACGCCGCCTGCTACGTGCAGGGCGGCCAGAGCGTCGTCAACCTGAAGCTGGTCGACGCGATGGGCGCGGCGGCCGGCGGCGGACAGTAGCTCAGTCAGGAATGAGGAATGAGTGCCGGGGCGCGAGCGCCTCACTCATTCCTCGTCCCTCATTCTTCGTTCTCCTGATCTCCTTCGCCACTCCTCAGCTCCTTTCTGCTAGTCTCCGCACATGACCGAATCGAGGCGACGGCATCGTCTGCCGCTCTGGGCCGCGCTCTGCGGCGGTGTGGTGATCGGCTTGGCGATCGGCCCAACGGCCCGGCGCCT
>JANWLS010000065.1 GCA_025450765.1 Vicinamibacterales bacterium | reverse complement strand
TGGCGACGGGATCCCGGCGCCTCGGCACGAATGATCTGTCATTCCGGGCCCTTCGTCCGCGGCATTCACGCGACCCTGCATGTCGCACTCGCCGATCGCGTCACCGACCTGAATGCCCATCTCCGGCAGCGGTTCGCGAGCCGGCCGTTCGTGCGGGTGCTCGATGTCCAGCCCCAGCTTACGCAGGTTCTCGGCTCGAACCTCGTCCTGCTGCACGCGGAGGCATCGGACGACGGGCGCGAAGCGGTGTTGACGTGCGTGATCGACAACCTGATCAAGGGCGCAGGCGGACAGGCCGTGCAGGCGATGAATCTCGCGCTCAGCCTCGACGAGCGCGCCGGCTTGAACGCTCCGGGGCCCTTTCCATGCTGACCGACGCTCCGATTACCGAGACACTGCTCCCGGTCTATTCGACCTTTCCGCTGAGAGCAGTGGCCGGACACGGCTCGTGGCTCGTGGATGACGCGGGCCAGGAGTGGCTCGACGCGTACGGCGGGCACGCGGTTGCCAGTTCGGGCCACTCTCACCCCGATGTCGTCGCCGCGATCGCCGATCAGGCGGCGAAGCTGATCTTCTACTCCACCGCGGTGCCGCACGCCGGGCGCGAACGGCTGGCGGATACGCTGGTGCGGCTCTCGCCGCCGCCGCTCAATCGCGTCTTCTTCTGCAATTCCGGCGCGGAAGCCAACGAGAACCAGCTCAATCTCGCGCGGCGAAAAACCGGTCGTTCCACCGTCGTCACGATGCGCGGAGGCTGGCACGGGCGCACCGCGGCGACACTCGCGTGCACCGACGGCGAACGCTACGAAGCGGGAGCCCGGCGCGCGGGCGTGCCGCTGTCGCGCAAGGTGACGTTCAACGACATCGCCGAGCTGGAAGGCGCGATGGACGATTCGGTGGCCGCGGTGCTGCTGGAGCCGGTGCAGGGATTCAGCGGCGCCCGTACGGCGACCACCGAATTCCTGCAGGCGGCGCGCGCGCTGTGCGACCGCCACGGCGCCAGGCTGCTCTTCGATGAAGTGCAATGCGGCGTCGGACGCACCGGGTCGTTCACCGCGGCGGAGCATTTCGGCGTGATTCCCGATGCGATCGCCATGGCCAAGGGCCTGGCCGCCGGCCTTCCGATCGGCGCCGTCGTCGCGGCGCCGTCGCTGGTGGACGACATCAGGGTCGGCGACCTTGGTTCGACGTTCGGCGGCGGCCCCGTCCCGTGCGCGGCGGCACTGGCCAACATCGCCGTCATCGAGCGCGAAGGACTCCTGAACAACGTGCGCGAGGTGAGCGCCCAACTCGTGAGCGGTGCGCGCGCGTTGCCGCACGTTGTCGAGGTGCATGGCCGCGGATTCCTGCTCGGACTGGAACTCGACCGGCCGGCCGCCGAGGTCCAGCGTGCACTCTGGGACCATCGCGTACTCACCGGGACCTCGACCGACCCGCGCACACTCCGTCTCCTCCCGGCACTTTCGTTCGCGGCTGACGAGGCGAACCTGCTGCTCGACGCGCTTCGCGCGGTGCTGCGATGACGAAGCGCGACTTCCTCGCGATGGAAGACTGGTCATCCGACGAGATCGATGCGCTGCTCGCGCTCGCCGTGCGCTGCAAGCGCGGCGAGGTCGCCGGTGGGATGGCGAGGCGGGTACTTGCGATGGTGTTCATGGATCCGTCGCTCCGGACCCGCGCGTCGATGGAGACGGCGATGTTCCTGCACGGCGGCCACGCCCTCACGCTCGAGCCGGGCAAGGGCAGCTGGACGATGGAGACCGACGTCGACGCCGTAATGGACGGGTCGACGGTGGAGCACATCATCGAGGCGGCGCGGGTGCTCGGTCGCTATGCCGACGCGCTGGCGGTGCGCACCTTTCCGAAGGGGAGTGACTGGGCGGTGGAACGCCAGGACCTGACCATCCGGAACTTCGCACGATACTGCGACAAGCCGGTGATCAACCTGGAATCCTCGCGCCGGCATCCCTGTCAGGGGCTCGCCGACGCTCTCACCATGCGAGAGCATCTCGGTGAAACGGCAGCGAAGCGTTTCGTGCTGATGTGGGCCTGGCATCCGAAGGCGCTGCCAACGGCGGTTCCGGCCAGTGCCGCGATCGCCGCCGCACATCTGGGCATGGATGTCACCATCGCGCGGCCGCCGCATTACGACCTCGACCCGGACGACTACGCGGTCATACGCGGCCTGGCCAGACGCCGCGGCGGCAACCTCGCCGTGACGGACGATCTCGACGGTGCGCTCGACGGTGCGCACGCGGTGTATGCCAAGGCGTGGGGGTCGCTGGAACGCTTCGGCGACCCCGACGCCGAGCGCGCGCTGCGCGACGGCAAGCGCGACTGGCGGCTGACCGAGGAGCGGATCCGCCGCACCGCCGGTGGTGCCGGTATCGCGCTCCACTGCCTGCCGGTGCGACGCAATGTCGAAATCGATGGCGCCGTCCTCGATGGACCGCAGAGCGTGGTGGTGGACGAGGCCGAAAACAGGCTGCATGTGCAGCGGGCATTGCTGCTGGAACTGATCGGGAGCCGTGAACCGTGACGATTGACTCTGCCAGGGGAATCACCGGGCTCAAGGGAGCACTGCGTTACGTGCGCGCGTACCGTGATCATGTCTTCGTGGTGAAGCTGGGCGGCGAAGTGCTCGCCGACCGGCACCAGCTCGATCAGGTCGCGGAGCAACTCGCGTTGCTCGCTTCGCTTTCCATCCGATTGGTCGTGATACACGGCGGCGGACCACAAGCCACCGCCATTTCGCGGCGGCTCGGGCTCGAGCCTGTCATGGTCGCCGGGCGGCGGGTGACCGACGACAGCGCGCTCGAGGTGGTCACGATGGTGTATCGCGGCCTGCTCAATACCGAACTGGTCTCGGCGCTGCATCGTGCCGGAGTGCAGGCGACGGGGTTGTCGGGTGTCGACGCGGAGCTGCTCACTGCGCATCGCCGGCCGCCGGTCAAGGTGACCGACGACGACGGTGTGGAGCGAACGGTGGACTACGGACACGTCGGCGATATCGACACTGTCGATCCACGCGTGCTGCGGACGCTGATGGATGCGCGATTCGTCCCGGTCGTCTCGTCGCTGGCTGGGGATCGTGATGGCAACGTCTACAACGTCAATGCCGATACCGTGGCGGAGTCGATCGCGGTGGCCCTGCAGGCACAGAAGCTGATCTTCCTGACCGGTGCCGGCGGCGTGCTGCGCGACCGGAACGATCCATCGACCCTGGTCACTTTTGCGGATCCCGATGACCTCGCCGAACTGATGGCCAGCGGTGCGCTCGCGGGTGGAATGCGGCCCAAGGTCGAGGCGTGCATTCGCGCGGCGACCGGCGGGGTCGAGCGGACCCACATCATCGACGGGCGCGTTCCGGACGCGCTGCTGCTCGAGGTGTTCACCGGTTCGGGATGCGGAACGATGATCGTCGGTCGAAAGGAGAAGGCGACCTACCTTGGCGTCGACCTGGCCGGCTGAAGTCCGCTTTCTCGGCGACCTGGTCGCCATTCCGTCGGTGAGCGGCGCAGAATCGGCTGCCGCGGCGGCAGTGGAGGCGCATGCCCGGTCACTCGGCCTGGAGGTCGTCCGCGATGAGACGAGTGTTCGCGTCAGCGTGGGTGATGAATCGACGGGGAGGACGCTCGCACTCGCGTCGCACCTCGATGTCGTGCCGCCCGGTGAAGGCTGGACGCGCGATCCGTTCGTACCGCACATCGAGAACGGACGGCTCTACGGGCGCGGATCCGGTGACGCCAAGGCGTCGGTGAGCGCGATGCTGTACGCCATGGCGGACGTGCAAACGGCGGGTGGTCCCGCCCGGGGCCGCCTGCTGGGGATCTTTTCCTATGGTGAGGAGACGCGCCATGCGACCATGCCGCAAGCGGTGAAGCGCGCGGGCCGGCTCGACGCTGCGGTGGTCGGCGAACCAACCAGCCTGCAGATCGCGGTGGCGCAGCGTGGCCTCCTGATGGTTGACCTGATCGCCCACGGCGTCCAGCGGCACGCCGGTTACGCCGGTGAAGACGGCACGAACGCCGTCACGGCCCTCGCGCAGGACCTGGTGCGCCTGGACTCCGTCGTGGCGGAACGCGTACACCCGCTGCTCGGCGTCACGACCGTCACCCCGACGATGCTCGAAGCCGGCGTCTCCCGCAACGTCACGCCCGCGTCGGCGAAGGCGGTTCTCGACGTGCGTTCGACGCCGGCGTGGACGCACGACGAACTCGAAATCGCGCTGCAGGATCGGCTCTCCAGCGAGGTGATCGTGACCTCCCGGCGCCTGGTCCCGTGCGAAACGCCGACGGACTCACTGTTGTTGCGGGCCGCCCTGGCCGCCGCGCCAGCCACCGACACGTACGGATCGCCGACGTGCTCCGATTGGTGCTACCTGCGACATCTCGACGCGATCAAGGTCGGACCGGGGACCTCGCGCCGGTCGCACCCCGCGGACGAAGCGGTCGACCTGGCTGAAGTGTCGGCGGCACGGCGGCTCTACGCGGGAATCGCCCGGGAGTACTTCGCGTGAAGCGCCGCGAAACCCTCTGGTCCGCCAGCGAAGCGCCGGACGCGAGGATGATCGAGTACACGGTGGGCGATGATCGCAACGTGGATGCCCGGCTGGTTCGATGGGACGTGATCGGGTCCCTGGGGCATCTCGAAGCGCTATCGCGCGGACGGATCATCTCGGTTCGCCAGCGCGGCGCAATGCGTCGAGCTCTCCGCGCGGCGCTCCGCGCCGTGGACGCGGGCGAACTGGTGATCGGAACCGAGCACGAAGACGTGCACAGCGCCGTCGAGTTCTGGCTGGCGCGTCATTTCGGCGACGCGGGAGCGCGCATACACACGGGCCGATCGCGCAACGACCAGGTGGCGGTTGACCTGCGTCTCTTTCTCAAGGACGCCGTGCTCGGATTGCACGAGCGGATGACCACGCTCGCGGCGACGCTGCTCGACTTCGCCCGGGTTCATCGCCGGGCCATCTGGCCGGGATACACGCATCAGCGAATCGCCATGCCGTCGTCGGCTGGGCTCTGGGCGGCCGGTTATGCCGAAGGCCTGCTCGATGCGGCCGACGGCGTCAATGGTTTCTGGGCGCGGCTCGACCGCTCGCCGCTGGGAAGCGCGGCGGGATACGGTGCTCCATTGCCGCTGGCACGGGAGGCGGCAGCGCGCGCGCTGGGTTTTGGGGGCGTCGACCTCGCGGTGACCAGTACCCAGAACGGCCGCGGCGTGCTGGAAGCTGAGGTCATCTTCTGGTGCTGCATGGCCGCGCACGAATGCGCCAAGCTTGCCTCGGATGTGATCCTCTTCAGCGCCGACGAGTTCGGCTGGCTTACGCTGCCGCGACGCTGGTCCACCGGCTCGAGCATCATGCCGCAGAAGCGGAACCCCGACCTTTTCGAACTGACGCGGGCCCGGGCGGCCGCGCTCGACGGCGATCTCGCCACGATCATGGCGTTGAAATCCAAGCTCGGCGGCGGATACCATCGGGACTTCCAGTTGCTCAAGGCGCCGCTTTGGCGTGGACTGGACCGTTCCGGCGAGATGCTGGCCGCGCTCGCGGCGGTGATCCCCGAGCTCGGCGTCGACGTCGCCCGCGCGAAGGCCGGGCTCCGGCCGGAAGTCTTCGCGACGGACGAGGTCATGCGACGGGTCCGCTCCGGAGCCGCGTTTCGCGCGGCGTACCGTGATGTCTCGCGTGAAGTGACGGAAGGGCGGCCGCTGGCGTCGATCAGTACCCGGGAGCTCTTTGCATCGCGTCGATCGACCGGAGGCCTCGGCAACCTGCCACTCACGGCGTTGCGCCGCCGACTCGCCGTCGCACGACGCTGGAGACTCGGCGCGGAGCGGCGCTTTCACGGCGCCATCACGCGCCTCACCGCGGTGCGTCGCGCATGAGCCGCGAACGTCAGCAACGGCATCTCAAGATCCTGGAACTGGTGGCGACACGCCCGCTCCGCACCCAGGAAGAGCTCGCCGAAGCACTGGAACAGGAGGGTTGGGATGTCACTCAGAGCTCGGTGAGCCGTGACATCGCCGTGCTCGGCCTGGTCAAGATCGACGGGATCTACCAGCGGCCCGCGGCGGCGAACCGCCACGACATCGCGGATCCGAATGAGCGGCGCCTGGCGGAGTCCCTTCTTTCCGTCGAAACCGCCGGTGAAGCGCTGCTGGTGCTTCACACGCCTCCCGGCGAGGCGCAGCGCGCGGGCAGCGCGATCGACCTGCTGGCGTGGCCCGAAGTGGTCGGGACGATCGGCGGCGACGACACGATCTTCGTCGCGACGCGGAACCGGGCGGCACAGTCCCAGCTGATTCGTCAGTTGCGCGGATTGATGAGCTGGCCGTCGTGACGCGCGCCGTACTCAGGCCCCCGAGAGAGCGGGCTTCACCAGCGCCAGCAGGTCGGCCGGAGTAGCACAGTAGAAATCGGGCGCCACCGCTTCCAGGTGTGCCCGATCGAACGGACCCCAGGTGACACCGGCGGTCCGGACGCCGGCGCTCCGCCCGCAGCGAATGTCGTGATGCGAATCACCGACAAAGAGACAGGTGCCGGCAGGCATCGCGAGCAGTTCGAGCGCGCGCTCGACCGGCTCGGGGTGCGGCTTGGGGTTGGTGACGTCGTCGGCGCCCACTATGACCTCCATTGCATCGGCGAGGCCGACCAGTGCCAGACCGCGTGCGGCGCCCAGGCGATTCTTGCTGGTGACCAGTCCGAGCCGGAGGCCGCCGGCACGCAGATCCTGCACCATCGCCACGGCGCCCGGGTACGCGCGAATCCTTGCGTCGTGATGCGCGAGGTTGTACTCGCGATACGTGGCGATCCAGGCATCGATCGCCGCCGCGTCGTCGGTCATGGCGCCGAACACCGCGCGGAGCGGCGTGCCCAAGCCGGCGAGGATCTCGTCGCGAGATCGCGCCGGCAGGCCGTGAACCCGGTAGGCATGATGGTAGCTGTCGACGATCAGGTCGACCGAATCGATCAGCGTCCCGTCGAGATCGAAGAGGACGGTCTCGAATGAATCCATGCGACGAACGTAGTAAGCGAGTCCGGGAACGGTAGGGCGGCCTAACAGTTGTCCCGCGCTGCGATCACGGCGGCGACCATGCGTGCCTGCACCGACCGCGTTGCGGGAATGTCGGGGACGTCGAACGCGATGAACCCCGCGTCGTCACGTTCCGCAAGCTGGGCCCGAATGAGCCGTCCGCCGAGCGTCGGTGCGGCGGCGACGAATCGCAGCAGGCGGTCCAGGCGACCCAGGGAAGCGCCATCGTGCCGCATGGCGGCGACGCGTGCGAGCCGATGGATCCGGCTGACGAGCGCCGGTGGAGCGCCGGCGGCGCGTGATGTCACAGCAGCGATCGCGGCGCGGGCCGCTGCCGCAAGCGATGCGGCGATTGCCGAGGGCGCCATCGTCGCGGCAGGCACGCCACAGGCATGCGCAGGGCAAGACCCGAGCTCCTCCTCGACCGCCCGCCAGCTGCCATCCGCTGACGCGATCATCACCATGTCTGCGCTCCGGCTGCCGCGCTCCAGTCGCACGGCGGCGATGCTCCGCAGTTCGTCGCCGGCTTTGACGCACGCGCTCACCGGGTCGGGGCCGTTGCACGGAACGGCTTCGCCGACCCGCGCCAGTTTGCCGAGCCAGCGTTCTGCCAGGCGTCGCTTGCCGCGGATTCGCGCGGCTGGCGCCAGGGCGCCCTCAATCGCGGCGGCAGGAATCCGGACGATCACCTCGACGTTGGCGTGCTCCTGTCCGATCCGCAGCAACCTGCCTTCGCGCTGCTCGAACCGCACCGCGGTCCACGGCAGGTCAACGTGCACGATCCGTCCGGCTGCGTGCAGGTCGAGGCCCGCGGCTGCCACATCGGTAGCCACCAGCACTCGCGGCACGTGCCGCCGGGCGCGCCACGAGCGACGCCCCGGACCAAACGCAGTGAGGATGACGTCGCGTTCGAGGCGATGCGGACCGACACCGGCTTCGCTGCCGGTGACCCACGCCGTGGATTCGCCCAGCGCTTCGCGAAGCGAGCGGGCCGTGGCCCGATGCCGGCTGAAGCAGATGGTGGGGCGGTCGTCGTCGCAGCGGGCGAGCAGGGCCGCAATCCATGGCGCATCCTCCGGCGCCGTCGTCAACATCGCGTCGACCCGGGCGATGTCGTCCAGCGGCAGGTCCATGGGGTCCTGGCCCGGGTCGAGGAGCTGCCAGAGCACCAGCTGGTCGAGCCGTACTCCGGCAAAGCGCCGGAGCATCGCGCGTGA
>JANWLS010000064.1 GCA_025450765.1 Vicinamibacterales bacterium | reverse complement strand
GGCTGTTGGTGCCGCATCCGAGGTTTCGGGAGCGCCTGTTCGTCCTGGAGCCGCTCGCGGAAATTGCGGGGGAGTGGGCGGATCCGGTGACGGGGTGGACGGTGCGTGAGCTGCTCACGCGGCGGCGCGGAGACCAGATCACGCGGAGACGCGGAGATCGCGGAGATCGCGGAGAGTGCGAAGACTAGGGCACGCGGCGGCGCGGAGATCGCGGAGACTCGCTGGCCATCCGGTGTGCCCGAAGAGAGACAGAGGAGCTCCTCGGCGTGCTCCGCGCCTCCGCGTGAGCCTCTTACTCGGTGGGAATCGGCAACCCGAGCGCCGCCTCGGGCTCCGCGTGCGCGGCCGGCACGCGGCCGCTCAGGCGCTGGCGCGCGGTCTCGAGATACACGTAGTAGACCGGCGTGATGTAGAGCGTCAGGAGCTGTGACACGAGCAGGCCGCCGACGACCGCCAGGCCCAGCGGCCGCCGCGAGTCTGCGCCGGCGCCGACGCCGAGCGCAATCGGCAGCGTCCCGACCAGCGCCGACATCGTCGTCATCATGATCGGACGGAACCGCACCTGGCAGGCTTCGTAGATCGCCTCGGCCGGCGTGCAGCGCCGGCTCCGCTGGCTGGCCAGCGCGAAGTCGATCATCATGATGCCGTTCTTCTTGACGAGCCCCACCAGCATGATGACGCCGACAAACGCGTAGAGATTCAGGTCGACGTGGAAGACGACCAGCGTGAGCAGGGCGCCGAAGCCCGCCGCCGGCAGTCCCGACAAAATCGTGAGCGGGTGGATGAAGCTTTCATACAGCACGCCGAGCACGATGTAGATGACGACGATCGCCATCAGCAGGATGAGGCCGAGCCCCTGCAGCGAGGCCTGGAAGGCCTGCGCCGTCCCCTGGAACGTCGTCGTGATCGAGTCGGGCAGCACGCTCTTGGTCGCCTCCTGCACCGCCGACACCGCATCGCCGAGCGCCATCCCGGCCGCCAGGTTGAACGACAGCGTCACCGACGGCAGCTGGCCGGTGTGATTGACGGTGAGCGGGCCCGCATCCGTCGACGCAGTGGTCACGGCGCTCAAGGGCACCAGCGTCCCGGTACCGGCCGATCGCACGTAGAGCGCCGACAGCTCGGACGGATCGTGCTGGTACTGCGGCGCCACCTGCAGAATCACCTTGTACTGATTGTTCGGCGCGTAGATCGTCGAAATCTGCCGCGTGCCGAACGCGCTGTACAGGGCGGTGTCCACCTGGTCGACGGTGAGCCCCGTGGCCGACACCTTGTCCCGATCGATCTGGATGTTGACCTGCGGATTCTTGATCTGCAGGTCACTGGCCACGTCCACCAGTCCCGGAATCTGCGCCATCCGCTGCTGGAGCAGCGGGGCGTAGTGATACAGCTCCTCGGTGTCGGTGCTCTGGAGCGTGACCTGGTAGAGTCCCTGCGCCTGCCGCGCGCCGATTTGAATGGCGGGCGGATTCTGCAGATACGTGCGAATCCCCGTGATGCGCGCCAGCTTCGGGCGCAGTTCCTCGATCACCTCGTCGGCCGAGAGCGCCCGCTCCGCGCGGGGCTTCAGGTCGACGAACATCCGGCCCGTGTTCATCGTCGCGTTCGGACCGCTCGCGCCGGCGTGATTGCTGAAGCCGACCACGTTCGGATCCTGCAGCAGCACGTCGGCGACCTCGAGCTGATGCTTCACCATCGCGTCGAAGCCGATGCCCTGCACTGCTTCAGTCGACAGCGAAATCTGGTCGTTGTCTTCGCTGGGGATGAAGCCCTTGGGAATGACGTAGAACAGGTACACCGTCGCGACCAGGAGCACCAGCGAGGCCGCGAGCGTGGCCGCGCGATACTTGAGCGTGCGGGCGAGCGTCCACGAATAGAGCGCGAGGGCCCCGTCGAACACGCGCTCGAGCGCGCGATACATCAGGCCGTGTCCCTGCGCCGTCGGCGGCCGCAGGAACCGGCTGCAGAGCATCGGCGTGAGCGTGAGCGAGACGAAGCCGGACACCAGGATGGCCGCGCCGATCGTCACCGCGAACTCGTGCAGCAGCCGGCCGAGGATCCCGCCCATGAAGAGGACCGGGATGAACACGGCCGTCAGCGACAGGGTCATCGAGAGAATCGTGAAGACGATCTCCTTCGACCCGTCCAGCGACGCCTCGAGCGCGCCCTTGCCATGTTCCATGTGCCGGACGATGTTCTCCAGCATCACGATCGCATCGTCGACGACGAAGCCGACCGAGAGCGTGAGGGCCATCAGCGACAGGTTGTCGAGGCTGTACCCCAGGAGGTACATCACGGCGAACGTCGCGATGATCGAGGCAGGCAGCGCGAGACTCGGAATGATGGTCGCCGACACGCTGCGCAGGAACAGGAAGATCACCAGGATGACCAGGCAGACGGCCAGCACCAGCGTGAACTTCACGTCCGAGACGGAGTTCCGGATCGGGATCGACCGATCGCTGCGCAAGACGAGCTGCACCGAGGCCGGCAGCACGTTGCGGAAGCCCGGCAGCAGCGTCTTGATCTGGTCGACGACTTCAACCGTGTTCGCGCCCGGCTGCTTCTGGACGGCCAGGAAGACCGTCGGGATCCCCTTGTACCAGCTCGCTTCCTTGTCGTTCTCGACGCCGTCGTACACGTGCGCGACCTGGTCGAGCCGGATCGGGCTGCCGTTCCGGTACGCGATGACGAGCGGCCGATAGGCCAGCGCATCGCGAAGCTGGCTGTTGGTCTGGACCGTGAACGTCCGGTTCGGCCCGCTCAGGATGCCGGTCGGCGTGTTCACGTTGGCGCCCTGGACGGCGCTGGCGACCTCATCCATCCCGATTTGGTACGACGCGAGCGCCCGCGGATCGACATCCACGCGCACGGCGTACTTCTGCGAGCCGAAGACGTTCACCTGGGCGACGCCGCTGATGGTCGAGATCTGCGGGGCGATCGTCGTCTCCGCGTACTCGTCGACGGTGGAAAGCGGCAGCGTCGTCGATTGCAGCGCCAGGAAGACAATGGGCTGGTCGGCCGGGTTCACCTTCTGGTAGGACGGCGGCGTCGGCATGTCCGGCGGAAGCTGGCTCGACGCCTTGGCGATCATCGACTGCACGTCCTGGGCGGCGGCGTCGATGTCGCGGCTCAGGTCGAACTGCAGTGAGATGTTCGTGCTGCCCTGGGCGTTGGTGGAGCTGATCGAGCTGATGCCGGCGATCGTGGAGAACTGCTTTTCGAGCGGCAGCGCGACCGCCGACGCCATCGTTTCCGGACTGGCGCCGGGCAGGCTCGCGCTGACCTGAATGGTGGGGAAATCGACGTTCGGCAGATCGCTGACCGGCAGATCGCGATACGCCATCACCCCGAAGACGATGATCCCCAGGACGATCAGCGTGGTGGCGACCGGGCGCCGGATGAACAGCGCCGCTACGTTCATGGTGCCCTCAGCGCGTGCCAGCGGCCGTCGTCGACGCCGACTTGAAGCTGACCTTCGCGCCCGGCACGAGCCGCAGTTGTCCGTCGGTGACGACGGTTTCGCCGGGCTTGAGGCCGCTCGAGATGACCGTCTGGGTATCCATGGTGCGCGCGACCACGACCGGCCGCGATTCAACCGTCTGATCGGCCTTCACCACGAACACGTACTGCCCCTGCTGGCCGGTCTGCACCGCCTGCGAGGGGACCACGATCGCGTTCGGCTGCGTCGTGAGCGTCAGGAGGATGTTGACGAACTGGCCGGGCCAGAGCCGGTGGTCGGCGTTGGCGAACGTGCCCTTGAGCTTGATCGTGCCCGTGGTCGGATCGACCGCGTTGTCGACGAAGCTGATCGTGCCGTCGGCCGGCGCGTTGTTGTCGTTCGGCACCGTCGCCCGCACGTGCAGCGTTCCCGCGGAGCGGTACTGCTTGATCTCCGGCAGTTGCGCCTCCGGCACGGCGAAGCTGACGTAAATCGGGGCCACCTGGTTGATGATCACCAGGGGCACGTCGTTCTGCTTCACCAGGTTGCCGGCGTGCACGAGCAGGGCGCCCGTGCGGCCGCTGATCGGCGCCCGGATCGAGCAGTAACTGAGCTGCAGCTTCGCATTGTCGATGGTCGCCTGGTCGGCCTTCATCGACGCCGCGAAGGAGGCCGCCGTGGTGCGCGCGGTGTCGACCTGCTCCTGCGGCACGATGCCGCGCGCGGCCAGGTCGGTGTAGCGCTTCAGCTCCTGCTGCGCGTTGTCCAGCTGTGCGCGATCCTTGGCGAGGTTGGCCTCGGCCTGGTCGAGCGTCGCCTGGAACGGGCTCGGATCGATGTTGAAGAGCAGGTCGCCCTTCTTCACGTCGTCGCCTTCCTTGAAGTGCACCGAGAGGATCTCTCCCTGCACCTGCGACTTGACCTGCACGGAGGAGAATGGCTCGACGTTGCCGATGACCGCCAACTGCACCGGCATGGCCTTCTGCAGGACCTTGCTGATCGTGACCGGAACGGTGGCGTCCCCGGCGCGCGGCCCGCGCCCGCCCTCGGCCGGGGCGGCTTTCCCGCCGTCGGCGCAGCCGGCGAGGCCGATCGCCAGAATCGCCGGAAAGATGAATGCCGAGACTGACTTCAGCTGCACGTTAAGGGTCCCTTCGGGTAAGAAGCACCATCATAAATGATTCAGACGATCACGACACCGCCGGCAGCGCCGCCAGCTCGCTTTCGGCGAGGCGCCGGTTCACCACGCGCTCGTCGGACAGTACGCGTCCGTCGCGGAACGAGATAATCCGCTCGGCGTACTCCGCGATATCGTGCTCGTGCGTGATGAGCAGCACCGTAATCCCGCGCTCGCGGTTCAGCCGCTGGAAGATCTCCATCACTTCGATGCTGGTCCGGGTATCGAGGTTCCCGGTGGGCTCGTCGGCCAGGAGAATCGACGGCGTGTTGATGAGCGAGCGCGCGATGGCGACCCGCTGCTGCTGGCCGCCCGAGAGCTGGTTCGGATGGTGGTCGGCCCGGTGCTGCAGGCCGACGGCCGACAGCGCCTCCATCGCCCGGCCGCGCCGGTCGGCCGCCTTCAGTCCGTTGCTCGAATAGAGCAGCGGGAGCTCCACGTTGTCGATCGCCGTGGTGCGCGGCAGCAGGTTGAACCCCTGGAAGACGAACCCGATCTTGTTGTTCCGGATGCCGGCGAGGTCGTCCTTCGACAGTTGCGAGACGTCCTTGCCGTCGAGCACGTACTGGCCGGCGCTCGGCCGGTCCAGGCACCCGAGAATGTGCATGAACGTCGACTTGCCGGACCCGGAGGGCCCGGTGACCGCGACGAACTGGCCGTAGTCGATCTCCAGCGAGACCCCCTGGAGGGCCTTCACCTGCACTTCGCCGACGATATAGGTCTTCGTGAGATCGCGAACCGAGATGACTGCCATAGTTAGTCGCCACCGCCCCCGCCGGCGACCACCGTCGGCCGGCCGCTTCCGACTGCGGAGTTGTTCAGGCCACCCGAGGAGACCACCGTAATCCCCGACGTCTGCAGCGTCGTCTGCTCCGCGCGATCGAGCTGCACGAGCGCCTTCCGGTAGTTCAACGTCGCCTGCAGCTCGTTGTTGGCCGCCGTGGCCAGGTCGCGCTGGGCCTGGATCACGAGATAGTTGGTCGACATGCCCACCTCGAACTTGCTCTGCTCGGCGTCGAGCTCCTTCTGGGCGAGATCACGCGCGGCGCGGGCGGCCTGCACGGCTTCCACGGAATTCTGCACCTGAACGGCCGCGTTCGTCACGTCGGTGGCGACCTGGAGCTGCACCTGCCGGATCTGCGCCTGCGTCTGGTTGACCTGCAGCCGGGCGCGGGCGACGGCCGCAGCGGCCGTGCTCGTGCCGAGCGGATAGCTGAAATTGAGCGACACCGTCCAGGTGGGGAAGTTCAACGCGCCGAGAGAGCTCAGGGCGTCGACGTAGCCGCCGGGCAGCGTCTGGGCGATGTTCGTGCTCCCCAGGCCGCCGGCGCGGATGAACTGTGTGCCGCCGAGGCCCTGCGTGCCGTAGCTGGCCACGAGGTCCGCCTGGGGCAGGACCTGGTCGTGGAGAAACTTCAATGTGATGTCGTTGGCCTGGACGTCGCGCTGCACGATTTGCAGATCCGTGCGCTCTGAGAGCGCCTTCTTGACGGCCGCCTCGATATCGATGGCCTGCGGCTGGAACTCCGGACGATCGGTCGGATTGATCGTCGCGTCCCAGATCGGATCGTTGGTGCCGCCGACGATCAGCTGCTTGAGCGCGAGCTCATCGGTGCGCTGCGTCGCCTGGGCCTGGACCAGCGCTTCCTGCGCCGTCGCCAGCTGCGACTGCGCCTGCACGACGTCGAGCGGCGCCAGCGTCCCCACTTCGACCTGCGTCTTGTTGTTCTCGACCAGCTTGTTGGCCAGGTCGACCGACTGCTGCGCGACGGCGACCGACTGCACCGCGAACACCAGGCTCCAGTACGCGTTGCGGACGTCGGACAGCGTGTTGGTGATGGTGGATTTGAGCTGGATATCCGAAATCTCGCGATCGAGCTTCGTCACGGCCAGCTGCTGCCGCGTCGAGTCGGTCGAAAATCCGCGGAGGAGCGGCTGGGTGTACTGCGCGAGGAGATCGGTGTTGAACGCTGGATTGTAGGTGCTGAACGAGTTGGTCGTCGTCGCTCGCGAGTTGGTCCAGTTGAGCGAGAGCGACCCCCCGCCCCACGGGATGTTCTGGAGGAACCCGGCATTGAACGCCTGGTTGCCGGCGTTGACGGCCTGGCCGCCGCTCAACTGGCTGGTGGCCGGGGTCGTCGACGACTGCGCGCTCAGGCGCGACGTCAGGCTCGGCAGGTAGGCCGCACGCAGCCCGGAGAGCTGGAAATCGTAGGTCTGCGGATTGAGCCGCTGGACGGCGATGTTCAGGTTCCGGTCGAGCGCGTCCTGCACCGCCTGGTCGAGCGTCAGCGCGACGCTTGGGTGGCTCGACGCCGCGGCCCCGGCCGGCGGCTGCGCGGGCGTCGCGGTCTGCGACTGCGCGATCCGCTGTTGCGCCCGGACCACGAGCGCGTGAATCTGCTGATCGGTCGGCGTCTGCGCCCACGACGGGGCGGAGGCGACCAACAACCCGGCCATCACCACAGGAATGACACGTCTCTTCACAGCCAATTCTCCTAAGAGCCCTACCGCCTACTGACCTTGATCCTGATGCTCACGCCCGCCCGCCGACTTGTGCCGCGTCTTTTCCCAGTCGTCGTGCACCTTCCGGAACTTCACGCGCTGGTCGGGCGTGAGGACGAGGCGCATCTTGTACAGCATCAGCAGCCGGGTGCGGCTGACGGCGCAGTGCGCCGTCTCCATCCGGTCGATCTGCTGTGCGACCGCGTCCTCGGCGCCATTCGCGTCGACGAGCTTGCGGATCTGCGCGTCCTCGGCCTTGCTGGCCTCGTACTGCTCGCGCAGCTGCGGCACCGTGGACTGGTAAATGGCGTCAATCTTCGAGGACTGCTCGTCGCTCAGCCCGAGTTGCTGGCGGAACGCGGCGTCCTTCCACCACTTGCGTCCCCGGCCGTTGTCCTGGGTGCTCGCGCCGGTGGGCAGCAGCAGCAGCGCGATGACCACGACCCACAGGGGCAGCCATCCTCGCCCTCTCATAAGTGCACTCCTTGGGGAACCTCCCATATTCACCAGAAAGTTACGACAGGCCTGAGGTTCACGTTTACGGTCGAGGGGTGATGTGCGCCCGCGGGAGCATGTCTAGGCTGATTGACCAACGTGGCTGAGGTCAGGCTTCGACGATAGGCGCGCAGAAGCGGGTGAGGTGTTCGACGGCAATCCCGATCAAATTGTCAGGTGTCGACGCCCCGGAGGTCAGGCCGATGCGGACCGCGCCGGTGGGCGGCAACCAGCCCGTGGTCACGGTTTCCTCTTTCCGGCCCACTGGCCGGTGCCGGATCTGCGTCGACGAGAGGAGATCGTCGGGCCCGGCGATATGGTAGGTCGGCACCCGCTCGGCGCAGATCCGCGCCAGGTTGCAGGTGTTGCTGCTGTTGTAGCCGCCGATGACCACCGCCAGGTCGAGCGGCTGTTCTTTCAGCAGATCGACAATCGCGTCCTGCCGGTCCTGGGTGGCGCTGCAGATGGTGTCGAACGACCGGAAGCGGCCGGCCAGTTCGGCCTCCCCGTAGCGGTCGCGCATCGCGTCGCGGAACAACTCGCCGATCGCCATCGACTCCGACATGAGCATGGTGGTCTGGTTGGCGAGGCCGATACGCGCGAGATCCTGGTCGGGATCGAAGCCGGGGGAGGCGGCGGGGCCGAAGCGCTCGCGGAAGGCCTCGCGGTCGCCGCCGTGACGGATGTAGTCGCAGACGGCCAGCGCCTCGATCCGGTTCAGCACCACCAGATACCGGCCGCCGGGCAGCTGCAGCGCCTGCGAAGCCGTCGCCCGCGTTTCCTCGTGCCAGGCCTTGCCGTGGATGAGCGCGGTGAGGCCGTCGCCGGCGTAGCGCTTCACGTTCTTCCAGACGTTCAGGACCGAGCCGCACGTGGTGTCGACGATCGTGCAGCCGCGCGCCTCGAGCTGCTGCTGCGCCGTGATCGGGAGGCCGAAGGCCGGCACGATCACCACGTCGGTGGGCACGAGCGCGTCGAGCGCGGCGTCGGGATCCCCGAGGAACTGGATCCCGAGATCGCGCAGCCGCTGGTTCACGTGCGGATTGTGAATGATCTCGCCGGCGAGGATGACCCGGCGGTCGGGAAACCGCGCGCGCGCCTGGTAGGCGTAGTCGACGGCGCGATCGACGCCGTAGCAGAAGCCGAACTCACGCGCCAGGTGCAGGGTGAGCCGGCCAGCCTCGTAACGGAAGCCGTCCGCCTTGATCTGCTCGACGAGCGGGCTGTGATAGCTCTCGGCGAGCATGCCGGCGACGGCGTGCTTCAGCTCGAGGCCCTTCTTGAAAATGCGCGACGACATGGCCTCACGAAAGAGTCGAGGAACGGCGAGACGGACGCTGGCTGTGAGAACGGGGCGCGGGGAGAGCCGGATCCCGCAAAGCCGGTGAGAGTATACCCGATCGCCGCCGGACGACTATCGCGGCTGCGTGATATTGACCTCGCGCACCGTGGGCGTCAGCGCGTCGTAGGCCTGCAGAATCACCGGCTCGGTGTCGTTCACCGAGTCGATCTCGGACAGGTCCAGGGACCCGAACGACTCGTCGGCGCTGGCGCGGGTTGCGGAGGGGGCCGTGTTCGCGGCGGCCGGCGCGGGCGCGACGGTCTGCGAGACGGACGCCATCTGTCCGGTGGCGGCAAACTCCGAGCGGGTGACGAACCGTCCGGCCGTAAAGCCGATGAGGAGCGAGGCCACGGCCGCGGCGGCCACGTAGCGGCGCGTGAGGCCGAGACCGCCGGTGGCGTCGGCGGGCCGGGCGCGGCGCGCCGTCGGGAACGAGATGACCTGCCCGGGCCGTCCGAGGTGATCGATCCGGCGCATGATGCGGTCGAACTGCGCGCCGAGCCGCGCCTCCGGGAACTGCTCGTCCACCGTGTCGTCGCTCTCGGCGTGCACGGCGTCCAGGAAGCTCGAGAGCTCGTGGTAGTGGCGCGTGCAGCGCTCGCAATCGGTGAGATGCGCGCGCACCACCGCCGACCGTACCGGGTCGGCCTCGCCGCCCCGCTGCTGCAGATAGAAATCGAGGAGCCGGTCTTCCGATAGATGCCGATCTGGCGTCACGGCATACCTCCCAGAAGCCTTCTGAGTTTCCGGACCGCGCGGAACAGGTGCACCCGCACGGTTGATTCCTTGAGCCCGGTGAGCTCGCTCACCTCGCGCGGTGAGCGGTCGTTCAGGTGACAGAGCACGAACACCGTCCGCTGACGGCCGGGGAGCGTGTCGATGGCCTGCATCAGCTGCTGGTGGCGCTCGCGCGCGAGGAGCTGCGTTTCGGGGCTGGCTCCGACGCCGACCGGGGCCGCCGGACGGCTCTCGATGGTCGCGTCCATGGGGGCCAGCCAGCGCTGGCGCCGGCCCGTGGCCTTTCGGCGGTCCAGGCAGCCGTTGATGAGAATGCGGGTGAACCAGACTTCGAAGGGCAGCTCCTCGCGGTACGAGCTGATGTGCGAGAACACCTTAATGAAGGCGTCCTGCACCGCCTCGTCGGCGTCCGCCGCATCGCCCAGATAGTGGTAGGCAATCCGGGAGGCGCGGCGCTGGTGCCGGGCGACGATGCCGCTAAACCGCTCTCGGGCCTCGGCCAGGGCTCCGCTGCCGACGAGCGCCTTCAGGTCGGCCGCCAGCCGGTTGTCCTCGGTCCGGTCCCGGCCGCCGGGCAATGGCAGGGCATCGGCCGTGATGGCCGCCAGATTTCCCGCCCCCGGGGCGAGCACGCCGGCTGTCGCGAGCTTCGGAGTCATGCCGTCCAGTTCCTGACTATCTGACATTACTGCGACACCCCGCCTGCTGTTTACCCACAAATGATAGCGCGGAAGCCGGGCGGCGGCGGGAAAATCGTCGAGCCGATGGACGGGCTGGCCGGCGCCGGGGCCCTGATCCGTTGACTTGTCGGATCCCGGCCACTACGATCAGTCGGTTGCGCGTGTCAAGGCGACCGATATGTCGGGTGCCGTCACGTCGCCGCCATTTATCCATACGCGGGTACGACGAATCAATTTTTCTCTGACATGCGGGAGTGACGATGAGCATCGAGGTGGGGCAGCTTCGGGATCTCCGGTCGCACGGCATCATGAATTCCGGGCGCGTCTGGTGGAACCTGCCGGCGGCCGCTTTGTACGAGCAGGCCGTTCGACGCAACGAGGGGATGATCGCCGCCGGAGGGCCACTGGTGTGCCGGACGGGGCAGCACACCGGCCGCTCGCCGAACGACAAGTTTTTCGTGCGTGAACCGTCGAGTGAATCGCGCATCTGGTGGGGAGCGAACCAGGCCATGGACGAGGCCCAGTTCGAAAGCCTCCATCAGCGCGTCCTGCACCACCTCGAAGGCCGCGAGCTCTTCGTCCTCGATGGCTACGGCGGCGCCGATCCGAAGTACCGCCTCCCCATCCGCGTGATCAACGAGTACGCGTGGCACAACCTGTTTTGCCGGAATCTCTTCATCCCCGAGACCGACGCCGCGCGGCAGGCGACCCACGAACCGGAGTTCCTCGTGATCGGCGTCCCCGGCTGCAAGGCCGTCCCCGCCGAAGACGGCACGCGGTCGAGCACGTTCGTGGCGATTCACCTCGCGCGCAAGCTCGTGCTCATCGGCGGCACCGAGTACGCCGGCGAGCTGAAGAAATCGATCTTCACGATCCTGAATTACCTCCTGCCGCTGCAGAACGTCCTCGGGATGCACTGCTCGGCCAACATCGGCCGCGCCGGCGACGTCGCGCTCTTCTTCGGTCTGTCGGGCACCGGCAAGACGACCATCTCCAGCGACTCGGCGCGGCAACTGATCGGCGACGATGAGCACGGGTGGAGCGACCGCGGCGTCTTCAACTTCGAAGGCGGCTGCTACGCCAAGACCATCCGCCTGTCGCCCGAGGCCGAGCCCGAAATCTATTCGACGACGGGCCGCTTCGGGACCGTGCTCGAGAACGTGGTGATCGATCCGGCCACGCGCCTGCTCGATCTCGACAGCCAGGAGCTCACCGAGAATACGCGCGCGGCGTACCCGATTTCCTACATCGCCAACGCCGAGCCCTCCGGACAGGGCGGCCATCCGAGCAACGTGGTCCTGCTCACCGCCGACGCCTTCGGCGTCATGCCGCCGATTGCGCGGCTCACGCCCGAAGCGGCCCGCTACCACTTCATCTCCGGCTACACGGCGAAGGTGGCCGGCACCGAGAAGGGCGTGACCGAGCCGAAGGCGACCTTCAGCACCTGCTTTGCGGCGCCGTTCCTGCCGCTGCCGCCGACCGTGTACTCGAAGATGCTCGGGGAGCGGATCGTGAAGCACAAGGCCTCGGTGTGGCTCGTGAATACCGGATGGACGGGCGGACCCTACGGCACCGGCAAGCGGATGAAGATCGCCTACACCCGCGCGATGGTGCGCGCCGCGCTCTCCGGTCAGCTGAACCAGGTGAAATACGAGCGCGATCCGATCTTCAACGTCGACGTGCCGACCTCCTGTCCGGACGTCCCGGCGGAGGTGCTCAAGCCGCGCAACACGTGGAGCGATCCGGCTGCCTACGACGCGCAGGCGCGCAAGCTGGCCGGCATGTTCATCGAGAACTTCAAGAAGTTCGACGCGGACGTGCCCGCCGACGTGAAGGCGGCCGGCCCGAAGGCCTAGTTGTCGTACGAAGCCGTCATCGGTCTCGAAATCCATGCGCAGCTGCTGACGAAGACGAAAATCTTCTGCGGCTGCCGCACGGATTTCGGGGCGCCTCCCAATTCGCAGGTCTGTCCCGTCTGTCTCGGCCTGCCCGGCGCGCTGCCGGTCCTCAATCACCACGCCGTCGATCTCGCCATCCGCATCGGCCTGGCGCTCGGCTGCACGATCCAGCCCACGTCGATCTTCGCCCGCAAGAACTATTTCTATCCGGATCTGCCCAAGGGCTACCAGATCTCGCAATACGACCGGCCGATCGCCCTCGACGGCTCGCTCGAGTGGCGCGCGGAGGGCGTGGCGCACCGGGTGTCGATCACGCGGGCTCATCTCGAAGAGGACGCGGGGAAGTCGCGCCACGACGGCTTCACGGAGGCCGACACGCGGACCGGGATCGATTTCAATCGGAGCGGCGTCCCGCTCGTCGAAATCGTGACCGCGCCGGACCTGCGGTCCGGGACCGAAGCGGCCGCATTCTTCAGCCGCCTGCGGGTGATTCTCGTCGCGCTCGGCGTGAACGACGGCAACATGGAGGAGGGGAGCCTCCGCTGCGACGCGAACGTGTCGGTGCGGCCGGCGGGGAGCACCGCGCTCGGCACGAAGGCGGAGGTGAAGAACCTCAATTCGTTTCGCTTCCTCGCCAGGGCGCTCGATTACGAAATCGAGCGGCAGATGGCGATCGTCGGCCGCGGCGCGCGCGTGATCCAGGAGACGCGCCTGTGGGATGCACGCACCGGCCGCACCGAGTCGATGCGGTCCAAGGAGGAGGCGCACGACTATCGCTATTTTCCGGAGCCCGACCTGCCGCCGCTCGTGGTCTCTCACGAGCGGATCGAGGCGCTCCGCGCCTCGCTGCCGGAGCTGCCCGATGCGCGGCGCGCGCGCTTCGTGACCGACTACGGCCTGCCCGAAGCCGACGCGACCGCGCTCGTGATGCTCGTCCCCGGCTTCGACGAGTACTTCGAGACGACCGCCCGCGCGACGGGGAGCGCACGCGAGACGGCGAACACGCTCCTCGGGCTGGTGCGCTCGCGCATGAACCAGGACTCGATTCAGAGCATCGGCGACCTGCGCACGCGGCTTCCCGAAGACCGCCTGGCGGAGCTCGTCGTGCTCGTCGAATCCGGGAAGGTGAGCCGGCCGATCGCGCGCGAGATCTTCGACGAGATGTTCGGCACCGGCAAGCACGCGGGCGACATCGTCGCCGCCAAAGGCCTGGGGCGGATCGATCAAGACGAGGCGATCGCGCCAATCGTCGACCAGGTGCTCGCCGCGCACGCCGATGCGGTCGCCTCCTACCGCGCAGGCCGGACCGCGAGCTTCGGCTTTCTCGTCGGCCAGGTGATGCGCACAATGGGCGGCAAGGCGGATCCGAAGAGGGTCAACGAGCTGCTGAAGAAGGAACTGGAAAGGAGCGGGGAATGAGGAATGAGGGGCGCGTGCTATACTCCGCGCCGGCGTGATCGAGACCCGTCGCCTTTCAAAAGTGTATCGGCGAGGCGTGTACGCCCTCCGCGATCTCTCGCTGGAGATCGAGAAGGGCGAGTTCGTCTTTCTCACGGGTCCGAGCGGCGCCGGCAAGTCCACCCTCCTGCGGCTGCTCCTCTGCGAAGAACAACCGACCGACGGCACGTTGATCGTGGGCGGCCGCGACTTGCGCGAGCTCAGGACGCGCGAGATCCAGGCCTACCGCCGCACCGTCGGCTTCGTGTTCCAGGACTTCAAGCTGATTCACCGCCTCACCGTCCTCGAAAACGTCGCCTTCGTGCTGCGCGTGCTCGGTCTCTCGAGCGTGCAGCAGCGGCGCCGGACCTTCCAGGTGTTGAAGTGGGTCGGCCTGCAGCACCGGATGAACGCGTATCCGCAGGATCTCTCCGGCGGCGAACAGCAGCGCATCGCGGTCGCGCGCGCCCTCGTCAACGATCCGATGCTCGTGCTCGCCGACGAGCCGACGGGCAATCTCGATCCCGACCTGTCGCTCGACATCATGAACCTGTTTCGTGAGATCAACGCGCGGGGGACCACCGTGCTCGTCGCCACGCACGATCGGGAACTGATCCGGCAGGTCGGCCGGCGGGCGGTGTCCCTCGAACAGGGGCAGCTCGCCGAGGCCGAGGCGGTCTAGGGATGCGGGCCCTCAACTATTCCATCGAGCAGGCGATGGCCAGCGCGTGGCGCGGCCGCGGCTCGAGCCTCATGCCGATCATCACGATCGCCCTCGCCCTCTTCGTGCTCGGCGGTTTCCTGCTCCTGATGCTCAACGTGCAGCGGATGGTCGCCGCGTGGGAAGGCACCGCCGAGTTGTCCGTGTACCTGCAGGATCAGGCGACGCCGGCAGACCGCGCGGCCATCGAGCAGGCCATCGACGCAAGCCCCATCGTCGCCGGTCATCAATATGTGTCCAAGACCGACGCGAAACAGCGGTTCGCCGTGTTGTTTCCGGATCTGTCGAGTCTCACGCCCGCCGACGAGGTGAGCCCGTTCCCGGCGTCGATCGACGTGCAGTTCAGGCCGGGCGCCAGCGCCGATGCGGCGGTCGAGACGCTCGCGGCGTCGCTGCAGCGCCTGTCCGGCGTGTCGGACACCCGGTTCGACCGCCGGTGGATCGCGCGCCTCGTCAGGGCGGCTGATGTGATCGGGGCGCTGGGACTCGTACTGGCGGTTGTGCTCTCGACGGCTGGTGCCCTCACCGTGGCGAGCGTGGTCCGGCTCGCGCTCGTCGCGCGTCGCGACGAGGTCGAGATCATGCGCCTGGTCGGGGCGCCGCTCGCGTTCATCCGGGGCCCGTTCATAACGGAAGGGATCCTGCACGGCGGGGCGGGTTCGGTGCTGGCGCTGGCGCTCCTCGCCGGCTCGCTGGCCCTCGCCCGGGCCCGTTATGGGGCCGCCATCGTCGCGGCCCTGGGTGTGGCGCCGATCTGGTTCCTGCCCCTCGAATTCTGCGGAATTCTCATCGCCGGGGGAATGGCGGTGGGCGGCCTGGGAGGGATCGTGGCGGCGTGGCGGGGAGGGCTCAGAAGCGTTGACAGTGTGGCCGTCGCGGACTAGACTGAAAGAGTCCCGATGCAACCTTCGAGAAACCGGATGTCTCGCCTGTCTTCCGACTTGCGGCCGTCACGTCCTTCGGTTCTCTTCAGTCGCACCGACTTCTACCGGGAAGAATTCCTCAAACAACAACGATATCTCGCGCAGCAGCGGCAGTATTACTCCGCGCGCGCGATCCAGGACGCCGAAAAGGCGATCACCCGCATTCTCGGCCAGCTCGAACAGCTTTGCACGCGTGATAACGCCGACGAAGTGGTGAGCGAGCTGCTCCGGAAGATCGACGTCCTCACCGGCCTGTCCGCCTGGGCCCGACCCAAGAACCTCCACTGACTCGCTCGCTCGACACTCTTCGATCCGATCTCCTGCAGATTGCGCGCGCCGGGATTGCTGCCGTTGATGGCGTGAGCCTTGTACGGTCCGCGTTGGCGGAGGCGCCGGCGGCCGATCCGATCAGGCGCTCGCCTGCCCGCGTGATTGCGGTCGGCAAGGCGGCTTCGGCGATGGCGGCAGGCTTCGTCGCGAGCGGGGGCGATCGCGTGCGCAGCGGCGTCGTGATTGGCGTGGCAGGCGCGGCCCCGGTGCCGCCACTGGAGATGATCCACGCGAGCCACCCGGTGCCCGACCAGCAGAGCCTCGCGGCCGGCGCGCGTGCCCTGGCGATCGCCGAGGCGGCGGCGCCAGATGAATGTCTGGTGGTGCTGCTCTCGGGCGGCGCGTCGTCCCTGCTCACGGCACCGGCGGGCGGCCTCTCGCTGGACGATCTGAAAGCCACCAATCGCGCGCTGCTGAAATCGGGCGCCGATATCTACGCGATCAATACCGTGCGCAAGCACCTCTCGCGCGTGAAGGGAGGATGGCTCGCGGCGCGCTCGCGCGGTCACGTTCGCGCGCTGGTGATTTCGGACGTCGTCGGCGACGACCTGAGCGTCATCGGATCGGGACCCACCGTTGCCGATCCCTCAACGTTCGCCGATGCCGACGCCATCGCGCGGCGAAGCGGCGGGACAGCGGGATTCCCGGAGGCGGTCCTCGAACACCTGGCGCGTGGAT
>JANWLS010000063.1 GCA_025450765.1 Vicinamibacterales bacterium | reverse complement strand
CTGCCGCCAAGCAGTCGGCGACGCGCGAGGCGCGCATCGAGAAAGCGAGGCCCGCGATCTGCGAAGGCAGAGGGTTCCTGGAGCGGCGCTAGCAGCGGCCCACGCGCTCGCGGTGGCGCGGCGACTTTTCGGCCGCCCGGAACATCTCGCTGGAGCAGGCGCGCGGCCGCTGGATTCTCATCATCGATGCCGATGATCGGGTGCGCCGGACGGATCGCCGCGCGCTGCGGCGTCAGCTCCGCCGCGATGGCTGGGCGGCGCTCTCGGTGGAATTTCACTCCGCGGAGCGCTCGACGCCGTTGGAATGGAGTCTCGCACAGGCCGCTCAATGACGTCGTGCCCTCGCGTCCGACCACGCGAGGATCATCAGCAGCACCGCCGCGATCGCAAGGACCACCGTGATTTCCGCCAGGAGCGCCGCGTGCATGACGGCGACGTTCGCGTACGTCGCGCCCAGCAGCACGGCGGCGATGGCGCATGCCCCCCAGAAGCGGGCGCGCGGGATCAGAAGAGCAATGGCGCTCGCGAGCTCGACGGTGCCAACGAGATATCGAAACCAGGGGCCAACATTGATGTGAAAAAAGACCTCGGCCAGGGCTCCGCGACCCGTCAGTGTGCTCCAGCCGATGGACAGCAGCACCAGCCAGAGGAACACGGAAAGCCCCCAGATCGCCGCCGTCCGGAGCGCCAGGAGGATGCTCGTTCGCGATTGGGTCGCGGCTTCGAGCAACGCCTCGCCCGGTGTCCTCCACCGCTGTTTCGTCACGTGTGTCTTCTCCGCCATATCCTACCGCTGCGACGGCCCGTCCATACCACGCCCATACACCCTGCTGGCACGTCCACTGCATCCGTACGGGTGGAGGCAATTTCCCATGGCAGACGAAGAAGTCGTTCGAGAAACGCGTACGACCGTGCCGTCGCCCCGGCTGACGGAGCGGTTCTCGCCATTCAGCAAAGTTTCGTGGGGCGCCATCTGGGCGGGCACGATGGTGACGATCGGCATGGAGGCCCTGTTCGTCACGTTCGGCCTGTTCATTGCCGGCGTCTTCGGCGGCTCCCCGGCGTGGAGCATCGCGTGGTTCCTCGTCACGATGGCTGTGTCGTTCTATGTCGGGGCACGGACCACGGCCCGGTTGTCGGGCGCGCCGACTCCCGAACTCGCCACGCTGAACGGCCTGGCGACCTGGGGCCTGGCGATCCTCGGAACCCTCGTGATTGGAATGGTCGTGACGATCGTTCTCGCAGCCAACAGCGGGCCCACCTCACTGCTGGCCGCCACGGATTGGGGCTCGGTGGAGCTCTGGTTCGGCAGCCTGTGGGGCGGCGTGGTGTTGAGCCTGGTCACGGCGTACTCGGGTGCCCGCGTGCAACCGACCGAGCTGATCTCGGCGGGTGTGGCGGCCGGTGTTGAGTCGACCGCGGCGACGCGCCGGCGTGTGGCTGGCTAGTCGAGCCGCCACCGCGCCGACCACTTCGGGGTGGCGGGGCTGCCTGCCCACCGTGCTCGAGCCGCTCGCAGCGGTTCCGTTGTGTGGGCGCAGCCCCGGCGCGCGTTCAGCCGGCGAAGACACGCCAGAGCGGCAGCACCCCCATGGATTCTTCGCGTTCAACAGCTCAGCCGCCGATCCCTTGACGCATCATCGGCTGCCGACCCAGTATGGAGAAAGGCCCGCGCATCGACGGCACGATCATGACTCGACCGCTCAGCCCACGTCTCATCACCGGCTGCACCCTCATCCTCATGGCGTTCGGCTTCGCGTCCTGCGCCGCCAACAACTACCGGCGGACCATTGCCCAGCACGGCGCCATCTCGGATGCGCTGATCGCGGTCCAGAAGGCCGAGCTCCAGGCATTTGCGTCCCAGGCCTACGACGCCGCGCGCCATCAGCGCTACGAGGGCACGATCAAGACGCTGATCACCCAGCGTGGCAGGCTGAACGACGCGCTGGCCGGCTGGGCGGCGGGCCAGCCGATGCCGCCGGCGCTCAGCCAGGCGGTGGACCGTCTGCACGGCATCCTCACGGACGCCGCCACGCTCAATCCACCACCCGGGCTGCTGCTGTCGTCCATCGAGCAGGCGCTCGGCCTGCTGACCATCAATCCGGCCTGATCTAGAAGGTGAACCGCAGGCCCAGCTGAATCGTCCGCGGATTGAGGGCCGCGATCACCTTGTCGTACGTCGATCCGTTCACGAGGAAGAAGTTCGTGATGGTGTTGGCGTTCGTCAGGTTGTAGGCGTCCAGCATACCGGTGACCTTGTATCGGCCCACCGACACGGTCTTGTCCAGCCGCAGGTCCATCATCGTCACCGTCGGCGAATAGTGGTTCGAGAAGTCGTCGGTGAAGACGAGCACCGTGCCGGCGTTCGGCAGCTTCACGTTCGCGATCGGCGAGTAGGGGAACCCGCTCTGCGAGCGGAGGTTCACGCCGACACCGATCTGGTAGGGCAGCTCGTAGCGGCCGAGCAGGTGCGCCTGCCAATTCCGCGTCGCCTGGCGGTTCGACACGTCGGCGCTGTAGTCGATCGGGAAGCTGCCGCCGAACGAGTAGACGCCGATCGGATCCGTGTTGAGCGGGCTGGTGCTCGGCCCGCTCGGCTGCCGCAGCTCGTTGCGCCACTGGTAGTCGAAGTCGCCCTGGATGAAGAGCCCCTTCTGGAACCGGTGCTGCGCCGAGAGCGACAGCGTGTGGTACGACGCATCCGAGTCCGGCAGGTTCGTGAACTCGTTGGTGACGACCCCCTTCAGCGAGCTCGGGATGTCGAGCGCGTGGATCGTCTGCGAGGGATCGAACGGGTTCGCCACGCTCACCGGAACCGTCTCGGTGCCGATGCGAGCCGTGTTCACGAGCCCGAAGATGTTCCGCGACACCTTGTACACGTACAGGATGCGCGCCGACGATTCGCCCCAGAACTGGTGCTCGATCGAGCCGCTGATTTCGTCCGTGTAGGGCTGCTTCAGGTTCGGATCGATCGTCGTCGAGCTGCCGCCAGAGGAGGCGACCAGCGCCCCGAGCTCCTGGACGCCGTCGTAAAGGTCGTTGCCGTTCAGGTCGTTGAACTGGTAGGTCCGTGCGTTCACGCCACCCGGGTTGAGCGAGGTGAAGCTGTTGCCGTAGATGGCGTAGTAGCGTCCGTAGAAGGCCTTCACCGCCGTGCGGCCGTTGCCCGAGACGTCGTAGGCCAGCCCGAGGCGCGGCGCGACGTTGTTGCGCGTCAGCAGCGACGTGGCCGGCACCGTGAGCTTGGGAAACACGTCCGACAGCACCGGATCGCGCGTCCCTTCCTCGTAGTGCGGGTGCTGATAGCCATAGCGCAGGCCCGCCGTGAGCGTGACCCGCGCAGTCGGTGTCCACCGATCCTGCGCGTAGAGCGAGAACATCGTGTTGTCGTCGTAGCCGGGCTGCCAGGTGTTGCCGAAGTCGGCGTAGGTGCCGACGTCGATCAACTGAATCTCGTTCGGCTGGCCGTTCCGATCGAGATACTGGATCGGTCCCGACTGGCCGTTGATGCCCTGCCGGTAGTGATTGAAGATGTACTCGTACCCGAACTTCATGTCGTGGCTGCCGGCATGCTTCGTCGGCAGGAAGTAGGTGATGTTGCCGAGCGTCTGCGGCTTGCCGTAGTTCAGGTTGTACGCGTTCCAGCCGGCGCCGGTCACCAGCTGCGTCGCGGTGTCCATGCGGGGCGGATCGACCGCGGCGTCGACCTTCGTGGCCATCGGCCACACCTCACAGCAGGCGGCGGCGCGCACGTCCATGAACATCCGGTTGGACCAGATCCGCTGCCACTCGATCTACTTGATCCACGTCTTGCTCGCCTGCGCCAGCACCGAGTCGGGCGACGTGCTCGCCGAGAGGTTCCGGTTCGGCTTCTGCTTGTAGTTGCGCGGCATCAGGAAGCCGACGAACGTGTTCTTGGTGCTCGCCTTCCAGGTGACCTTCAGCATCGGATCGCTGACCTTCGTGATGTCGGTCGCCACCGACGGATCGACCCCCGACAGCGCCTGGTCGAGGCGGAACTCGTTGTAAGCGCCGTAGAACCAGAGCTTGTCGCGCAGGATCGGCCCGCCGAGGTCGAGGTGCGTCTCCCAGAAGAGCAGGTTCGGATTCCCGGTGTACCCACGCGCCGCGGTCGCCGCATCGATGTTGTTGCCGACGAAGCTGCCGGCCTCGTAGGTGTACTGCTCGAGCCCGGAGAACGTGTTGCCGCCGCTCTTGAACGTCTGGATGTTCGTCGCGCCTGGCGCGCTCGTCTCGACGTCGCCGCCGACGGCCGTCACCGACACCTCGTTGACGGCGTAGTAGTCGGAATAGAAGAACTCGCCGCTGTCACCCTCGGTGTTATCGATCCCTTCGAACATCGTCTTGGTCTGGCCGCGGATGCCGAAGGCGTCGTAGCCGACCTGCTGGCTCTTGTGACTGCCGCCGACGTCGAAGCCCTGCATCCGGATGCCGGGGGTCTGCGCGAGCGTCCCCCACAGATCGGTTGAGCTCGGCACGCCGACCAGGGCCTGGCCGCTGAAATCGGCGCCGACCTTCGTGGTCGTCGTGTCGACGACGGGCGCGGCGCTGGTGACGGTGACGCTCTCGCTGAGCTTGGCGACCTGCAGTTGGACGTCGATCGACAGCGTCGTCCCCTGCGTGACGCGGATGTTCTCGCGTTTCAGCGTCTGGAATCCCTGGAGCTCGAAGCTCAGCATGTATGACCCGGTGGGCAAGCTGGTGAGCAGGTACTGCCCATCGG
Organism: Vicinamibacterales bacterium; assembly: GCA_025450765.1. Taxonomy (GTDB): domain Bacteria; phylum Acidobacteriota; class Vicinamibacteria; order Vicinamibacterales; family CAVVIG01; genus JAGWRA01. The sequence continues at coordinate 34,881 of JANWLS010000063.1, read as the reverse complement.
CTTCGCTCACCGTCGTCCGCTGGCCGATCAACGCGGGCGAGGTCGCGGTCACCGTCACCCCCGGCAGGACGCCGCCCTGGGCATCCTTCACGGTGCCGAGCAGCCGTCCCTGCTCGACCTGCGCGTGAGCCGCGACGGCCGGCAGCGCAACGAGTGCGACGGCGATGAGCAGACGGGTGAACCAGGGTCTCATGACGATCTCCTTCCGAATCGAATGGGATGGGGGCACGGCTGGGTCCCTTCTACGCTTCTACGCGTCGGGCCATGCGGAGTCAACCGCGATCACTCCACCGTTGCACACAGCTTTCGCATCCGACGTATGTCGGGCGCGCATGCATCAGGGCAGCAGGCGCGTGCGGGCCCAGAGGGCGCGCGCGGCGGCATGCCAGATGAGGGTGGGAATGATGTCCTCGGTGAAGGCGACGGCCGGCAGAAACGTATAGAAGGCCAGGTTTTCGCGGTCGATCGTCCACGCGCCGAGCTGGTGGCCTTCCGGCGCGTGTGCCTCGGCGAGATTGAGATCGTTGGCGATCGCCGCCGGTGCCCGGGCGGGGAGCGCCAGCCGCAGCAGCGCGCCGGCGCCAAGCTGCGGATGCCGGTGTGCCGGCCGGATCTGCAGCAGCGCCGTCTCCGGAGCGCCGCCCGATCCACTCAGGATCGAAGGCCGCTCGCCGGTGAACGGCAGCTCGGCATCGAGCCCGTCGCCGCCGGAGCGGGCCATGACCCACGGGCGCGGTTGCATCAGCGTGAGCTGCGCGATGTCGATCGCGGTGTACGGGGAGTCGCCGCGTCCCTTGTCGGCGTAGTACGCCAGGGCATCGAGCAGGTCGTCTGGCTGCGATCGCGCGCCGTGCGTCGGGTGACGCGAGTCGGCGATCGGCGCCGAGAGGAACTCCGAGAGCGGTGCCGCCTTGACGTGTGCATCGGCGGCTTGCAGCGACAGCACGTGCACCGCCAGCGGCCCGACGAGATTGAGATTCTCGGACGTCACCGCGAGCGAGGCGTGCAGGCGGAGCCAGCCGCTGCGGTCGATGGCGAGATGGCTGAGGCTGGCGACCCGATTGAGGGGCACGAGTGCGTCCACGGCTTCGGCCCGCCGCTCGATGTCTCGCAGGACGTCGGTCTCGATGTGGACGCGCGAGACGCTCGTGCCGTGATAGTCGACGAGCGGCTCGGACCAGACGCGCTGCGCCAGGCGGTGCGGCCACCACACGAAGCCACGGTCGTTCCGCTGCAGCCAGTGCTCGTCGAGGCGAATCCGGCGGGGAAGACGGGTGATGAGATCGAGTCCAGGATCGGAAGGCGCGTCCAAAATCGCGTTAGTGTGACACGAAGATCGTAGCGAATACAAGGAATGAGGAATGAGTCCCGCCTACGGGGGCACTTCGTTGTTCCGCGCCGCCGCCTTCTCGGTGAGGCGCGTCAGCCGCGACGGGGCCCACCTCGAACTGCTCTGCCATCCGCTGTGATCCGCGTCGCCGGATTCGTCGGTCGGCGACGGGAGGATGAAGCGGTTGGTGACGGCGGTGCCGAGCGCCACGACTCCCGGCGCGATCGCGTTGGCGATGATCGCGAGGCGGAACGGCCACGGGAACGTGAGCTCGGCGGCGCCTCGCCGGCATGCTCGCACGATCTGGCGCGCGGCACGCGTCGCGTCGATGGTCGCCAGCGGCAGCGAATCCGAAATCGTGAACCAGGTGAATTCCTCGCGGTGCCTTCCCTTGAAACGCGCGTTGAACGGCGACCCGGTCCGCATGAGTCCGGGGCAGACGTTGGTCACCTTGATGCCGTCGCGCGCGACTTCGGCCCGCACGGCCTCCGACAAGCCTGACAGCGCGAACTTGCTCGCGCAGTAGGGCGCGAGATGCGGCACGCCGATCTTGCCGCCGATCGACGAGATGTTCACGATCCGGCCGCTGCCGGCCCGGCGCATCTCCGGCAGCGCCGCACGCATCGTGTGCAGCGGTCCCCAGAAGTGCACCGCCATCGCATTCTCGAAATCTGCCGTCGTCATGTGCTCGAGCGGCCCGACCTGGATGATGCCGGCGCAGTTGATCAGCACGTCCAGGCGCCCCGTACGGGCAACCGTCTGCTCGACGAGCTGCTCGGCGGCCTGCCGATGACGGATGTCGCAGGTGACGATGGTGGCGTCGATGCCCTGGGCGCTGAGCTCGTCGCGCGCCCGCTCGAGCTCGGCGCGGTCGCGGGCGGCGATGGTGAGGCGGGCGCCTTCGCACCCGAGCTCGCGGGCGATGAGCAGCCCGAGCCCGCGCGACCCGCCGGGGATCAGGACGGTTCGTCCATTGAAGTCGTATCGGCTCAGGGCGCGCAGCCCGGTCGATACGAGGGCGGCGCCGCCGGCCGCGAGGCCCGCAGCGATGGCGACCTGTCGAGTTCTGGTCATGGGCCAGAAGGGAGCAACAGGCGTGCCGGGGCCGACGGCGGAGGCGCTATTCCTGGCGAAGCGCGGCGGACGGATCCTGGCGCATGGCCCGGCGGGCCGGCGCGTAGCAGGCGGCGAGCGCGGTCACGAGGAGCAGCAACGCAATCGCCGCGAACGTGATCGGGTCGTGGGCCGTGACGCCGAAGAGCAGCGTCTGGAGATAGCGGGTGAGCGCCGCCGCCGCGATCAGGCCGACGACGATGCCGATGGCGGTGACCGCCAGCCCTTCGCCGACGACGAGCCGGAGGATGTCGGTTGGCGTTGCGCCGAGCGCGAGGCGGATACCGATGGCCCGCGTGCGCTGGCTCACCGCATACGCCATGACGCCATAGAGCCCGCTCGCCGCGAGCAGCAGCGCCGCGCCGGCGAAGACGGCGAACAGATACATGGCCATGCGGCGGTTGCCGGCCGACTCGCTGATCATCGCGTCCATCGTCGTGATCGCGTACGTCGGCAGCGTCGGATCGAGCCGTTGTACCACCGCGCGAATGGGCGATGCGAGCGCGTCGGGATCGCCGGCGCTCCGCACCAGCATGGCGATCGCCGGTGACGGGCGTTGCGCGAGCGGAACATCGATCTCCGGGTACGGCGTGCTCGTCAGGCTCTCCTGCTTCACGTCCGCCGCGACGCCGACGATCGTCCGCCAGGTTGGCTGCCCGTTCGCGCCATCGAAGCTCACCTGACGACCGAGCGCGCGGCCGTCCGGGAGATACCGCTTCACGAAGGCTTCGTTGACGAGCGCCACCAGCGGTGCCTCCGGCCCATCCTGCGGCTCGAACTGGCGGCCCTGCCGCATCCGGATTCCAAGGGTCCGCTGGAATCCGCTCGAGACCGAGAAGATCTGCGCATCGTGCACCTCTCCTGGCGCCGGCGGCGGCTCGCCGGCAATGAGCATGGAGCTGTACCCGCTGCCTTCGAGATACACCGTATCGGTGAGCGCGACCGCCTCGGCCCCGGGCAGCGCGTGAAGGTTCTGTGCCAGGCGGTTGGCGAACGCACGCTGTGCGGTGGCACTGGCATATTGCGCCGCGGACAGGTTCACCCGCGCGCGCAACAGGTGGTCGGTGCGGAACCCGGGATCGACCTGCTCGAGGTGCTGCAGCGTCCGGACCATCAGGCCGGCGCTCACGAGCAGCACGAGGGAGAGCGCCACCTGGCTGACGATGAGGACGCGACTGGTGCGAGACGCGCCCGCACCGTGGCCGGCCGTGCGGCCGCCCTCCTTCATGACCGCCTGCAGATCCGATCGGGCGGCGTTGATGGCCGGCATGAGGCCGAAGATCAGACCCGTCAGGATCGACGCGCCCAGCGTGAAGATCAGGACGGTGGCGTCCAGGTGCGGATCGAAGGCGCGCCCGGCCGCCGGCGGGGCGAGTGAGGCGATCAGCGGCACACTCCAGGCGGCCAGCAGCAGGCCGGCCGCTCCGCCGATGAGCGCGAGCAGCACGCTTTCGGTGAGCAGCTGCCGCACGATCTGCCGCCGGCCGGCGCCGAGCGCGAGCCGCACCGCCATCTCCTTCCGGCGGCCCGAGGCGCGCGAGAGGAGCAGGTTGGCGACATTCGCGCAGGCGATCAGGAGCACGAACACGATGGCGGCCCAGAGGGCGAGAAGCGCGGGCCGGACGCTCCCCACCAGCTGCTCGTGCAGCGGCACGAGCGCGATCGTCCAGTTCGTGTTCGTGTCGGGATACGCGCGTTCGAGCCTCGACGCGATGGTCGTCATCTCCGCCTGCGCCTGGTCGACCGTGACGCCGGGCTTCAACCGTCCAACCACCTGCAGAAAATCGTCGCGCCGCGGCGCGCCGGCCGCACTCATCGCGAGCGGCACCCAGAGCTCGGCCCGCGGCGGCATCGCGAAGCCTTGCGGCATGATGCCGATCACGGTGTACTGCGCGCCGTTGAGCGTCATGGGGCGACCGACGATGGCGGGATCGGCGCCGAGCGTCCGGACCCAGAGGCCGTGGCTGAGGATGGCGACGGGTGGTGCGCCGGGCGCATCGTCGTCGGGGCGGAAATCGCGGCCGAGGGCTGGACCGACTCCGAGTACTCGAAACAGGTCCGCGGTGACCCGCGCCCCGATGACGCGTTCAGGTCCCTGGTGGGTCGTGATGTTGATGCTGCGGAGTGAGGTGGCCGCCATCCCGGCGAACACATCGTTCTCGGCGCGCCAATCCGTGAAGTCGGGCAGGGAGGCCGCTTCGTGCCCGATATCCGGATGGCTGCCCCAGGCCATCACCAGTCGATCGGCATGCGGAAAGGGCAGCGGACGCAGCAGCACGGCGTTGATCACCGTGAACATGGCCGTGTTGCCGCCGATGCCGAGCGCGAGCGTGAGCACGGCGACGGCGGTGAAGCCGGGCGCACGGCGAATCAGACGGAGGGCGAACCGGAGATCGGATAAGAACGTCATAGGCGCGACGAGCGGCATACGCCAACACCATGCCATCGGAGGCGTTCGAGAGGTGCCCGCCAATCGCCCGCCCTGTCGAACCGGCGGTCTCTACTGGTGTTCGCTGGCGAACAGCGGCGTGCCGGAATTGGGACGGAACGGCTCGTTTGGATCGGCGCCGCGGTGCATGGAAAGATAGACGCGCAGCCGATGATGACGCCCCCTCCGGTCCTCGCCGTCTCCGATCTACGCAAGCATTACGGCCCGGTCGTGGCCGTCGATGGCCTTTCGTTCGAGGTGCGTCGCAACGAAATTGTCGGGCTGCTCGGACCAAACGGCGCGGGCAAGACGACCGCCATCAACATGATCCTGGGCGTGCTCGAGCCGACCTCGGGCTCGATCACGATCGAATCCGTCGATGCGCGCGCGCATCGCACGGGTGCCCTGGCGCACACGAACTTCGCCGCCGTGTATGCACCGCTCCCCGGGAATCTGACCGTCATCCAGAACCTCCGGATTTTCGGCATGCTCTACAACGTGCCCGATCTCTCCGCACGCATCGAGCAGGTGATCGATCAGTTCGAGCTGGATCGCTTTCGCCACACGCGCTGCGGCGTGTTGTCGTCGGGCGAGCAGACGCGCGTAGGCCTGGCCAAGGCGCTGCTGAACGCGCCGAGCCTGCTGCTGCTCGACGAGCCGACCGCCTCGCTCGACCCCTCCGCGGCGCGCGACATCCGCCAGCGCATCCGGCAATACGCGGCGCAGGGCGACGTGGGGATCCTCTGGACCTCGCACAACATGTACGAGGTGGAGGAGGTGTGCGATCGCGTGATGTTCCTCGCGCGCGGCCGTGTCCTGCTCGAAGGCGACCCGCGGCAGCTGCCCGGCGAGCACGGGCACAAGACCCTCGAAGACCTCTTCGTGGCGGTGGCCCGCGAGCCGCTGGCGATGGAGCCACACTGATGGCGGCCGCCTTCGTCCGGAGGAGCGCGGCGATCGTGCTGCGCCAGGCCTACCTGATGCGCGGGAGCGTGGCGCGCCTGCTGCCGCTCTTCGCCTGGGTGGCCGTCGACATGATCCTCTGGGGCTTCATCACGCGCTACCTGAGCGAGGTCGCGAGCTCGGGGCTGAACTTCATCGCGTCGCTGCTCGGCGCCGTGCTGCTGTGGGATTTCTTCTCGCGCGTGATGCAGGGCGTGACGACGGCGTTTCTCGAGGATGTGTGGTCGCGGAACTTCCTCAATCTGTTCGCGACGCCGTTGTCGATTCCGGAGTATCTCTCCGGGCTCGTCGTCTCGAGCATCGCCACGAGCACGATCGGCCTCGTCGTGATGCTGCTGCTCGCCACGACGTTCTTCGGGCTGTCGTTCTTCGGCTACGGCATCCTGCTCGCGCCGTTCCTGCTGCTGCTGTTCGTCTTCGGGATTGCGCTGGGCATTGCGGCGAGCGGAATCGTCCTCTGGCTCGGACCGGCCTCGGAGTGGTTCGTCTGGCCGATTCCGGCGATCGTGGCGCCGTTTGCCGGGGTGTTCTACCCGGTCTCGACGCTGCCCGGGTGGATGCAGGTGATTGCGCGCCTGCTGCCGCCGTCTGCGGTGTTCGAGGATATGCGGCGGATCGTCCTGGGCCGGCCGGTGTCGCTCGGGGAGCTGGCGTGGGGCGCCGGCCTGGCGATCGTGTACCTGGTGCTGGCGTGCTGGTTCTTCGCGCGCGTCCACCGGCGCGCAATCCGCACGGGCCTCATCGCGCGGTACAGCGCCGAAAACCTGGCGTGAGCCGCGCTACATGCAGATCGAGGCGCCGTCACCGCGCCGGCGGAAACATCCACCGACCAGGTCGTCGTTCCTGTCGTGGAACGACAGCGCGACGTTCATGCGGGCCCCCTGCGGCAGCTGCTCGGTGATGTGCTGGAACTGGGTCAGCACCTGGCTCTTGTCGCGGTTCCACAGCGCGTTGCCCTTGTCCGAGAGCTGAAGGTGCACGACGAACTTGCCGGCCTCGTGCGAGACGTCGATGTGGGCGAACAGGCCCCCCTGGCACCAACTCCGAGCCGTCGCCCGCGCGTCGGCGGGCGCCTCCACCGTGCACGGCTGGCTTCTCACTGGGGCGACCGTGCTCGCGAGCGCCGGGGCGGGGGTTGGCCCCGAGCGGGAAGCGCCGAGGATCGTGAGGCCCACGAAGGCCACGAGAATGGTGACCGTCCAGGTGAGACGGCCTGTCCTGCTGGTCGATGTGGCGTTGGTCGCCGGTCGGTCGGCTACGCGCATAGACGACATCACTTCATCGCAATCGTGGTTGGGAGACGCCCGCAGACGTCCTACGAGCGCAGCTGCGGCGGCCTCGAAAACCGGCCGCAGCCGACATTCTATGAGTGGAAGGCGTCCATTCTCTCAGAACCGAAGGCCGGATGCAAATGTGTCTTGATCGTGTAAAAAAGTGGTTCGTCCTGGTCACCCGACCGCGAACGAAAGGAATCGGCGGATGGTTTTCGATCGCCTGATCCAGGCGCCTCGCTACTACGGCTTGAGCGTCCTGATTGCCCGCGGCCTGACGTATCTGCGGGAGACCGATCTCGATGCGCTAGACGAGGGCCGACACGAGATCGACGGCGCCGCACTGTACGTGACCGTGATCGACGGTCAATCGGCGCCAAACGCCCAAGGCTTCTGGGAAGCCCATCGACGCTACATCGACATTCAATATCTCCAGCGCGGCGAGGATCGGATGGGCTATTCGCCGCTCTCGCGGCTCGAGGCGGGCGAGTACGACGAGTCGCGCGATCTGGTCCGCGCGAGCGGCCAGGGGACGTTCCTCGACATGAGCGCCGGGGATTTTGCGATCTTCTGGCCCGAGGACGCCCACATGCCGGGTATCGCGCCGGATCGGCCGGCGCCGGTGCGGCGGATCGTCGTGAAGGTGGCGGTTGGAACGCAGGTGTGAGCGAAGGGTGGTGGGCCCCCCGGGGATCGAACCCGGGACACCGTGATTGAGCTCAACGCGCGCCGACGTGTCAGGGCTACGAATGCGAGGCGACGATGCTGCCAACCACCATCGCGAATCCGGCGACCGCCACGCCGGCCCCGATCGCCGCTTGCGTTTCGTTCACGTTGGTCACGCTGTGGATGCTGCCCCCGACGACTTCACCGCCCACGATCATGCCCAGTACGCCTGCGGCGCCGACCTGGTCGCAGCTCGGCAGAGCGAACCCGCCGGCCACCCGCTCCAGATCCCGATCGCTCAGCTCACCTGAGAGGGCGGGCGCAGGAATCACCACGTGAAAAGTGGTCGGGGTGTTCTCGTGCGCCTCGAACCGGACCGACGCGCGCTGCAAGTTCAGATTGCGAATTGGGACGGCTTCAACGTGGAGCACGGCGCGCATCCAATGCGCCAGCGCCGGCGGGAGCTGATTATCGAGCCAGAGGGTCACGCTGCGACGATCGGGTGATTCAGGCGCCGGCTCGCGAACCGAAGGCAGGCCGAGATGTCCTCAGCCTCCAGATCAGGCAGTTCGGCCAGGACCTCTTCAGGCGTCAGCCCAGACGCCAGTAGATCCAGGACGTCGGTGACGCGGATCCGAAGCCCTCGAACGCAGGGGCGCCCTCCACATTGCTCAGGGTTGACGGTGATGCGATCGGCAAGGGAGGCCATCTGTCTATGTTCTGACAGAATAGCACGCGGCGGCAACGCTGAGGATGCACGATGAAGAGACGCCAGGGGTGACCCGTGGTACGTGCTCCGGCGTGGCGTCGACCTCCCGTGGGCCAGTGCGGGACCTGATCGGCAAATCGAGATCCGCTTATTCGCTGAACTCTTGCAGCGGCGTTCTGCTTTTAGGTTTGTGTTTTATCCTTCTGGAATTGACCTGCGATGAAGCTCAAAGAGTTGTTTTACGCTGCTGGATTCAGGCCGGCAATGAGGCGATATCCCTTCCATGGGGTGACCTTTGAGCTCCCTTACGATGGCCAAGTTCGGTACGCTTAGTGGGATCACCCCGGGGAAACCAAGAAGAGCATCACGCAGGAAGCCGTTGATGCACTGAGGCGTTTCTTGAAGCCAGGCGATGTGGCCATCGATATCGGTGCGCACACCGGAGACAGTACCATTCCTATCGCTCTGGCCGTCGGAGCAGCCGGCTGCGTCATCGCGCTGGAGCCGAACCCGTTGGTATTCCCGGTACTCGACCGAAATGCGGGGCTGAACATCGACAAAGCCCGAATCATCCCGCTGATGTTCGCTGCAACGGCCGAGTCGGGCGAATTCGATTTCGGCTACTCCGACGCCGGATTCTGCAACGGTGGAATGCATGAGGGAATCAGCCGATGGCGCCACGGACACATGTTCAAGCTGCGGGTACACGGACACAATCTGCAGCGGTACCTGGAGAAGCAGTATCCGGACCTGATGAATCGAATCCGGTTCATCAAGGTGGACACCGAAGGGCACGATTATCGCGTCCTCGCGTCGTTGGAAGGGCTCTTGGTTGCGGTAAAGCCGGTTCTCAAAGCCGAGATGTTTGCTCTGCTAGATGGGGCCGGGCGGGAGCGATTGTTCGACTTCGTCACCGGCTTGGGCTACGACGTCTTCATTACCCAGAACGATGCCGACTACCCGGGGCGCAGACTGCATAGAAGCGAATTGTGCGCTCGCCGGCACTACGATGTTTTCTGCGTCCCAAAGAGCTGACCGCCTGGACCATCCTATCTTCCGGCAGACGGACCTACACCACTGAACACGTGCCGAATGCAGCTGAAGGTGCTCTGTCGCGCGGTCGAACCGCGAATCAGGCTAGAAGTCGTTGATTGATGAGGAGTTGGGAATTGGTGGGCCCCCCGGGGATCGAACCCGGGACACCGTGATTAAAAGTCACGTGCTCTACCACTGAGCTAGGGGCCCATTCCTGGTCGGCGCGGGAACGGGATCTTACCGCGAACGCGAAGAGGCAGTTGCAGCCGGCCGGCTCGGCAGCGATAATCGGCGGCGATGCCCGGAGCCAACGGCCGTGTCGTGCTCGTCGTCGAAGACGATCAATCCGTGCGGCGGCCGCTCGTCAAGTTTCTCGAGCTCCACGATTTCACCGTGATGGCGGCGGAAACGGTCGACGAGGGGCTCGAAGTGATCTCGCAGCACGAGCTCGCGGCGGCCATCGTCGACCTGCGCCTGCGACGCGGCTCCGGGCGCGACCTGGTCAACCGCATTCATACGCCGGTGCCGGTCATCATCTTCTCGGGCGTTCCGTCGGAATCCGGCGAACTGGAACGGCTGCGCCCCAACACCCGTCTCTTCGAGAAGCCGTACTCGCTCGTGCACCTCGTCGCCGCGCTCGAAGAGATGCTCGGCGAGGTCGCCTAGAGAATTTTCTTCCCCAGCGCCGACGTCGCGAGCTCCGCCGCGAGCACGGCCGTCGTGTTCTTCACGTCGAGGATCGGGTTGACCTCCACGAGGTCGAGCGCGAGCAGCAGCCCCGAATCCGCGATCATCTCCATCACCATGTGCGCCTCGCGATAGTCGAGGCCGCCCTTGACCGGCGTGCCGACGCCCGGCGCGATCAGCGGATCGCAGACATCGACGTCGAACGACACATGAATGCCGGCCGTCCCTTGCGAGGCGAGGTTGATGGCCCGCTCGACCACGACGGCGATGCCGAGCCGATCGACATCCTTCATCGTGAAGACGTGCACGCCGGCGGAGAGCACCTCTTTCTTCTCGCTGTCGTCGAGGTTGCGGATGCCGACGAGCACGGTGTGCTCGGGGAGGATCTTCGGCGAGGTGCCGCCGATCTTCGACAGCTCCGAGGGCTCATGCCCGAGAATCGCGGCGAGCGGCATGCCGTGCACGTTGCCGCTCGTCGTCGTGGCCGGTGTGTTCATGTCGCCGTGCGCATCCACCCAGATGAGGCCGAGCGGCTTGTTCTGCCGTCGTGCGAACTCGGATGACGCCGCGACCGAGCCGGCCGCGAGGCTGTGATCGCCGCCCACCACGAGCGGCATGGCGCCTTCGTCGAACGCCGCCAGCGACGTCTGGTAGAGCCGCTGACAGACCTTCGCGATATCCCTGACGTACTTCTTCCGCTCGTCGCGCGGCTGCTGCGTTTCAGGGATCGGCGCCGGCAGATCGCCTTTGTCGACGACCGAATATCCAAGCGCCGTCAGCGCATCGCGGAGGCCGGCAATCCGCAGGGCGGATGGGCCCATGTCGACGCCGCGGCGGCCGCCGCCCAGATCGAGAGGAACACCGATGATGTGAACAGGACGCATGATGAAGGATGAATGTTACTACGCGAGTATCTTCTCTGCCACCCGGCGGGCATCGGCGACACAGTCCGGGATCCCGATGCCGCGAAAGCCGCTGCCGGTGATCCAGATGCCAGGGAGCCGCTCGAGCGCGCGATCGATCGCCGCGACGCGATCGAGATGCCCCACGTCGTATTGCGCCGTCGCCCGCGGCCAGCGGTAGAGCCGCGTGAAGGTCGGATCCGCGCGCAGCGCCAGCAGCCCCCGGAAGAAGTCGGCCACGCGCTCCACGATGTGCTGATCGTCGGCGTCGAGCGCGTGCGGGTCGCGAGCGCCGCCGACGAAGCCGCGCAGCAGGATGTGAGCGTCAGGTGCGCGGCCCCGCCACTTCGAAGAGACCCAGGTCCCCGCCAGCAGATCGACGTGCTCGACGCGCGGCGCCACGAAGCCCGAGCCGCGCAGCGGCTGCGCCAGGGCATCAGCCCGGTAGGCGAGCACGACGGTGGCCGTGGAGGCGTACTCGATCTCGCGGCACCGGGCGGCCAGGTCGGCGTCCCGCGGTGCGAGCAGGTCCGCCGTGGCCCAGGCGGGCGAGGCGAGGAGCACGCGCGCCGCGGTCCACCGCTCGCCGGCCGCCGTGCGCAGCGTGAACGGCCCGCTGCCCTCGATCGCGACGACGCGGCGGCCGAACTGAATCGTGTTGGAGGGGAGCGCGTCGACGAGCGCCGTGATCAATTCGCCGATGCCGTCCGGGAACGATCGGAAGGCGCCCTCCCGCCCCGGGCGCGGCGCTCCGCGAAACTCGCGAATGAGGCTGCCCGAGTTCGCTTCGGCGCTGACGAGCCGCGGAAAGAGCGCCCGCACGGAGAGCCGATCGACGTCGCCCGCATGAATCCCGGCCAGCAGCGGTTCGGCCAGGTAGTCGACCGCTTCGCGGCCGAAGTGGCGCCCGATGAACGATCCCACCGACTCGTCGCGCGTGATCGTGCGCCGCGGCATCAGGAAGTCGGCGGCCATGCGCAGCTTGCCGCGCCAGGTGAAGAGCGACGTGCGCGCCATCGGCCACAGCTTCGTCGGGACGCCGAGCACGGAGCCTTCCGGCAGGGGATGGAGGTGCCCGCCGCGCAGGATGAACGCGAGCCGCGGCGGGACGGTCGGAATCAGGCGATCGGTCAGGCCGAGATCGCGGCAGAGGTCCAGCGCGGCCGGCTTCTGCACGAGGAGGCTGTCGGGGCCGGCGTCGATGATGAAGCCGTTCGATCGCTCGGTGAGAATGACGCCGCCCGGTCGCAGGCCTGCCTCGAGCACGGCGACGCGGCGGCCGGCGCGACAGAGATCGAAGGCGGCCGCCAGCCCGGCGATGCCGGCGCCGACAATCGCCACGTCGAGCGGGGCCGCGTCGGGACCAGTCATCCTCAGGACGCCTGCGACTCGACGAGCGCCTGCAGCAGATCGATGAAGCAGGGGAGGGTGTTCAGCGACTCGGTGCGCCGCAAGGCGACGCCGAGCGCCTGCGCCTGGCCGGCGGCCTGCACGTCGAGATCGAACAGGATTTCGACGTGATCGGACACGAACCCGATCGGCGCGACGAGCAATCGCTTCACGCCGGCGGCGGCGCGATCGCGGATCACCGAGGCGAGGTCCGGGCCGAGCCACGGCTCCGGCGTCCGGCCGGCGCTTTGATACGCGAGGTGATAGCCCGTCACTCCCACTTCGGCCGCCACCCGCCGCGCGGTCGCCGCCACTTCATCCGCATACGGATCGCCCGCCTCGGCGGCGCGCGCCGGAATGCTGTGCGCCGTGAAGATCACGTCCTCGCTCTCCAGCTCCGCCGGCGTGAGTCGCACCCGGGCCTCGGCGAGCCGCTGCGCGAAGGCCATCACGAGCAGCGGGTGATCGTGGTACGAGCGGACGCAGGTGAAGGGGAGTCCGGCCGGCAGCGCGGCGGTCGCCGCGTCGACGTATTTCTGCACGCTGAAGGTCGAATATTGCGGCGCGAGCGGGATCCCGATCACGCGGTTGGTGTTCTCCGCACGGATGTCGCTGAGCGCCTCGGCGATGAACGGATGCCAGGTCCGCATCCCGAGCCGCACCTCGGCCTGCGATCCGAGTCGCACCTGCAGGCTCGCCACGTGCGCGCGGCTGATGTCGGTGAGCGGCGACCGTCCGCCAACCGCTGTGTAGTTGTGCCGCATCTCCACGACGAGCTCGGGCGACGGTGTCCGCCCGCCGCGCACGCGTGTGAGATACGCCTCCATCTCGTCGAGGGCGTCCGGCGTGCCGTGCGCCATCAGCAGCACCACCGTCCGGCTCGACGAGCGATCGTCATCAGTTGAGCGGATACTGGTGGACATAGCGCACGAGCAGCTGCACGTGATCGACCGGCGTCATCGGCAGGATGCCGTGGCCAAGATTGAAGATGTGGCCTGGCCGGCCACCCGCTTTTGCCAGCACGGCGTCGGCGCCCGCCAGGAAGCGATCGGGAGGGCCGAGCAGCAGCGTCGGATCGAGGTTTCCCTGGATCGCCCGATCGAGCCCGATCCGCTCCCAGGCTTCGTCCAGGGGAATGCGCCAATCGGCGCCGATCACATCGCCGCCCGCCTCGCGCATCTCGTGCAGCAGCTCGCCGGTGCCGGTTCCGAAGTGGATCGTCGGCACGCCGGAATCCTTCAGCGCGTCGAAGATCCGCCGTGAGTGCGGCTGGACGAACTCCCGGTAGTCGGCCGCGTTGAGCGTCCCGACCCAGGAGTCGAACACCTGGACCGCCTGCACGCCGGCTTCGATTTGGGCCTGCAGGTAGTCCGCGATGAGGCCCGCCACCCGGTCGGCGAAGCGGTGCCACGCCTGCGGATGCCCGTACATCAACGACTTCGTATGAGCGAAGTTCGCCGAGTGGCCGCCCTCGATCGCGTACGACGCCAGCGTGAACGGCGCGCCGGCAAAGCCGATGAGCGGCACCCGCCCGTTCAGCGTCTGCTGCACCTGCTGGATCGTCTCGAGCACATGCCCGAGCGCCTCGCGCGGCTCGAAGTCCCGGATGCGCGCCAGGTCGTCTTCGGTTCGCAGCGGGTTCTCGATGGCCGGCCCTTCGCCGCGGACGAAGTCGAACCGGATGCCCATCGGGTCGAGGGGCAGCAGCAGATCGGAAAAGAGGATGGCGGCGTCCACGTTCAGCCGCCGCACCGGCTGGAGCGTCACCTCGGTGGCCAGTTCAGGCGTCCGGCAGATGTCGAGCAGGGAGTGGTGCTCGCGCAACACCCGGTACTCGGCCATATACCGGCCGGCCTGGCGCATGAACCAGACCGGGGTGACGTCTACCGGCTCCCGCCGGCAGGCGCGGAGAAACCGATCGGTCAGTGCGCCGCTTTCAAAAGCAGCTTGCGGGCCAGATTGACGAGATCGTCGAGCCAGAGCGGCTTGAACCGGACCTCCGCCCCCAGGGACCTGATTTCCGACGACACCGCATCGTCCAGGAAATAGTCGCCGGTGACGATGGCCACCGGGGTGGCGGTCTGGCCAGGCTTGGCGCGGAGCATCCGGAGGAATTGCAGTCCGTCGGCCAATGGCATGCGAAGATCGAGAATAATGGCGTGAGGACGCGCTGTTTCGGCCGTTTTCAGGCCTGCCGCTGCGGTCAGGGCGGTCAACACCCGATACCCTTCCATAGCGAGCATGCGCTGAAACGTTTCGGTCACGCCGGGATCATCATCTACGATGAGAATAGTCCGAGGCGAAGGCTGTTCTGACGAGGTGGCGGTCACTGCGCTATTGTGCGAGCGCGTCGGATGTTCGTCAAGGCTTCGAGCGACGGTTTCGGCAAGTTTTCACGGAAAATCGTGCTAGACTTCCGGGTTTGATCGCCGTCGCCCCCTTCTTAGCCGTGGAGGCTGTGTGAGCCCAGTCCTGGTGAGACCGGTTCGCGAGCAGCTCGAGCACGACCGTGTAATCAGGCTGCTTCAGACGCGATACCGGCGTCGTTACGAAGTCGGCATCAATGTCGGAGCGGAACGGACGGCCGCTGTCGGGACCGAACCCTCCGCGATTTACCCGGACCTGGTGATGACGGCGACCGACCGTGGCCATCGGCTCCAGATCGTGGCTGAAGTGGAGAGCAGCGAGTCGGTGAACCATCTCGAAGCGCTCAGCCAGTGGAGGCCGATGGCGGCGCTTCGCGCCGATTTTCACCTGTATGTCCCAGCAGGCGCGCTCGACCCGGCGCGGCGCCTGCTCACCGAGTACCACATCGCGACCTCGGAGTTGTGGACCTACCACGTAATCGGCGATCAGATTCGGTTCACGCTGGCCCAGCGCGCGCGTCCGGAACGCCGAGCCGCCGCGGCTGAAGCGCCGAAACGGCCGGCGCGGCCGTCGACGCCGACGCCCGCCGCCGGTGCGCGGCGCCGGCAGTCGGCAGCGAGGACGACACGCGCGGCGGCCGCCCGACCGACCCGATCGAAGGCGCCAGCCAAGGCGGCGCGCAAGCGACCAGCCTCGAGCGCCGGCAAGACGTCGCGCGTCCAGAAGCGGAAGTAAGCGGTGCCCAACATCCGGTTCACCCGCGACCGGCGGGGTTACGAGCACACCTGTATCGTGCAGGCGTCGCGCCGCCGCGGCAAGAAGGAATCGCGTCTCCTGTATTGGTTCCGGACGCCGCCGAACGTGAAAGTCGGGCGGGTGCCGATCGACGAAGACGCGATCCGCGCCATCGAACACCACAATCCGGATCTGGCGTTCGACTGGACGCGCATTCTCGACAGCCGGCCGCCCGCCCCGAGCGAACCGCCCACGCGTCCGGCACGGCGTCAGCGCCCCCTGCCATCACCACCCACACGCGCCGAACGGCCGCTCGCGGTCCGCGAAGCGGTTCAGCCACGCGCACCGGAAGAGCCTTCCTTCGAGCGCCAGCCCGACGCGGCTGAGAGCCTCCTCGCCGACGCCGCCGATATCGGGCAGGCCGACGGTCTCGCGGAAATCGCCGACGCCAATCTGGCCGAGCCTCCGTTCGTGCCCGAGTCGGCGCGGCCGGTTCCGGCCGAGGAATTGGTCGGGGTGGAGGGCCTGGCTCGACTGCGCACGCTCCATGCGGAACTGCTCGCGCGGATCACCGAGCGCGGCAGCGAGCCGGCGCGGCTCGACGACCTGCGCCGCGAAGCCGAGCGGCTGAATCCGGACGCGTGGGTCACGCTCGACGAAGCGCGGCAGGCGCTCGAGCAGTACGAAATCGTGGCCGAGACGTTCCGCCGCAGCCTGGGACGCCGACGCCGATCCCGGCGGGGCGGCCGGCGTGGCCGGCGGCGCCCTGCGGACGCACAGGCGGACGGTCAAACGGGCGCCCCGACGGACGCACCGGCGGACGACGATTCTCCAGAGTCGGACGATTAACCTTCCTGTTATACTTGGGCCTATGGCGTTGAAAATACGCGCTTTCTGCACGGCTGCGCTGGCCGCTGGTGCGATGGCGACTGCTCTAGCGGCGCAGGCACCGCCCGCGCCTCCGCAAGCTCCCGCCCCCACCGGACCGACGCCGAATTTCAGTGTCACCGTCAACCTGGTGACGACCGACGTGATCGTCCGCGACGGCAAGGGACAGTTCGTTCCGGACCTCACGAAGAACGATTTCACCGTCGATGAAGACGGCGTCAAGCAGGACATCGCCTCGCTCGTGATGGTGCACGGCGGCCGCACCTACAACCTGGTGCAGACCGAAGCGCCGCCACAGCAGGAAGGCATCATCCTGCCGACCACGCGGCCCGCGGGCGACGTCGCCGGCCGGATCTTCATCCTCTTCGTCGACGACCTGCACCTGGACTTCCAGAACACCGGCCGGATCCGGAACCTCTTCGAGAAGATCGAGAAGGATCTGATTCATCCCGGCGACGAGTTCGCCATCGTCTCGACCGGGCCTTCGTCGATCGCGGTCCAGCTCACCTACAACCGCGCGGAGCTCGAATCGGCCATCAAGAAGATCCAGGGGAACGGCCTGAAGCCGGACGACATCATCAATGGTCCGGTGGACCAGGACGGCCCGTCGGAAGTGCGCTATCGCGCGCACGTCGCCTTTTCGACGGTCAACGACCTGCTCAAGAGCATTTCGAAGGTGCAGAACCGGCGCAAGGCCATCATCTATGTGAGCGACGGGTACGACTTCAATCCCTTCGCCCAGTCGCGGCAGCAAAGCAGCTCGTATTTCGACAGCCGGTACGACACGGCGACGCAGGATCCCAGCGACCAGAGCATGTATCAGGGGCAGGTGTTCGCCGATTCGGATCTGGCGGGCGAGCTCTCGGAGCTGACACAGTCGGCCAATCGCGCCAACGCCACCTTCTATACGATCGATCCGCGAGGGCTCGCCGGCTTCAACGACATCGACGAGCAGGTGGACCCGTCGGAGTGGAGCGACTATCTGCGCAAGTCGCAGGACAGCCTGCGCGTGCTGGCGGACCTCACCGGCGGCATCGCCGTGGTCAACCAGAACGACTTCGACAAGGCCTTGAAGAAGATTGACGCGGAGACGAGCGACTACTACGTGCTGGGGTACTACTCGAAGAATCCGGATCCCCGGAAGCGGGAGCGGTCGATCAGCGTGAAGATCGATCGTCCGGGCGTGACGGTGTGGTCGCGCAAGACGTATGTGCTGCCGCCGGCCCCGGCTCCGGTGTCCACCCGGAAAGGCGGCCGCTAGGCAAGTTTTTCACGCCGCGTCCTGCGCTAGGACGCGCGGGCGACGCCATCCCCTGGTGCGCTCGCGAGGTGATCCGGCGCGACCGTGTGGTTGCGGCGGTGCCAGTGGCTGCCGCACGTCACCCCTTTTTCTTCCACGTACATCACTTCGCGGCTGGTCGGCACCTCCCGGTACCGGCCCACCACGCAGCCGCAGACCAGCGTGGTGAATCCAAGCAGCTTGAATACCGCACCACCCATCGCATCGCCCCCCCCGCTGTGCTTGTGCAACCCGCGTACCGACGGGTTGTGCGGCACCTCGTCTCAGTAATCGGGCGGAATCGGCGCGTTCTGCAGGGTTGGCGCTGACGAGTCGCGGAGCTTTTGGATCGCGAACCGAAAACTTGGAGAGAATCTGTCGGCCCCAGGCCGCAGGCTGCCGGCCTACGCGCTGCGACTGGGAATCTGTTCGTCCGCGTGCTCGCGGGCGAGCTGACGGAACCGATCGAGGTCTCGCGCGCGCTGGCCGGCGGCGGATCGCCGCGCCCGGATGATGCGGATGACGAACGCGAGGTGGGCGACAGCGACGATGGTGAGATCCCCGGGCTTGCCCGATGCCAACCACGCGAGCGGGAGGAGGTTGGCGAGTGTGGCGAGGATGAAGAACCAGGTGAAGAGCGGATCGGACCCGCGCGCGGGGAACTGGCGGCCGAAGTTCATCGCCGCTGTCTCCCACTGCAAGCTCGAGGCGGCCGACTCGTACACGACCTGCAGATAGCGGCCGACGCGTTCGACGCCGATGTGCAGGGCGAACACGCCTTCGAAGCTGGCCGCCAGCACGAGCAGCGGTGGCAGCAGCAGCAACGTTCGTCCACCGATTGACGCAACGACGGACACGATCGTCGCCCACCCGACGATGCCGGCCCAGGCGAGCCAGACGCGGGCGGTGCCGCGTTCGCGGATCGTCGCGCGTAGCGCCGCGTATTCTTCGATCTTTACAGGGTCCATCGGAACTGCCTCATCATCTCGACCGTTTCGGACTCATTTTTGCACAGCCGCCGTCCTGGAGCACGACCGTATTTACGGTAAGTGGCCGTAAGTGAACGTGACATTTTTTGGCATTCGTGCCGGAAAGCTCTTGCGCTCTCAAGGGTTCCTGCTAGAATGCCGATGACTTCCCTGTTGCCCTTACGCCACTCGGAGACCAGGCGCCCGTGACGACGACCCGTACCGCGCAGATCGCCAGAATTGTCATTGTTGTGCTGCTGATGGGCGGCATGGGCGCTGTTGAGGCGGCCCAGGCGGCCGACTCGAGCACAGCGGCCAAGACGACCACCCATAAGACGGCCACCCATAAGTCGACAGCCTACTCGCGGGCGCGGGCGGCGCGTCGGCGTGCGGCGCTGGCACGGGCGCGGGCGCAAGCGCGCGCGCGGGAGATGGCCGAGGCCGTGGTGCCGCGCTACCGCGTGGATGCCGACGGCCAGCTGGTACCGGACGTCCGGGCGGCGGCGGCCATCATCTACGACCCGGTCACCGCGCAGGTGCTGTACCAGGAGAACGCGAACGACCAGCGGTCGATCGCCAGCATCACCAAGGTGATGACGGCGCTCGTCTTCCTGAGCAGCCATCCCGATCTGTCGGACAAGGCCACCGTCGCGCGCACCGACGTCTACCGGGCTTCGACGACGTATCTGCGGGCGGGCGAGGTCGTGTCCATCGACGACCTGCTGCACCTGCTGCTGATTCCGTCCGACAACGGCGCGGCCCGCGCGCTCGCCCGGATCTCGCCGGAAGGCTCGGCAGCCTTTATCGAGGCCATGAACCAGAAGGCGGCCGACCTCGGGCTCACCAACACCCATTATGCCGACCCCTCAGGCCTCGACGCGCGCAACGTGTCGTCGGCCTACGACATGGCGAAGCTGATCACCTACGCGTCGCAGAACGACACCATCGCGTCGATCATGCGGACGCCGGAATACACCGTCCACACCAACCGGCGCCTGGTCACGGTGCACAGCACCGATCATCTGCTCGGGCGCGAAGGCGTGGATGTGCGCGCCGCGAAGACCGGGTTCATCTCGAAGGCGGGCTTCTGCCTGGCAACGCTCCTGCGGCTGCCGCAAACCGGACGGGATGTGGCGGTGGTGGTGCTGGGCGCCCGGTCGAACGCCGGACGCTTCACGGAAACGCAGAACCTGTTCACGTGGCTGAGCGGCAAGGCGCAGGAATTCTTCGGCCCCGAGCCGCAGCCGCAACCCAATCAGTAGTTGCCGGCGGGCGCCTGCCCGCCGGCTCCACTCCGTTCGCTAGGCGTCGTATCCCCTGCGAATCGCTTCCGCGTCGAGCGGGAGCATGGCCACGGCGTCCACGGCCGGCAGCACCGGCCGTGTGGCGTGCCGTGCGTCGTACGCCTTGATGTACTTGTGGCAGTCGTCGCAGCCGGCCAGGCGGTAGCGGCCGTCGCGGGTCGCAAACGAGGTGATCCGCGTCCGATCGGCGTTGCCGCAGAACGGGCAGGCGATCGGATCGAACTTCCACGAGCTGGAGCAGCGGCCGCAGAGGAGCTGCCGGTCGGCGGCCGGCGTGATCACGGCCAGTTCGGGATCCCACCCGCAGAGCGGGCAATACCCGTGATGCCAGCCTGACAGGTCGAGACGCGGCGCGAGCGCCTCGGCGCAGCGCATGAGAAAGGGACGGATCGCCAGCGCCAGCACCTGCTCCAGCATCGCGGGCAGCTCCTCGCCGACCATCGAGACGGGCGCGACGCCGACGCCGACCTCGACGGGATGACGGGCGGCGCTCGTCACGTACCACTGCTTGACGACCGGTTCGAGCGCGTGTCCATCGCGGGCGAGCGCCTGGATCTGCTGCTGGTCGTCGCTGTCGAGCGCCTCGAATCGCTGGAGAATGTCGGTGGTCTGGCGGACCATCAAGCGGAAGTCGGTCCAGTTGAGCGGGATCTCTTCGAACCGCAGCAGCGGATCGCCGCTCGCCTGCTGCCGCCGGACGCGGTCGTCATCGAGCGAGAGCCACGGCAGCGACACGCGCGACTGGACACGGCGCTGCAAATCGAAGAGCGCGATGTGCATGTCGACGGCCGTGCCCAGCTCCGGCTGGAGCGCCTTGATCTGACGGAGCTCGGTAATTTCGCGCGGCTCGCTGCGGCCGAGGGGATGGCGTTCAGGTGGCACCCGGTGATCTTACCTGATCGCCGGCCACGCGCGGCGGGCGTGTGCTAGACTTTCGCGTGCTCCGCGTTCTCCGCGCCTCCGCGTGAAACGCTCCGCGCGCACCGCGTCTCCGCGTGACAGCCTCCGTGATTTCCCAGCGCCCGCTCACCATCTGGATGCTCGCCTCCGAAATGGCGCCCTTCGCGCGTACGGGCGGTCTCGGAGAAGTGCTCGGGTCGCTGCCCCCGGCGCTCGGCCGCCTCGGGCTCGACGTCACGGTGGTGCTGCCGAAGTACGCCGGCATCGACGGTGGCACGCCGATCGATCAATTCGATCTGGAGCTCGGCGGCGACCGCTTCGCGCTTCGCGTGCTCGAGCGGCGGATCGACGAGCGGGTGCGCGCGCTCTTCATCGACTGTCCCGCGCTCTACGATCGGCCGTCACTCTACGGCGAGGCGGGCCACGACTTCCCGGACAATCCGCGGCGCTTCGCGCTCCTGGTGCGCGCCGCCTTCGAGCACGCGATCAGGCACGGCGTGGCGCCGTCGGTCGTGCACGCGCACGACTGGCATGCCGCGCTCGCGCCCGTCTATCTCAAGACCCGATACCGGACGCATCCCCTGCTCGGCGGCGTGCCGTGCATCCTGACGATCCACAATCTCGCCTATCAGGGGATTTTCACGCCGGGGTGGCTGCCGCGGCTCGACCTCGATCCGGGCCTCTTCACCGTGGAGCGGCTGGAATACTGGCATCAGATCAGTTTTCTGAAGGGCGGCGTGGTGTTCGCCGATCTGGTAACGACCGTGAGCCCGACCTACGCCCGCGAGATTCAGACGCCCGAGTACGGCTTCGGCTTCGATGGCATCCTCCGGACGCGCGCCGAGTCGCTCGTCGGGATCCTGAACGGGATCGACACGGTGCCGTGGGATCCCTCGCACGATCCGTTCCTGCCGGCGACCTATTCAGCGGGCGATCTCTCGGGCAAGGCGGCGTGCAAGCAGGCCCTGCTCGAGGCCTTCGGCCTCCCGGTCGACGCCGCGCGCCGGAAGCGGCCGGTCATCGGCATGGTGACCCGCCTGGTCGATCAGAAGGGGATGGACCTGCTCGCCGCCATCGGCGATGAACTGGCGCAGATCGACGCGACCTACGTGCTGCTGGGCAGCGGCATGCGGTCGCTCGAGGATCGCTGGCAGGGGCTGGCGGCCCGCTATCCCGATCGTATCCGCGTGCGACTCGGGTTCGACGACCGGCTGGCCCACCTGATTGAAGCCGGGTCGGACCTGTTCCTGATGCCGTCGCGGTTCGAGCCCTGCGGGCTCAACCAGATGTACAGCCTGCGGTACGGCACGCCGCCGATCGTGCGGGCGACCGGCGGGCTTGCCGATACCGTCCGGCCCGAAGGAATGAAACGGCGCGGGACCGGGTTTACGTTCAAGGAGAGCACGGCCGAAGCCGTGCTGGGCGCGATCGGCCAGGCGGTTGCCGCGTTCGGCAACCGGCGGTCGTGGCCGGCGATGCAGCGCCGGGCGATGGCCGAGGATCATTCGTGGGAGGCCTCGGCTCGAGCCTACGTCCGCGTGTACGATAGGGTATTGAAGCGAAAGGATACGAAGACACATGGCGGCAGAGCAGGTGCAGACGTTCAGTGACGCGAATTTCTCGCAGCAGGTGCTTCAGGCATCATCGCCGGTGCTGGTGGATTTCTGGGCGGAGTGGTGCGCGCCGTGCAAGCGGCTCGGCCCGACGGTCGACGCGCTGGCGGCGGAGTATCAGGGGAAGGTGGTCGTCGGCAAGATGAACGTCGACGAGAATCCCTCGACGCCGGAGAAGTACGCCATCCGCGGCATTCCGACGCTGCTGCTCTTCAAGGGCGGCGAGGTCGTCGAGTCCGTCGTCGGCTTGCAGCAAAAGGACGACTTGAAGAAAATTCTCGATCGTCATGTCTGATAGTCGTCAACTGGTCATCATCGGGTCCGGGCCGGCAGGTCTGACGGCGGCGCTCTACACCGCCCGGGCGAATCTCAACCCGCTCCTCATCGAAGGGCTCGAAGCCGGTGGGCAGCTCATGCTGACCACGCTCGTCGAGAACTTTCCGGGGTTCCGCGACGGCATCATGGGGCCGGATCTCATGGGCGAGATGCGCGCCCAGGCCGAGCGCTTCGGTGCGGAGATCCGGCAAGGGGATGTCACCGCCGTCGATCTGCGGAAAGAGCCGTTCAGGATCGTGATGGGATCGGAGGAGATTCGGACGCGGACCCTCATCATCGCGACCGGCGCGTCGGCGCGGCTGATCGGCCTTCCCGCCGAGCGGGCGCTGATGGGCCACGGCGTGTCGACCTGCGCGACCTGCGACGGCTACTTTTTCAAGGGCCAGGAGATCGCGGTGGTCGGCGGCGGCGACTCGGCGATGGAGGAGGCGACCTTCCTCACGCGGTTCGCGTCGAAGGTGCACCTGGTGCATCGGCGCGGCGATCTGCGGGCGTCGAAGATCATGCAGGAGCGGGCGCTCGCCAACGACAAGATCGTCTGGCGCCTGAACAACGTGATCGACGAGATCCGCGATCCCGCCCAGGGACAGGTCAGCTCGATACTGCTCCGGAACGTCGTCGACGGCGAGCGGACCGAAGTCCCGTTGTCTGGTGTGTTCGTCGCGATCGGCCACCGGCCGAACACGTCGCTCTTCACCGACCAGCTCGAGATGGACGCGCACGGCTACATCCTGACGCACGACGGAAGCCGGACGAGCGTGCCGGGTGTGTTCGCGTGCGGGGATGTGCAGGATCGCGTCTACCGCCAGGCGATCACCGCGGCGGGTTCCGGGTGCATGGCGGCCATCGACTGCGAGCGGTATCTCGAAGCGCTGGCGCAGGGGCTGCCGGAGGCGGTGCCGATCGAGAATTGAAGAAAAGAGCGGCGCCTAGCGCCTGGAGCCCAGCGCCTACAGGGATCACTTAGTCGATCCACCCTCCACCAACCACCACATCACCCTCGTAAAAGACGACCGCCTGCCCGGGTGTGATGGCGAGCTGCGGCTCGTCGAACACCACCTGGGCGTGTCCAGATCCCAGCACCGAGACCGTCGCCGGTGCCGGCGTATGGCGATGCCGGATCTGCGCCTCGACCCGGCGCCGTGCCGTCGGCTCAGGTTCGATCCAGTTCACGGCCGATGCGGTGAGCTCGGTCCGCTCGAGCGCGGCCTTCGGCCCCACCACGACCTGCTGTTCGGCGGGACGCAGCTCCAGCACGTAGAGCGGCGCACCCGTCGAGATCCCGAGCCCCTTCCGCTGGCCGACGGTAAAGCGGTGCACGCCGCCGTGCCGGCCAATCGTCTCGCCGCGCTCGTCGACGATGGCCCCCGGCTGTTCGATGCCGGGCGCGCGACGGGCGAGAAAGCCGGCGTAGTCCTGATCGGGAACGAAGCAGATTTCCTGGCTGTCCGGCTTGTCGGCCACCGGGAGCCCGCGCTCACGCGCGTAGGCGCGCACCGCCGTCTTCTCGAGATGGCCGATGGGGAAGGCGGCCGCGGCGAGCTGCGCCTGGTCGAGCGAGAAGAGGAAGTAGGACTGATCCCGCGAGCGATCGAGGCCGCGCCGGAGGCGGACGCGGCCGGAGGTCTCGTCGCGCTCGAGCCGGGCGTAATGCCCGGTGGCCACGCGCTCGGCGCCCAGCCCCACCGACCGCTCGGCGAGCGTCGCGAACTTCACGTCGCTGTTGCAGTGGGCGCAGGGAATCGGTGTGCGGCCGGCGGCGTACTCGCGGACGAAGTTGTCGATGACGTGCGTCTCGAACGGCTGCTCGAAGTTCACGATGTAGTGCGGAATGCCGATCGCGGCGGCGACGCGCCGCGCATCGTGCAGGTCGTCGAGGCTGCAGCATCCGCCGAACCGGGCCTCGCCCTCCTGCTGGTCGTAGAGCTGCATCGACAGCCCGACCACCTCATGCCCCTCGTCGGCAAGAAGCGCCGCGGCGACCGACGAATCGACCCCGCCCGACATGGCTACCACGATGCGCATAGGAGATCATTCACCACAAAGACACCAGGACACAACGAGCATGGAGCTTGGTTCCTGGCTTCGTGTCTTTGTGTCGTAGTGGTCAGGCCCTCACGGTCCTCGTGGTCAAACTCCGCAGCTTCTCGACAATCCCCGGCAGAATCGCCAGCACGTGATCGATTTCGGCCTCGGTGTTGTCGTGGCCCAGGCTGAAGCGGATCGAGTTCTGCGCGCGATGCGTCGGCAGGCCCATCGCGCGGAGCACGTGCGACGGCTCGAGCGTTCCCGATGAACACGCCGATCCGGTCGACACGGCCACGCCGTCGAGGTCGAGCGCGATCAGCAGCGATTCCGCCTCGATCCGATCGAAGCTGATATTGCTGGTGTTCGGCACGCGCCGGTCCGGCGCGCCGTTGACGGCCGTGCCCGCCACCTTCGCCAGGACGCCGGATTCGAGGTGATCGCGCAGGCGTCCGACGCGAGCCGCTTCGTCCTTCATCCGCAGGCGTGCGTACTCGGCCGCCACGCCCATGGCGACGAGCGCCGGCACGTTCTCCGTGCCCGCCCGCCGGTTGCGTTCGTGCTTGCCGCCTGTGCTGTGCGCGACCAGGCGCGTGCCGCGCTTGATCCAGAGCGCGCCGGTGCCTTTCGGGCCATAGAACTTGTGCGCGGAGAGCGAGAGCAGGTCAACGCCCAGCGCACGGACGTCGACGGGAATCTTGCCGACCGACTGCACGGCGTCGGTATGAAACAGCGCGCCGCGGGCATGGGCGAGCGAGGCGAGCGCCGCGATCGGCTGGATGGTGCCGATTTCGTTGTTCGCGTGCATGATCGACACGACGGCGGTCTCGTCGGTGAGCGCCGCGTCGAGCGCATCAGGCGACACGATCCCGCTTTCATCAACCGGCAGCACCGTCGTCCGCCATCCGCGCCGCGCGAGCGCCTTGAGCGTGTTCAACACGGCCTCGTGCTCGATGCCGCTGGCGATGAGATGACGACGGCCCGTCGGTTCGAGCGCGTCGGCCGCCCCGCGAATCGCGAAGTTGTCAGCCTCGGTGCCGCCGCTCGTGAACACGAGCTCCGGCACCTCGCTTCCGATCAGCGCCGCCACGCGCGTGCGCGCATCATCGAGCGCCGTCTTGGCCTGCTGACCAAACGCGTGCACGCTCGACGCGTTGCCGAACACGTCGCGCGTGGCCTGCGCCAGCGCGTCGGCCGCTTCGGGCAGCACGGGCGTCGTCGCGTTGTGATCGAGATAGATGCGCATGGGGCTCGATCGTAACATTGCCGCTAACCATCGGCAACAAAAGGACTAGACATGCATGGATGGGTTCCGTATACTGACAGGGCCTTTGGGTTGATTCCGTGACAGTTTCGCTCCTCTCCGGCGCCGCCGACCGCAATGTGTCCGGGGAAAGCGGAGGATTTGAGCATGTGGAAACGCGACGAAGCGGTCAGGCCGACCACCGGAACGACGACGCCCCCTGCTGGGGCACCTAGCGGCACGACGGCGGGGCAGCGCTCCGACGTGGATGTCAGAACCCAGATCGAGAGGGACATGGTGAATATCGGAAAATCGGTAGTCATCAAGGGCGAGTTGAACGGGAGCGAGGACCTGACCATCGAGGGGCACGTCGAAGGGAAAATCGAGCTCAAGGAGCACGTCCTGACGATCGGTCCCAATGGCCGGATCAAGGCGCAGGTGTTTGCCAAGGCGGTGATCGTGCTCGGTGAGGTCACCGGCAACGTCACGGCCAGCGAAAAGGTCGACATCCGTGACAACGGGTCGGTCGACGGCGACATCATTGCCCCGCGCGTGGCGATTGCCGAGGGAGCGCACTTCCGCGGCAGCGTCGACATGCAGCGCAAGGGCGGGACCGTCTCCGCGCGTCCGGCCGTGACTGAGAACAAGGGCGACGGGAAGGTGGCGGCTGCCGCTCCGATGCCCGCCCAGGCGGCGGCGACCGCGCCCCGCGCCAACGCGTAACGCGACATCGGTACCTGTCGGCTGCAGGCTTCAGGCTTCCGGCCCCGCCGGCCGGCCTGAGCCTGTGGCCCCTGGCCTGTAGCCCCAAGAGGAGAGGACTTGTCCGGCAGCGGCACCTCCCGTTCCCTCACCGATCTGTTCAGCCGATTCGGCGCCCGCCGTGTCGAGGAAGCCGAGAAGGCGGCCGAACCGGCGCCCGAACAGGATCTGGTGTTTCCGACCAAGGCCCTTCGCAAGTTCCTGTCGTGCCTGACCGCGCGCGAGTCCCCGGTTCTGCTCGATCTCGGGCCGGTCGTCGGATCCAACGTCAGCTTCTTCGGTGAGCAGCTCGGCTGCAAGATCATCGTCGAGGATCTGTACGCCGACGTGGAAAGGCACCTGCGCCGCGACGCGCTCGACACGCTGCCGGAGTTCTTCGGCAAGCGCTTCCCGCAGGACGATGGAACGGTGGATGGGATCCTGTGCTGGGATGTGCTCGACTACCTGGACCGCGAAGCCGCGCAGGTGCTCGCCTCCCAGCTCACGCGGCTGCTGCGCCCGGATGGCGCGCTGCTCGGGTTCTTCGGCACCGCGCAGACCCGCGAGCTCCACTACACGAAATACGTTGTCGTGGACGATACCAACCTGCGGCACCGCCCGTATCCCGCAACACGCGGCCGGCAGGGGATTCTGCTGAACCGCGAAATCATCCGGATGTTCGAGGGGCTGCGGGTCTCCGACTCGTTCCTGCTCAAGATGAACCTCCGGGAAATCCTCTTCCGAAAACCCGGGCCCGCGTAACCTCGCCTTTCGGCAGGCTCAGGGCGACCCCGAGCGAAAGTCGAGGGGTCGGACCCGGGACTTCGGGCACTTCCAAGGAGTCCCCATGGCTCGACCGGTGATTGCCATCCTGAGCGACTTCGGGACCCGCGATCACTACGTCGGTACCATGAAGGGCGTCGCGCTCGGCATCTGCCCGGACGCCGCCCTGGTCGACATCACCCATGACGTGCCGCCGCAGGACGTGCTCGCCGGCGCGCTCGAGCTGGCGGCCTGCTATCGCTATTTCCCCGCGGGCACCATCTTCCTCGTCGTGGTCGATCCCGGCGTCGGATCGAACCGCCGCGGCATTGCAGGCGAAGCGGGCGACTACCGCTTCGTCGCGCCGGACAACGGCGTCCTCACGGCGGTGTTTCGTGACGTGCTCCCCAAACGCGTGGTCGAGCTCACCGAGCGGCGCTACGCACGGCCGACCCTGAGCCGCACGTTCGAGGGGCGGGATCGTTTCGCGCCGGCGGCGGCCTGGCTGGCCCGCGGCATCGAGCTGAGCGCGCTCGGGCGACCGGTCGCCGACTGGCACGCGCTGGAGGTGCCCGTGCCGGTGGCGAGCGATGCCGAGCTGGCCGGCGAGGTCGTGCGCGTGGATCACTTCGGGAACCTCATTACCAACATCGAGCACCGCGCCTTCGATCGGTTCATGGCCGATCGGCCCATCCAGATTCGCGCGGGCAGCCATCCCATCGACCGGCTGGTCTCGACCTACGGCGAGGTGGGCCAGGGCGACGTGTGTGCACTGTTTGGCAGCTCGGAGCACCTGGAGATCGCCGCCAACGGCGGGAGCGCGGCCGACCGCCTCGGGCTCGGGCGCGGCGCGCCGGTGGTGGTGCGGCGGCTTCCGGACGGCCGGTAATTCACTCCCGTCCGGGCCTGTGTTAGCATGGCCCGTTTGGCACCACGACGGCCTATCAACGACTTCCTCCTCTTCATTCATCTCCATGATCAACTTTGACCTGACCGACGAACAACGCCTGTTGCAGCGCTCGATCCGCGAGTGGGGGCAGCGGGAGATCGCGCCGCACATTCACGATTGGGATCGGGCCCACCGCTTCGATCCGAAGATCCTGCCGCAGATGGCCGATCTGGGGCTGCTCGGCGTCTCGGTGCCGGCCGAGTACGGCGGCGCCGGCATGGATTACATCAGCCTGGGCATCGCCAGCGAGGAGCTCGAATATCTCGATACCTCCTTCCGCGTCATCATGTCGGTGCACGCCGGGCTCAACTGTCTCTCGCTGCTGACCTGGGGCAACGAAGACCAGAAGAAGCGCTACCTCGTGCCGCAGGCGCAGGGGAAGAAGATCGCGACCTACGGCCTGACCGAACCGGCGGCGGGGAGCGACGTGCGCGGCCTGCAGTCGACCGCGACGAAGAAGGGCGATCGCTACGTCCTCACCGGCGAGAAGCAGTGGATCTCGCTCGCGGACGTTGCCGACAACTTCCTCGTGTTCGCCTGGTCGGATGCGGAGAAGAAGAAGCAGCGCGATCCCTCCGGCCTCTCCGCCTTCATCGTCGAGCGCCAGTTCAAGGGCTTTTCGAGCGGCTCGATGAAGGAGAAGTGGGGCATCCTCGCGGGCAACACCGGCTTCTTCAAGATGGATGAAGTCGAGGTCCCCGAGGAGAACCTCGTGGGCAAGCCCGGCGAGGGGTTCAAGATCGCGATGTTCGCGCTCGACCAGGGGCGCTTCACCGTGGCGGCCGGCGCCACCGGGCTGATTCGCGCGTGCCGCGACGCGAGCATCAAGTACGCCAGGGAGCGGCGCACCTTCGGCGTCGAGATCGCGCAGCATCAGCTCGTCAAGGAGATGATCGCGCAGATGGAGTCGGACTACCAGGCGGCGCACCTGCTCTGGCTGCGCGCCGGCTGGCTCAAGAATCGCGGCGAGCGGAACACGCGCGAGACGAGCCTGGCGAAGTGGTTCGCCACCGTGGCGTCGGAGCGCGCGGCCGGCGATGCCGTGCAGGTGCACGGTGCCAACGGCTACTCCGATGAATACCCGGTGGGCCGCTTCTATCGCAACTGCAAGGGCGCGGTCATCTATGAAGGGACGCGCGAGATTCACAAGCTGATGCAGGCAGACTACGTGCTCGGCTACCGGAACGACCGGCCGACGCGCTGCCAACTGCCCCCATACGGAGGGAAGTAGCCCATGTCCGCCAGTGAGAGCTCCGATCTCTCGCTCGATTTTCTCCGGGTGGTCGAGCAGGCCGCGATTGCCTGCGCCCATACGATGGGGCAGGGCGATCGCCGGAATTCGGATCGCGTGGCGGTGGAAGCGATGCGGGCGGTGCTCGACACCGTCCGCATCGACGGCACCGTCGTCATCGGCGAAGGGGAGCGCGACGAGGCGCCGATGCTGTACATCGGCGAAAAGGTCGGCGTGCCGCATGCCAAGGGGGCGACCACCGGAGTGGCCGGGCTCCCGGCGATCGACATCGCCGTCGACCCGCTCGAGGGGACGAACCTCTGCGCGCTCGGCGAGAACAACGCGATCGCGGTGCTCGCCGCGGCCACCCGGGGCGGCCTCCTGCACGCGCCTGACGTGTACATGGAGAAGCTGGTCGTCGGCCCGAGCTCCAAGGGCAAGGTGAGCCTCGATGCGCCGGTGTCCGAGAACCTCAAGGCGATCGCGACGAGCCTCGATCGCGCCATCAAGGACCTCGTCATCGTGGTGCTCGATCGCCCGCGCCACGAGCAGTTGATCGCGGATATCCGCGCCACGGGGGCGCGCATCCGGTTGATCGGCGACGGCGACCTCTCGGCCGGCATCACGGCCGCGGTGGCCGGGAGCGGTGTGCACGCCGTGATGGGGACCGGCGGCGCGCCCGAAGGCGTGCTGACCGCCGCGGCGATGCGCTGCCTGCACGGCGAAATCTACGCGCGGCTCGTGATCACCAAGCCGGAGCACGAGGAGCGCGCGCGGGCGATGGGCATCACCGACATGCGCCGCATCTACACGTCCAGGGATCTCGCGCCGGGCGATTCGATCATCTTCGCCGCGACCGGCGTCACCGACGGCACGCTCATGAAGGGTGTCCGCTTCTTCGGCGACGGCATCCGGACGAGCTCGGTCATCATGCAGACCCGTCCGCACCGGATCCGGTTCGTGGACAGCATTCACGTACAGAATGACGGGAAGACGGTGATTCGCTTCTAGGAGCCCTGAGGAACGAGTGCCGAGGACTGAGTGCATGAGTGCCGCTCATTCCTCAATCCTCATTCCTCGTTCTTCATTCCTTACCGTGCTGATCCGAACCATCAACGCCTCTGACCCCGACCCCGAGATCCTCGCCCAGGCGGCTGCGGTGATCGAGCGTGGCGGGGTGGTCGCCTGTCCGACAGATACGCTCTACGGCCTCTTCGCGGATGCGACGAACGCTGACGCCGTGCTGCGGCTGTTCGAGCTGAAGGGCCGGCCCGCCGACCGCGCCGTTCCCCTGGTCGCCGACAGCGCGGCGCAGATTGAAGCAGACATCGGTCCGCTGCCGCCGCTGGCGCAGCGCCTGGCCGCCCGCTGGTGGCCTGGGCCGCTCTCGCTGCTGATTCCGGTCGGCCCGGCCATCGTCCCCGGCGTGCACGGCGACACGGGGCTCGTCGCCGTCCGCATCCCTGCGCATCCGCTCGCCCGTGCGCTGTGCCGCATCGTCGGTCATCCGCTCACGGCCACCAGCGCGAACCGGAGCGGCGAACCGCCGGCCACCACCGCCGACGAGGTGCGCGAGCGTGTGGGCGAAGGGCTCTCGCTGCTGCTCGATGGTGGTCCCGCACCAGGCGGGCCGCCATCGACGATCGTCGACGCCTCAGGCGCCGAGCCGAAGCTGGTCCGCGCCGGGGCCGTCGAGTGGGCCCACGTGTTAACATCGCTGAAAGGATCCGACGGTTCTGCTTCGCTTACGTGATGCACGCGTCCGATAGCTCCAGCCGCGAACGGGTCGCCCTCGTGACGCTCGCCCGCCCGGGCGCGCGCGCGGCCGCCGAGGAGTCGCTGCAGGAACTGGGCGGCCTCGCCCGCGCGGCCGGCGGACGCGTCGTCACCTCGATCGTCCAGGAGCGCCCTGCGCCCGACCCTGCCACCTTCCTTGGGCGCGGTAAAATCCAGACGCTGAGCGCCGCGTGCGCGGAGACCGAAGCGGCCGTGGTGATCTTCGATGCCGAGCTGACGCCGGCGCAGGTCCGCAACATCGAGGCGGCCGTCGATTGCATCGTGATCGATCGGACCCAGCTCATTCTGGACATCTTCGCGCGGCGGGCGCAGACGCGGGACGGCAAGGGGCAGGTGGAGCTCGCGCAGCTCAAGTACCTGCTGCCGCGGCTGGCCGGATCGAGCGCTGCGCTCTCGCGGCTGGGCGGCGGCATCGGCACCCGCGGCCCCGGTGAGACGAAGCTCGAGACCGATCGCCGCCGCATCCGGCAGCGGATTCACGCGATCGCGGACGACCTCGATCAGATTCGCCGGCGCCGCGGCCATTTGCGCGAGCGCCGTCACAAGGCGTCCGTGCCCACGCTCGCCCTCGTCGGCTATACCAATGCGGGCAAGACGACGCTCTTCAATACGCTGACGGGGCAGGTGGCCGAGGCGTCTGATGCGCTGTTCGTGACGCTCGATCCGCTGGTCAGGAAGATGCGTCTCCCGGATCAGCGCACGCTGCTCGTGTCCGACACGGTCGGCTTCATCGACCGTCTGCCGCACACCCTCGTGGCGGCGTTCCGGGCCACGCTCGAAGAGGTGACTGGGGCCGATCTGCTCCTCCACGTGGTGGACGCCTCCAGCCCCGATCGCGCGCGCCGGCTGGCCGCGGTCGACACCGTGCTGCGCGAGGTCGGCGCGGAGCGCGTGCCGCAGCTGCTGGTGTTCAACAAGTGTGACGCGCTCTCGTCAGCCGACGAGCGCAGGCTGGCGCTCGAGGCGCCCGAGGCGCTCTGCGTTTCAGCACTGACGGGCCAGGGACTCGACGCGCTCCGGCAGGCAGTCGCCGTGCGGCTCGCGCTCGACACGCTGCGGATTGCGGTCGAGCTCGATCCGGAGAACGAGACGGACCGCGCGCGGATGGCCGACATCTATCGCACGGGCCGGGTGGTCCATCAGGAGATGCGGGATGGACGGATGGCGATCGAGGCCGACGTGCCGCGTCGGCTCGCCGACCGGTTCGGGCGGGCACGCGCCGCGCGCCGGCGCAGGGCGGGAGCACAACAGCATGCGTAAATCGTGGATGCGGCGGCTGGCGGGCTGGCTCGCGTTGGTCGGTCTCGTGGTGGTCGGCGCGTGCACGCCGAAGGTCGTGCCCCTGCCGGCCCCGGGCCCCGACCACTACCCGGACTTTCTCTTCCCGGCGACGCCCTCGTCGCTCACGCCGTCGCCGAAGGTGGCCGATCACCAGCAGCGCGGCTGGCGCTTCCTGCAGGCAGGCAATCTCGATCACGCCAGGAGCGAGTTCTCGTCGGCACTGAGCGCCAGCTCCTCGTTCTATCCGGCGGCGGTCGGCCTCGGCGACGTGGCCCTGGCCCACAAGCGGCCGAAGGATGCACTCGACTTCTTCGGCAAGGCACTGGCCGCGGATAGCCGGTACGTGCCGGCGCTCGTCGGCCAGGGACAGGCGTATCTCGCGCTGAACCAGTCGCAGCCGGCACTCGAGAGCTTCAAGGCGGCCCTCGCGATCGATCCGTCGCTGCCGAACCTGGGCCGGCAGATGGCGGTGCTGCAGTTCCGCGCGCAGCAGGACACGATTGACCAGGCGCGCAAGGCGGCGGCCGCGGGACATGCCGACCAGGCGCTGCAGGCGTACTCGCAGGCGATCGCCGCCTCGCCCGACAGCGCGTTTCTCTATCGCGAGCGTGCGGGCGTCGAGCGCCAGCAGGGGAACGGCGCACAGGCCCTCGCCGATTTCCACAAGGCGATCGCGCTCGATCCGAACGATGCGGCGGCGTACGAGCAGATGGCCGCGCTGCTCGACCAGCAGGGCGACCTCAACGCGGCGGCCGGTGCCTGGCAGCGGGCCTATGCGCTCAATCCCAGCCCGGATCTCAAGCAGCGGATGCAGGACGCCCAGAATCGAGCCGCGCTGGCCAAGCTGCCGGCCTCCTATCGGGCGATCGATCAGGCCCCGCAGATTACGCGGGCCGATCTGGCTGCGCTCGTCGGGGTCCGCCTCGCGCCGTTTCTGAGCACGCTGCCGCAAGGTGGGCCGGTGCTGATCACCGACGGCCGCGACTCGTGGGCGGCGCCGTGGATCCAGACCGTGGCTCGCGCCGGCATCATGCCGCCGTACCCGAACCACACGTTCCAGCCCAGGACGACGGTCACGCGCGGGGAGCTGGCCACCGTTCTCAGCCGGCTGCTGCGCGATATCGGACGACGCACGCCGTCGCTCGCGCACCAGTGGAGCGCGGCCCATCGAACCGTGCGCGACGTGCCGCCGCAGCATCTGAGCTATCCGGCCGTGTCGCTCGTCCTGTCGGCCGGCGTGATGTCGACGGAAGCCGACGGCAGCTTCCAACTCGCGAAGCCGGCGAGCGGCGCCGAAGCGATCCAGGCACTCGATCGCGTCTCCGCCCTGGCCCGACGCTCAGAATAGCCCCGTGACTGTCCTCACCCTTGCGAACCAGTTGACGCTGCTGCGGATGCTGCTCATCCCGGCGTTCGTCATCCTGATCGCCTATCACCAGCTCGGATGGGCGCTCGCGATCTTCCTGGCGGCGGGCATCACCGATGCGCTGGACGGGCTCATCGCCCGCTGGTCCGGCAAGAAGACGACGCTCGGCGCCTGGCTGGATCCGATGGCCGACAAGCTCCTGCTCGTCACGACGTTCATCGTCCTGACGCTGCCGGGCCTGGGCCTCGTGAACAGGATGCCGGTCTGGCTGACCATCCTCATCATCAGCCGCGACATCGTCATCGTCCTCACCGTCGCGATCGTGAACCTGGCGATCGGCCGGCGGACCTTCAAGCCATCCATCTACGGCAAGCTGGCGACGGCGGTGTACATCATCACGGCCATCGTCTTCATGGTGTTCAACTTCCTCCGGCAGCGCTCGCTGCTCGTGACCGCCTGTATCTATGCCTCACTGGTGCTCACGCTTATTTCCGGGATCCACTACATCACGCATGCGGCGCGGATCGTCAACGAGGCGCACGGCGAAGGGTAGGCCGTTCGCGTGCGCGGTGCTGCTGTCGCTGGTGACGGCGGGCGTTGCCG
>JANWLS010000062.1 GCA_025450765.1 Vicinamibacterales bacterium | reverse complement strand
GACGGAAAACCAGATGGTCAGTTCGTGCCTGTTCACGAACGTGACCGGCGCGAGCAGGTCCACCCGCGACATCGCGTACACGCACGCGCCGTTGCTCCACGCCATGAAGAGGTCGAACACGGAGAGGTCGAACGTCTGATCGAAGGTCTGTGAAAAACG
Source organism: Vicinamibacterales bacterium (assembly GCA_025450765.1). Taxonomy (GTDB): domain Bacteria; phylum Acidobacteriota; class Vicinamibacteria; order Vicinamibacterales; family CAVVIG01; genus JAGWRA01. The sequence continues at coordinate 13,197 of JANWLS010000062.1, read as the reverse complement.
GTCCTCCGGACGGGCGGCGTACCGCGTCGACATCACATCCACGAAGTGGGTGGCGTTTCCGTGCGTGACGGGCACCCCCTTGGGAGTTCCGGTACTGCCGGACGTGAAGAGCAGGTACGCCGTATCGTCGGGCGTCAGCGGCGGAAGCGATGCCAGCGGCCGGGCCTGCTCGAGCTCGGCGGCGCCGATCACCGGAACGGGAGCATCATCAGCGGCTGTCGAGTCTGGCGCAAGAAGGCAGGTGCCGGCCAGATCGTCGGCAATCTGCGGCAGCTGCGCCATGCACGTGCGGTCGACGACGAGGGCGTCGAGGTCGGCTGCACGAATCATCGCTGCCGTTTTCTCGGCGGGAAATGTCGGGTTTAGCGGGACGCAGGCGGCTCCCGCGAACAGCGCCGCCAGTGTCCCGGTATACGCGGTTTCGCTCCGATAGGCGAACAGCCCCACCCGCTCCGGACGATCCGGACAGTTCTCGACAAGAATGGTCGCCCAGCGTCGCGCGCGCTCGTCGAGTTCCGCGTACGAGCGAACCGCCCCACGAACGACCACGGCTGGCCGCGAGGGATATCGTGCGGCCTGCCGGAGGAAGTTGGCGCGCAGCGAGGGGCCGTCCACGCGGTCAGGCACTCGCGATACCCTCGGGCTCCGGCGGAACGCCGCGACCGCCGGCCGTCAGTCGCTCCACCATCGCGGTGAGCTCGTTGACCGTCGTCGCGTCCACGAATTCCTCGTCTGGCACGAGGACGTCGAACTGCTGCTCCAATTCCGATAGCAGCTGCAGCGCATACACCGACGCGACTCCCAGGTCGAGGTACAGGTTCGCGTCGCCCGGCATGTCGAATGGCAAGCCGGCTTTGCTGGCAACAATTTCCCGGATGCGATGCTCAACAGGATTCATGGTGGCTCCGAAAAGTGAATCCGGCTTTGGCTGACGTTGCAACGCCCGGGCCAGCAGAAATCGGCACGCATACTCTCGAGTCGACGTGTTCTCCCCACGCGCGTGCGGTGCCAGATCCCTTTGAGAACGGCGGGTGCTGAGGGGACGCACTCTGCGCGAGCGCTGACGCGGGACCGAGGCAGTCGTCGGCGCGCTGTTCCGTTATGACGGACACGCACCGAACCACGACACGAGAAGAATGGAGGGATGGCTGAGTGTCTGCAGCTCGACTGAGACTGCGGTCACAGATGGGGTGGATCGTCAGTGAGTGCGTCACTGCCGTACAATGCTCCGTTGATCTCCGCATTCGATTGAATCGCTTGGAAGGCGCCCTCCGCGATGTTCGTCCCGCATAGCTATGGATTGACCCTGCTCATGCTGATCATCAGCATGGTGTGCTGGGGGAGCTGGGCGAACATGCAGAAGCTCGATCCAGCCCTGCGTTTCGAGCTCTTCTACTGGGATTACGTATGGGCGATTGTGGTGCTGGCCGTCCTCGCAGGACTGACGCTCGGTCGCCTCCGCCCTGACGCCCCGAACAGCTTTTTCAACAACATCTGCGCCGCCGCTCCCCTCCATATCGCCGAGGCAGTCGCTGGTGGCATCGTCTTCAACGCCGGCAACATTCTCCTCGTCGCCGCCATCGCGCTGGGCGGCATGGCCGTCGCGTTCCCGATTGGCGCCGGGCTGGGTCTCGTCATCGGCGCGGTGCTCAATTACCTCGTGACGCCAGCCGGTAACGCAGAACTGTTATTTGGCGGTGTGGCGTTCGTGTGCGCGGCGATCGTCTTCGATGCGATCGCATACCGATCGCTTCCCGGCAGTGGCGCGGCTGGCAACCGCGCGATTGGCCTGAGCATCGCGTCGGGGGTACTCATCGGGTTGTTCTATCCGTTAGTCGCGAAGTCGCTGAGCGGCGTCCAGGCTCTCACGCCCTACACGACGCTGGTGTTCTTCGCCGGCGGAGTCGTGGCTTCGAACGTGCTGTTCAATGGCTGGCTGATGCGCCGTCCCATTCGGGGTCCGCGTCTGCGTGTACGCGACTATGTCGATCTGAGCGGCTGGGCCCATCTGCTCGGATGGATCGGCGGGACGCTCTGGACGATCGGCACCGTCGCCAATTTCGTCGCCTCCGCGGTCCCGATGGTGGGTCCGGCCGTTTCGTTTTCGCTCGGGGAGGGGAACACGCTGATTTCGGCGATTTGGGGCGTCTTCGTATGGCGTGAGTTCAGGGGAGGCGGCACGAAGACCAAAACGAGCCTGGCGTTCATGTTCATTTGCTTTGTGGTCGGTCTGGCGGCGATCGCGTTCGCGCCGTTGAAGGGTTGAAGACGAGGAGTCTTGCCATGGAATCCAGCAATCGCTACGACGTGATCATCATCGGCACCGGCGCGGGCGGGGGCACGCTCGCGTGGCGATTGGCCCCGACGGGCAAGAGGATTCTTCTGCTGGAGCGCGGCAGCTACCTCCCGACGGAACGTGAGAACTGGGACTCCCACGCGGTCTTCGTGCAGGCGCGCTATCGTGCCCCGGAACTGTGGCACGACCGGAACGGCCATGCGTTTCATCCGGGGATTCAGTACTACGTCGGCGGCAATACGAAGGTGTACGGCGCCGCCCTCTTCCGATTGCGCGAGGAAGATTTCGGCGAAGTGCGGCACGCTGGCGGCCTCTCACCCGCGTGGCCCGTCGGGTACGACGTGTTCGAGCCCTATTACACCGAAGCCGAGCATCTATATCACGTGCACGGCCGGCACGGCGTGGACCCGACCGAGCCGTCCGCCAGCGCCGAATACGCCTACCCGCCGGTCACGCATGAGCCGCGAATCCAGGAGCTCGCCAACGACCTGGCGCGGCTCGGGCATCATCCGTTTCCGCTTCCTGTCGGCCTTCTGCTGGATGAGGCCAATGGACGGCCGCTTCGCACGAGCACATGTATTCGGTGTAGCGCGTTCGATGGATTCCCGTGTCCCGTGCTTGCGAAGGCTGACGCGGAAACGATCTGCGTCACCCCCGTACTCGCGCACCCGAACGTAACGCTGTTGACCGGAGCCCATGTGGATCGGCTGGAGACCTCCGCGTCTGGCCGGGAAATCACCACGGTGCACGTCAGTCGTGAGGGGCAATTGGAGCAGTACGCCGCCGACGTCGTGGTCGTGGCGTGCGGAGCCGTGAACTCCGCCGCCTTGCTGCTGCGTTCGACGAACGAGCAGCACCCGCGCGGCCTCGCGAACGGCTCGGATGTCGTCGGGCGACATTACATGCGGCACAACAATTCAGTGCTGATGGCCATCTCGCGAACGCCGAACCCCACGGTCTTTCAGAAAACGCTCGCGCTGAATGACTTCTATTTCAAGTCTTCCGACTGGCCGTATCCTCTCGGTCACATTCAGATGATGGGGAAATCCGACGCGGAGATGCTGAAGGCGGAAGCCTCAGGATGGCACGGATTGGTGGCCGGCCTGATGCCGGGCACGTCGTTGGAGATGATCGCGAAGCATGCCCTGGACTTCTGGCTGATGTCCGAAGACTTGCCCGATGCCAATAACCGCGTCACGCTCGATGCGCAGGGCGGAATCGTCCTGAGCCTCCGCGATACGAACGTGGAGGCTCACCGCCGCCTGGTGGCTGCACTCGAAAGCATGCTGAATCAGCTGGGCTGCCACCAGCAACTGCTTCAACGAACCGCCTACTTCGGCCAGAACATCCCAATCGGCGGCACTGCCCATCAGTGCGGCACGGTTCGTTTTGGCACCGATCTTTCAACCTCGGCGCTCGATGTCAATTGCCGTGCCCACGAAGTCGACAACTTGTACGTCGTCGATGCCAGCTTCTTCCCCTCGGCAGGAGCCGTCAACCCGTCGTTGACGATTATCGCCAATGCTCTCAGAGTCGGTGATCATTTGAAGCAGCGACTCGGTTCGTGAAAAACAGCGGATCGGCCGCCTCGGGGGTCGGCCGCGGCCAGCAGGCGCCTGAGCTCTGCGGCAAGATCCTCCACGAACGGCTCCTGCATCATGGTGTCGCGATCGCCAGGGACGATGCGCAGCGTCATCTCTCGGGCGCGCATCCCGACGGTGCCGGTTTGCGAGTCGATCGTGTAACTTTCGGGAACCGGACCGCTCAAGAGAACGGTGCACTGAGACACACGCGCCCGTGATCGTGTTCAGAGGTGGACCCGGAGTTCGCGATGCTACTGCTGTCCACTGCCCGGCGGCAGTTCCGGAATCACCGGCAGCAGGACAGCGTCGGCGGTGCCGGGATCGTCACGCAGCTTGATAAAGATGGTGCTGCCGCTCGGACGCGGAATCTCCACGCTGGCTCCGGTGAAGCCTCCCGGAATCCTCACGGCGTGCTTCATGGAGGGCTCGGCCGAGACGGCTGCGAGCAGATAGAGCTGATCGCCCGTCAACGTGCACTTGGAGTCGAGGCTGGGCGGGCAGCGAATTTCCGTGAGCTGCGGCAACCGCACCACCTTGGGCAATGCGTGCCAGGCTCCGGCCACGCCGCGGCTATCGATGACGCGGAACTCGAGGCGCCCAAAGGTCGAGGCGCCCAGCAATTGCGCGGGTACGAATGACACAATCGCCGTCTGCGTGTCCTGCAGCATGAGCCCATGACTGAGGGCCAGTTCGACCGGCGCAGTTTGCAGATCGCTGCGGATCTGGATCTTCTCGTCAGGCTGGAACGCAGCCGGCACCACGGTCTGGAGGGTCAGATTGAGTTGCGTATCCTGTGGCACGGCATCCTGATTCTGCAGTTGAATCGTCGAAGCGGGGTTGCGTGGATTCACGCTGAGAATCTTGACCTTGGGACGCGAGGCTTGCACCGCAAAAGAGACAGTCATGGTGCGTCCGTCCCGCAGGTGCAGGACCGCAGTCGCGGTGCTATTCGCCGCGACCGTTGCCACCGGCGCCGAGTCCGGCTGGACGAATTGGGCCGTATCGTTCTTCTCTGCGGATGTCAGCAAGTCGGCGGGGTCAAAGTGAGTCCCGCCAAATTCGGCCGAGGCGATCTCGCCGAGCCGCTGCCCCCCGAACTCGATGACGTGGTCGCCGGCAAAGTAGGTCGTCTGGTCCACCCCCGGCAGCGGTTGATAGATGCGCAGCTTCTGCTGGTCGGGCTGATTCAGGCCGACCTGTTGTACCTCCAGGGCTCCGTCACCAACGGCGGCCGGTCCAAGGTCGAGCGCCGCCGTTACGGTGGTCGCCGAGGTATGGCTCACGACGGCCGCCAGATGATGGCCCTTGCCGTCGTTGAGCTGTACCTGGCCGATGCAGCTAGCCACAGGGCTGCTCAGGTTGAGGACGACGTGGGAGCCGGCGATGAGGCTCTCCTGCTGTTTGACATCCAGCTGCCATGCGCCCGAACGGGAATGCTCCAGAGTGAACGGGGGCAGTGTCACCGACTTGAATCCCCAATGGCCGGTGATGGATCCCTTCACGGACGTGTCGTTTCTGAAAAGATTCTGGTCGACCGATCCGGCTGAAACCAGGAACCCGCCCACGGAAGGGTCGGCCTTGATGCTGATGTTGTGTTGTGTGCGGCCATCGGCGTCCCTCAGCGTCAACGTCCAACCGTGTCCGTACTGGGCCGAGTACAGGGATGGCGGCGCTTCGGCCGGCAACGCCGAGGCTGCGCTGCTGATGCAGGCGGGGTCTTTTTCCGTGTCGATGACGATACCGGGCGGCGTGGTGGCATCAACCTGCGGCAACACGTAAACCAGCACCGACTTGGGGCGCTTGAACGTCGGGTCGTGATTCAGTTTGAGTTGGATACGATCGCCGTGCCGTTCGGCCACCGCCGGCAGGTACTGGTAATCGGCCGTGCGCGCGCCGCCGAGGAGGTGAATGACGTCAATGGTGGCGCCGACGTAGGGAAAGAATGCCGCACCCAACTGGCTGCTGATGACGCCGCCAATCAGGCTGGCGCTGGGCAAGCTGGTGAGGTTTTGGACGGCGGTACCGCGAGAATCCGATTTGGCCAGCAACTCGTCGGTGTTCTGTACCAAGCAGGGAGTCTGTTGCGCGTTTGCGTCGAAGCACTTGCCGTTGACGTCGATGGAAAGGCTGTTGGCCAGAGCAAGCGAACGCTGGGTAGCCGTCTGAGGATTGCCCGCGGCATTGGCCGAGCGCATCCCATCGAAGAAGCTGTTCAGCCGCCCCTGTTCGGCCGTGGCGTTGGTCATGTCCTGCGAAACGCGCAGGAATAGATTGGGCTGGCGGCGAACGGTGTTTCTGAGTGTCGAGAACCCGCCGCCGCTGTCCGGGGCGAGAAAGAGCAGCCCTTGCTTGGCATCGGCCGGGACCGTCATCTGCTGGATGCGGTCCCAGTTGTGGTGCTTCCACAAATCGACTTCGCTGAACCACTTCTCCGGCGGCGGTTCGATGGCACCGCGCAGGAATCCGGAGACCAGCATCCAATGTACGGGCTCTTTTTGCTTGAAGCTGCTGGTCACCGAGATCACGTCGCCAGGCTGCAGACCGGGCACCTGGTACACAGGCAGCGTCTGTGCGCCCCGTCGTACAGTCACCTGCAACAGTGGTCCGGGAACGGTGAAGCTGGCTGCCGCCGAAGCCTGCCCTTTATTGGGAGAGGTATTGGGCGCCGCCGGCGTATCAGCGCGAAGGGACAGGGACCCAGACAACACCAGGAGAAGGGAAACGAAAAACCGACCTGCGGATGCTCCGTTGGACCGAAGCAGCATTTCATTATTTTAGGGAAACTCGACAAGGAACGACAGACCATTCTGCCGGAAATGAGCGGCGACGGCCCGCGGTTGCGGATTCCCCGCCAACGCGTTCCTATCCATTGAATCGGAGTCTTCGGGAGTCTCGCGCACCGTCCACCAGAAGCACTCGACGAACGGCTCGAGAGCGGCGCCCGGGCGGGAGCGGATGATTCGCATCGTTCGTTCGAGGGAGTTTCAGGAGGGGCTCGTCATGAGCGAGCACAAGGCGAGTCGCCCTGCGCGATGAGGCTCGATCCGGGCATTCGACTCGGGCCCGGGTCGAATGGCCTGCCATGAGCGAGGGCGCGCAGCGCCCGAGTCGAATTGGAGGCGGCGGGAGTCGAACCCGCGTCCGAGAATACGTCCTCGCAGGACTCTACATGCGTGTCCGCTCTTGAATGATTCGACCGCGGCGTCGAAGAGCGACGAGAAACCGACGCGGCCTAGTCCCGATGGCCGTTCCCACCCGCGCGTCGGAGCCGCACGCGGGCGCTAGCCTGGATGAATGACATCCAGCCCCGCCCCCCAGGCCGGGACGAGGTGGACGCCGCTGCTTAATTAGGCAGCGAGAGCGAGCTGCGTGTTCGCAGTTATGGTTGTTTCCACCGGATTTGCGAGTCAGTGGGGCTCGGCATGCATCCCGCGGCTCAGCACCCCCGTCGAAGCCGGAACGCCCCCACAGGTGGCCGGTCGCTTGAACGGCAACCTCCAGTATAGCAGACGCATCTGCTGAACCATTCCGATACCGCCGAGCAAAGCTGGCATTACGTCTGCACGAGATTTCCCAGGAGCCGCATGACCTTTCGACCCAATGCCGGGCGCGCAGAGCTGAGGCTGAGCGGCGGTGGCCGCTCCAGGCGACGCAGCCTTTCGACCAATGCCGAGCGCGCGTGGTGCGCGAGGTACAGGCGCTGGGGGTGGGGCCCCCGCGCGAACGAATTAATGGAGACACCCATGACCACAGCCAAAAAAGACGAGGCGGAAACCGAGGACCAGCCGTTCGGCAGCGTGCTTGGCGTGATCGATTCGGACCCGACGAAAAAGCTCCCCCGCGTCGCCAAGGATACGGGTGGGCATCCGAAGGGCATCGAGGTCGACGTCGACCGCGGCACGGGCGACCTCCCCGCCACGGCCGGCTTCAGCAGCGATTTCGGCGCGGGCGGCCAGGATCACGACGCGGTCGACGAAGTCGCCGAGGACAGGGAACGCGCCGACGAGTGATCGGCTGACGCCTGTCGGCACCACATGCGCGCCTTCGGCCGCACCAGCCGGAGGCGCGGCTCATTTCCTAATTATTTAGTTGACAAAAGGACCGGCGGGCCTGTATTGTCGCGGGCACATCTTCCTAAATTCTTAGGAGCGACCGCGACCCGATGGCCCGACGACCGTCCCCTGCGCTCACCGACGCCGAGCTGCGCATCATGCGCGCGCTGTGGGCGCTCGAACGCGCCACGGTCGCCGGCATCATCGATCACATCGTCGCGGCCGGCGACACTGACATTCCTGCCCACAACACGGTCCTGACGATCCTCGGCATCCTCGAGCGGAAGGGCTACGTGCGTCACCACAAGGATGGCCGCGCGTTCACCTTCGAGCCGATCGTCGATGGTCGCACGGCCCGCCGTCGGGCGCTCACGCATCTGCTCACACGGTTCTTCGACGATTCGCCCGAGCTGCTGGTGATGGATCTGTTCGGCCACGAGCAGTTGGATGCCCGTGAGCTGGCGCAGCTTCGCGACCTGATCGAGGCGCATGCGTTGGTGTCCTCGCCCCGCCAGGTGCGCGGAAGGAAGACGTCGTGATCGCGGCGATCCTCCTGACCTGGCTGTGGCAAGGACTGCTGGTCGCGCTGACCGCCCTGCTCCTCCTCCGTCTGCTTCGCCACCTGGGCGCCGCCACTCGGCACGCGGTGTTGTGGATCGCCCTCATCATCACCATCCTGATCCCGGGAATCGCGTGGGTCGTCCTCCAGCCCGGCTCACCGGCGACGGTCCTGGGAACCGTCGATGCCGGCGCCGTGCTCGATCCGCTCGTGATTGCGCTGCCGCGGCCCTCGCCTGCGTTGATGCCGCTCCTGCTCGCGGTCTGGGCGGCCCTGCTCGCGCTCCGCGGCGTGCAGATCGCTCGAGGACTGCGGGCGCTCGCGCGGATCAAACGGGCCGCGCAGCCGCTCGGCGCCACACGCGAACGCCAGCTCCCACTGTGGCGCGCAGCTCGCGCGGCCGGACGGCCGTGCGAGCTGCGCGTGTCGGACGAGCCGACGGGCGTGTGCGCCGCCGGCCTGCGGCGGCCGATGATTCTGCTGCCCGCGTCCGTGCTTCGCGACCTCACGAGCGACGAGCTCGATCAAATCGTCCTGCACGAGCACGCGCACCTCCTGCGCTACGACGACTGGCTGCGCCTCGCCCAATTCGTGATCGCCGCCCTCTTCGGCCTCCATCCGGCCGTCTGGCTCCTCAATCGCCACATCGATTTCGCCCGCGAAGCCGCCTGCGACGACCACGTCGTCCGGATCACACGCGCCCCGCAACGCTATGTCACCTGCCTGGCACGCGTGGCCGAGCTCCGTCTGACCGGTTGCGGCGCGCCGGCCATCGTGCCGGCGGCCACGCGTTCGTTCCGCGTGTTGCGCGCGCGAGTGGTGCGGCTGCTCAACGGCACCAGCGAACGTCAGTCGCGTCCTGGATGGATCGCGGTACCGATGACCACGGTCGCGCTGACCGCCACGCTGGCGATCGCGACGTCGGCCACGCCTTCCATTCAATTCACGGAATCCCGTATCAGCCTCGCCGACGTGGGAGACGGAATCGCGCCGGCACGAAGGCTGGCGCCTGCGCGCAGGGGAGAAACTGGGGCGGCGCTGGTCCAACGGCCGGCGATGTCGGCGGTGAGAGACAACGGGTTGACGCCCGCGCGAAGGCTGGCGCCTCCGCCGGCTCCAGAGGCGAAGGCGGCGCCGGTGCAAGAGCCGGCCCTCACACGGGCGGCGCTGCTCGATGCCGAGCCGTTTGGTGGCATGATGGCGGCCACCCCGGCGCTCCGCTCGGGCGAGGTCGCCGCTGACCACGGGTCCGTGCCATCTTCACGATTCGACGCGTCGACGTTCGCGGCACTCGGCACCACCACCGCTCACGCCGGCCGACAGCTGGGTGGTCACTTGCAGCAGATGGGCGAAGGTCTCGGCGGATGGTTCGCCGGCAGGGCCCGCGCCATCTCCAAACCATAGGACGAAACACGATGCGCATCCATCTCATCAACCCGAGCGACGTCTCCTTCGGCCTGGCGGTGATCACGCCGCGCTGGTTGTTCGTGCTCGCCGCCGCCACGCCAGAGCGCTTCGGCACACCGGTCCTGGTGGACGAGACGCTCGAACGGCTGGATCCCTCGACGCTCTCACCGGGCGACATCGCCGGCATCAGCATCCACACGGGCAATGCCCTGCGGGGATACGAGATTGGCCGGATGGCGCGCGAGCGCGGTGCGATCGTGATCTTCGGCGGCATCCACGCCACGCTGTTTCCCGAAGAAGCCCGCGAGCGCGGCGCGGCGCACGCCATCGTCACCGGCGACGGCGATGTGGCGTGGCCGATCGCGCTCGCCGACGCGGAAGCCGGTGCGCTCAAGCCGACGTACGACGGCGGGCGCATCGAGGGCGGCCGCTTCATGCCGGCGCGCTGGGATCTCCTGCCGAAGGGGCGGTACATGTGGGCATCGGTGCAGACCGTCCGCGGCTGCCCGAAGCACTGCTCGTTCTGCTCCGTGTGGCGCACCGACGGTCAGGCGCCGCGCAATCGGACCGCCGACGCCGTCGTCGGCGAGATCGTCGAGCTGCGCCGCCGCGGGTTCCGCTTCCTCGCGCTGGCCGACGACAACTTCTACCCGGTGTCGCTCCAGGACCTCGCACAGGCGCGGCGACTGAAGGATCCCACGCGTCTCCAGACGCTCGAGGCGCTGCGGGCCGACCGCTTCGCGCTGATGGCCCTGCTGGCGAAGTTGCCGGACGACACGGTCTTCTTCACGCAGATCACGATGGAAGCGGCCGAAGATCCGGACTTTCTCGATGCCATGCGCAAGGCCCACATCAAGGGGGCCCTCGTCGGCGTGGAATCGGTGACCGCCGAGGGTCTGAAGGCCGTCTACAAGAATTTCAACCTCGCCGGCGACGAGCTGGCGGCGCGCATGCGCGCCTTCAAGGATCACGGCGTCCATGTGCTCGGGTCGTTCATCTTCGGCCTGCCGAGCGACCGGCCGGAAACCTTCGACGCCACCGCCGCGCTGGCGCAGGAAGCGGGCATGACCTTCGCCCAGTTCGTAATGCTCACGCCATTTCCGGGCACGGTGGATTTCGAGAAATGGGAGAAGAGCTTCGACGGCGAGCCGCCCATGGTGGACGGCATTCCGATCACGAGGCACTGGCTGATTCCGGCGGCGAAGCGGCCGAAGTTCTACATGCCGCACCCCGTGATGACGCCCGACGAAGTGCGCGCGCGGACGCAAGGCGTGTGGGATCGCTTCTATGCCCTGCGCCCGATCTGGACGCGCAGCCGCTGCGTCGATTCGCTGAAAGGCCGGATCGCTTTCCTGCTGATCTCGAAGCTCTATCGCCAGATGTACGCGAACACCGGCATCTCGACCGACAGCGCGCGCCGATCCAACTCCGTCCGGTGGGCGCGCTTGATCACGCGCCCCTGCCAGCGACTCTTTGCCGGCACGCCGATGCCCGATCTCCAGATGCCGGTTTGATCAGGACCCGGCGCTCTGTTGTACGATCGGCGGATGGCCCGGTCGTCCCGTCAGGCTCCAGCGCTGCCGAAGATCGTTCGTCGCCGTTCCGGCATCCATGGTCACGGCGTGTTCGCCGCGGAGGCGATTCCGAAGAACAAGCGCATCATCGATTACGCCGGCGCGTTGATCCGGAACGACGAGGCGTGCGCGGCCCGGGAAGATGAATACCTGAAGGACGGCTGCGTCTGGGTGTTCCAGATCAACCGCGCCTGGTGCCGCGACGCCGCGGTCGGCGGCAACGTCGCCCGGTTCATCAATCACGCCTGCTCGCCGAACTGCTATTTCGAGATCGTCGACAAGACGATCTGGATCCGCGCCAGCCGCAACATCCGCCGCGGTGAAGAGCTGACCTACGACTACCACATCATCGGGGAGCGGACGATCCCCTGCCGCTGCTGTCCGGGCTGTCCGAACAAGATCTGAACGGGATCTTTTTCCGGCCGCGTTCTTCAGGTATGCTGGCGCCCTCTAGCTGAGGAGGGCGCCCCATGGAGCGCAAGAACGCGTCTGACTTCCCGCAGGACTTGCTGGATGAGTTCAACCTGTACGTCCACGGCGACATCGACCGCCGTACCTTCTTCGAGCGGGCCGCGAAGTATGCCGTCGGCGGCCTCACCGTCGCGGCGCTCTTCGACGCCCTGAAGCCGAACTACGCCTGGGCACAGCAGGTGCCCAGGGACGACCAGCGGATCCACTCGGAATCTGCGACCGTCCCCTCCGCCCAGGGCAACGGCTCGATCCGCGGCTACCTGGTCGTGCCTGCCGGCGCCAGCGCGAGCCACAAAGTGCCGGCCATCATCGTCATCCACGAGAACCGCGGCCTCAATCCTTATATAGAGGATGTCGCGCGCCGTCTCGGCGTGGCCGGCTACATGGCCTTCGCGCCCGACGGTCTCACCTCGGTCGGCGGCTACCCCGGGGATGATGAGAAGGGGGCCCAGCTGTTCCAGCAGGTCGACAAGCCGAAGATGACGGAGGATTTTGTCGCCGCCGCGCACTGGCTCGAGCAGCGTCCCGAGTCGGACGGCAATCTCGGCGCGGTCGGCTTCTGCTTCGGCGGCGGGATCGTCAACACGCTGGCGACGCGTCTTCCGGAGTTGAAGGCGGCGGTTCCCTTCTATGGCGCCGTGCCGCCGCCCGAGGAGGTCGCGAAGATCAAGGCCGCCGTGCTGGTGCACCACGCCGAGCTCGACAAGCGGCTCGCCTCCACGTGGCCCGAGTACGACAAGGAGCTGACGGCCGCGGGCGTCCCGCACGAGGGCTACATCTACGCGGGCGCCAACCACGGCTTCCACAACGACACGACGCCGCGCTACGACGAAGCCGCCGCGAAGCTCGCGTGGCAGCGCACGCTCGACTGGTTTCACACCTATCTGAAATGAGTTGTCAGTCTCCCGCCTCCTGCATCATCGCGGGAGGCGGTCCTGCCGGCGTGATGTGCGGCCTGCTGCTCGCGCGGGCCGGCGTCCGTGTCACGGTGCTCGAAAAGCATCGCGACTTCCTGCGCGATTTCCGGGGCGACACGATCCATCCATCCACGCTCGAGGTCCTCGCGGAGATCGGCCTGCTCGACGAGTTCCGCCGCCGCCCGCACCAGGAGATCACCGAAATCTCCGCCGAGGTCAACAATCACCGCTTCGTCGTCGGCGATTTCTCGAAGCTCAGGACGCGCTGTCCGTTCCTCGCGCTGATGCCGCAGTGGCACTTCCTCGACATGCTGGCCGACGTGGCCCGGCGCCTCCCG